>NZ_JBICJO010000036.1:0-180280 GCF_043103185.1 Shewanella sp. YQ_9
CCCCACCAACGCCCCCTACAGTTCCTACAAATAAAGCCTCATTTTCCTTTCTCTTTAACATATTATCTCTGGCAGCTAAATAGGTGGTTGCTGGGTTACCTGCAGCATCATTTAGCTCCGGATGTGCGTTATAATTGTCATGTAAATTCCCTAAAGACATAAGCAATTCCTTTTAAAAATTTAATATATAGTTTGAATTAATATGTTACGATAAACTTCGTTTCAAAAAGACATGCGGGATAGCCCACGCCAATATCGTCTAATTTAATAACTGCCACTTTGACAGAGGAGTTTTCTTTTATTACGGAACTAGTTGCAAAAATATAGTAATTCCCATGAAATTCTATAAGCTCGTAAATCACCTGAGAGCCCAGAGTCCTTAGATAATCACCAACTTCTAGGCCTTGAAACTCTTTCCATTGCAAAAAAAACTTAGAGACATTACCTAACTCTTGTTGTTCCTTCCAAAACGAATCAATATTAAGGTATTTTTTACTATCATATGGCAAAGGTAACATGAATAAATTATGCACCCACACACCAGATAAATATCCGGTTGTTCTATAAATAGATTCAGTTTCTCCATCCTTATCTAAATCAACCACGAACTCTTCAACACGAAATGAGCTTGCGTTTTTTTTACTCATAACAGTTCTTGGAACATTTAGTTGTGTTTGTATCATCATTTCAGGCAAGCCAAAATTAGCGAATCGACTTTCCTCCTTTCTAACTCCATCCTTGTTTTTAAAAAAGTTATATTCCCTAGGTTGGTTTATGCTCTCCAAAACATTTGTACACACATCTTCACCTATAGAAGACTCAAGAAGATAGAAAGAGCCTTCCTCTCTAAAATTACCTAATTCCATTGGAGTTTTAACATGTTTACTATGAAAAATATTCTGACCGCTTCCTTCAATTTCCGTTTCCGAATGAGTTCCGAAGCTATCATCTGCATAAAAAATCAAACAAAATACGCTGACCAACGTTACTAATTCTGATTTTATCCTGCCATTCATAAATATCACCCCTTATATGTTATTATCTGAAATCTAACGCTCTCGCGCCCCTTCACTCACACCTCGCATTAAAGGGGCTAATAAAAACTCCATCAGTCGGCGGGTACCTGTTTTAACCTCAACAGTAACTGACATGCCAGGTTTCAGCTTAACCCACTTTCCATTAACATTGATTTCATCTGTTACCAAAGATGCTTTAAGCGGATACAACAGACCAAGCTGTTCGTACTCTTTCGCGTCGGCTGAAATATCAGTTACTTCACCATCTATCACGCCATATTTGGTAAACGGAAAACTCTCAATTTTAATCTCTGCAGTCTGCCCAACTTGCACGAATCCTATGTCTTTGTTGAGTAATCCTGCTTCGACTTCAAGTTGTACACTGCCATGCTGGCCAATAGGCACAATCTTTAATAGCTCTTGGGCTGGTGTTACAACCCCACCTATTGTCGCTATCGCTAGTTCTTCAACAACACCGGTGACAGGAGCTTTTAAAACTCTTAACTCGGTAAGTCGGATAGCTTTGGTTAACTCTTGCCTAGTGCTCTCTACTTGCCTTGTTAACTGGTTAATTTCTTGCAAAACATTTCTGCGGGTTTCAGAGAGATACGCGAAGTAATTTTGTTCAACGGATACGATACTAGCTCTGGCTTGTTCAAGCTTGGCACGCTGCAACAACAAGGATTCTTCTTGATCTATTCGTTGTTGCTTCAGTTCAAGATATTGATTTCGTGATACGGCCGACGTTCCAAGTAACGTGTAGTAACTTCGCTCTCGCTCAACAACTAAAGGCAATGTTTTTTCGATACGTCCGACATCAATGCTGATAGACTTTTTCTCTGCTTTAAGTTTTGCAATGTCACTAGATATACTATTTAACTTAGATAAATGCTCCAGCCATGCACTATCTAGCAATTGGAGTTGGTTAGCTGGCAACGGGTTTATCTCATCAAATGAGCCTATCGAAGTGATACCTGTAGTGAGAGTTGATATTTGCTGTGAGGCATTTGAACCAGTTGTATCTATGCTCTCAGAGTCATGACTAAAACCCGCTTTCCCCAGCCTATTTAAAAATGCTTTTTGACGTGCTAAGTCTTCGACATATCCTTGTAATTCATTTTTAAGCCTGTCTGCATCAGCTTGGTTAGAGGTGCCATCAAGCACTATTAGATCATCACCAGCTTTTACGTGTTGACCTTCTCTGATAAAAATATGCTTTACTACCCCAGTATCTAAAGGCTGAATAATTTTGACCTTACCACTTGGCACTATTTTGCCCTGTGCCGTGGCAATAATGTCTATCTCGGCCCATGAAGCCCAAAGTATTACCGCTACTATTAAACTTACTATGCAACGTAACAAAAGTCGGCTCCACCTAGCTGGCGGCGCGGCTTGAATCTCCAGAGCAGCAGGTAAAAACTCTAATTTCTGTTGCTCTAGTCTGCGGTGTTCGAGCTTAGTGATAGCTTCAGCAGCATTGTTCTCCGAGTGACTAGGCATTATGACCTCCTATCTTCCCATTATTCTGAACAATAGGATTAATCGGAGCTTGACCTACCGGCTTAGCAGCAATACCAACACCATGATGATTTTGAATTGAATGTAGTTGAGCATATATGCCAGCTTGCTCAATCAACTGTTGATGGCTACCTTGCTCAACCAGTCTCCCTTTATCGAGAACCATAATCCGATTCGAGTCTTTAACAGCAGAGAGACGGTGTGCAATGATAAATACAGTGCGACCTTGGCTAATGCGCCGCATATTAGCTTGAATGATACTTTCAGACTCATAATCAAGTGCACTAGTTGCCTCATCAAAAATCAAAATTTTTGGATCAGTTACCAATGCTCTTGCAATAGCAATTCGCTGACGTTGCCCCCCAGACAATGAGGAGCCTTGTTCACCAACCACCGTGTCATACCCTTCAGGCAACTCTGCGATGAATTCATGAGCGCCACTAAGTTCAGCAGCTTTAATAACCTTTTCCATCGGCATACTAGGATCAACAAGTGCAATGTTTTCCCTAACACTGAGATTGAAAAGAAAGTTTTCTTGTAAAACCACACCCACTTGTCTTCGTAGCCATGCAGGTTCGACCACAGCAAGGTCTACGCCATCAATGAGAACCTTACCGGATTCTGGGACATACAATCGCTGTATGAGCTTTGTTAGGGTACTTTTTCCAGAGCCTGAACGCCCAACGATACCTATCACTTCTCCTGGGCGGCATTGGAAACTGATATTGTTTAGTATAGGAGTTCGATCAGGTGAATAGCGGAATAGCACATTATCAAATACGATTTTCCCTTTTATGTCAGGAAGCGTTGCACGGTTTGGGTTATAACCTGGCTCAGATGGAGAGTTCAGTACATCTCCCAACCTTTGCAATGATATATTAGCTTGTTGAAAATCCTGCCACAGGTTAACTAAGCGCATTATAGGTCCGCTGACGCGCTGGGAAAGCATATTAAATGCGATAAACTGGCCTATACTTAATTCGCCAGACACTACCGCTATGGAGCCAAAATATAGTGTTAGAAGTCCACTTATTTTGTTGATATATGCGGCAATTTGACTGTAGATGTTGCTCAAGTTACTAGTCTTAAATGAAGTACTAACGTAGTCAGCAAGCTTGTCATCCCAGCTATTACGAAGTTGAGGCTCTACCGCCATAGCTTTAATTGTTTCTACACCGTTTACAGATTCAACCAAAAAGGAATGGTTTTCTGCACTTCGTTGGAACTTCTCATTTAAACATTTGCGTAAGGTCGGTGTGATGATGAGTGACAATGTAAAGTAAAATGGAATAGTGCCAACTATTATCCATGTTAGCAAAGGAGCGTAATAAAACATTACGCCAAAAAAAACAAAACTAAAGAACACATCCAGTACAACTGTCAATGATGAACCTGTTAGAAACTCTCTGACACTATCGAGTTCTTTCACGCGTGCTACGGTATCCCCTACCCGGCGGCTATTGAAATAGGCCACAGGCAATGACAGCATGTGTTTATATAATTTACTACCTAATTCTACATCTACACGGTTAGTAGTATGTGAAAACACATAGGTTCTCAAGCCTGTTAGAATCACTTCAAATGTGATCACAATGAAGAAGCCGAAAGCGAGGACATCTAAGGTCGTCATCCCTTTGTGTACTAATACTTTATCGATAACAACTTGAAAGAAGATAGGAGAAGCTAGTCCGACTAACTGAATGAAAAATGATGCTATAAAGACATCACTGAAATACCCTCTATATTTCAGTAACGCAGGAACAAACCAAGAGAATCCGAATTTAGCACTATCTGTCATCACGCCGCTTAGCAATGAACTCCGTTTTGACAGCAAAAGTAATTCACCAGTCCAAATTTCATTTATTTCGCTTTTTGAGTAAGTGACCAGACCTGAATTAGATTTCGATAAATCTTGTACAAGTACTTTATCATCAGATACTTTTGCAATAATAAAAAAGTGACCATCCACATGACGCCCTACAGCCGGCAGCACATGTTCAGATAATTTATCAGGGGTGTCGTTTATAAACTTGGCTTTTAGGCTTAGACTTCTAGCAGCTCGAATTAAATTAATATTAGCTAATGATGGAGTTTCTTTATTAGCTTTACTGCATTTAAATTCTCGAATTAATGAATTAGGATCCGCTGGGATATGGTGAAAGCGGGCAATCAATGAAAGGCAATGAATACCAGAGATAAATTGGCTCGACATCTAAATCCTGAGTCTTTTTTCGTCCTTGAGATTTCACATCATAATAACCAAGCAACTAAATGTAAAGATATGTATCATTAAATATCTATTAACATTTACAGTGTTGGAGCCTTGTCAATAGGCTGATAACACACTCATGAAACGCAGCGATAACAATTAGGTAACATTGCGGAGCATAGGTTTCGGGTTGAACAATGAAGAATTTACTATTTGTAGTAACTGAATTGTACTAGTTGAAATATAACTAACTAAAGTATTTCTAGAAAACCTAATAACGATTCAAATGAACGGTTGCTACTTATGCCTTCTTGAGTCATATGTTCGCAGCCACTTCAAGCATCAACTTTCACAAGGTGCATCATATTTTTCTCAATGAGATTTGTTACTACTTTTTCAAACTATGTTTAGATGATGAAAGCACTTAAATCACCGGTTGTCAGAGCAAAGAAGATAATAATGACTTAGCGAAGTTGCAGCTCAAAGGCATTTGAGAGAGTTCAAGAGTACTGACGCCTGCCAACGTCGATATTGGGGGGCTGATATCGGATTGGGTAATACCCAGCGAGCTTCTTTGTCGCTCTTGTAAAGAGCGATTTCCTGTTTTTCAAGAAATCTTTCCAGGCGAGAAGGGAGAATACGGCAACAGATAATGTCGCAGCCGGCCAAGCGTTCGATGCGCAGTTCTCTTAGTGGAACAGGAAAACCGGCATCCATCAGCCAGTAAAGAGTCTGATGGTAAACTTCATACTTATTTTGTTTCAGAAACGCGATGCCCCAGCCTGGCTCGGCTGTCAGCGCCAACTCTCTGTATGTTCTGAAATCCATAAGCAGTCCCCCAAGAGATCTTGGTTGCACTGTATAGGGACATGAAAACAAGGTCGTTAAGAAACATCCTTGTTGTCATCGGAATTTTCTGATCAGGCTTACCTAAACATAAAAAAGGCCGCAGATGCGGCCTTAAACATAGATTTATGGCGGCGGAATACCGCCAGACCAATGAGCGGATTCACTCTTTAAACAATAAAATATCCATTAACAACCAAACAGCAGCGATGAGGTAGAGTTATCGCAGTCGCCCTCTCCCTTCGACGACTCATCGTCATCGACATCACGACTCCCCAAGAACTCGCCGTGTTTGAACATCTGGATATAGTAGGGTTTACCCATGATGTAAGACACGGTATCACCATGTTCTTTCCCGTCCTGATAACGGGCGACCTTTTTCAATAAGCCGTCTTCGGTGAAATAGTAAAAGCTGCCTTGTTCCTGCCCCTTGGCGTCATACTGCTCCCGCCCCAGTTCATAACCTGCTGCAGAGTGGGCCAGCCAAGTGCCGACTTTTTTGCCGTGATGGTACTCTCCTTGCCAGAGGGACACTTGGGTTTCATAGGGCTCCTGGTACTGCCACTGGCCATGCCGTTTGTCCTGACTATAATTTCCTTTGGCTTGCAACTCGCCTTTTTCATTATAGGTCTGGTATTCGCCTTCAAGCTGCCCGTGCCGGTAATGTGCCAGTTGCAACAATTGACCATCATGCACCTGGATTTTTTTCACCTCACCATGCAGACGCCCTTGGCTGTCATACGCTTCAGTGCTGCGATTACGGGCATCCAGGTAGGTCCAGGTACCCACCTTTTTGTCATTGGCGTATTCGCCTTGCTCCAACAGCTTGCCGCTAACCAGTTTCTTCTCATAGGCACCATGGAGCTTACCTTCCTTGTAGTAACTGGTTTCTATATAGGGCTCATCGTCCCAAATCCCTTGATAACTTTGTAGAGTCAGCCCCTCGCGCTTACCTTTCAGTTTCTCCTCGCGTTCAATGACAACCCCACTGGCATCAAACTTCTGAAACAGAGTCCACACCCGGGTCATATCCTGCTGCATTCTTGAGCTAAGCTTGCCCTCTTTAAAGTATTGCCTGTCGAGGATCTGCTTGTCTTTGACAAAACGGGCGCTGAATTCCATGGTCTTGCTGCCGTCAACGGCAAATTTTTGCTCAAAGACCAATTGGCCTTGATTGTCAAAGCGCTCTAAATGCTGCAGCTGCGAGCTATTGGCATAAAAGGTTTGCTGCTCGCCCACCTTCTTGCCCTGCTGATAATGTTCAACTCGAGTCAGTTGCCCCTGTGCATCGTAGTGACGGCTTTCCCCATGTTCTCGATTCTGCAGGTAACTGCCTTCCCAACTGAGTTGCCCATTCTTGTGCCAACGTTTGGCCGGCCCCTGCCGCTGGCCATCCACATAAACATACTCGGCCTCTTTGGCGCCTGTATCCCAGTATTCATAGGCTTTACCCTGCTGGCCTTTAGGGCCAAAGGTATCAATGTAAGACAGCTCGCCATTGCGGTGATAACGTTTGCGCTCACCGGTCAGTTTACCCGCCAGATACAGGCTGCGCTCACGCAGTTGCCCCCCGGGGTAGTACTCCAGTTGCTCCCCTTCCGGCAACCCATTGACCAGCGAGTGTTGCGCCTGCAGACTGCCATCCTGGTAATAGTGGCTGTCTTTACCGACGCGTTTGTCGCCCAATTGCTCATAGACTTCCTCTAACTGACCGTTACTGTAGAAGTTTTTCTGAGTGCCCCGCTGCTTACCATCAACAAAACTGGCCTCCATGGTCAGGATGCCGTCTTCATCATAGAAGCGGATTGGGCCTTCCATCTCGCTGTTACCGTTATAGTTGCCGTCGGAAGACAGCTTGCCGTTATTGTGAAAGAACTGGTAGCTACCTAGAGCATTTTGGAAAAGACCCGGCTTGGCAAAGCTGCCCTTGAATCTGGGGATATCCGAGCCGACATAATAGATGGTGGTTTGCCAACCGTGTTGATCCTGAGTTTGAGGATCTTTGACATAAAAACTGGCCTGTTGCTCACGGTCGACCACTTGCCAATCATCATTCAACCACACTGTCTCGGCGCTGGCCATCCAGCTCATCAGGCAACAAAGTAATATCAATACACGCATTTTCTTGTCCTTAAGGCAGTGGCGGGAAACTGTTGACCCAACGAATATCCAGGGGTTCGCCCTGATATTCGAGCTTGCTGATACGCTCCACTCTATCGGCAACTCTTAGGTATTTGTCTTCCATAACGGCTTCGCTCAGGGACGCATGGTCTGTATTGAGATAGTGAGCGTGTATATCCAGCAAAGGCAGTTGTACGCCATCGGCATTATAGAGATGGTACTGCTGAAGGAACTGCCGCGTGGATTGCTGCAGATCCAGCTCACCGAATACTTCGATAGGCACCAGCCAGGCGCGCTCACTCGGGGTATAGTCAATTGGCTGCCATACCGGGCGTCCATCACAATGCAGATGACTGGGTATTTCCAGGCCATAGAAATAACGGCGAAGACCATCTTCTGTACTCAGTTGGTACTGGAGTTGCGCAGGCTTCCATTTGTCATACTTCGCTTTCCACACCAAGGATGACGGCCCTTGTTTAAAATCGCCTTCTATCTGCAGTTGGCAGACACTGGCCCAGTCCTGTGGCAGGGTCAACTTGGCACCTTGCGGCGTATCGGCCTGGGTCGAGAAACTCATAGGGTCAAAATCGGCAGAGTCTTCGCCGGTGTCATTGTAAAGGTAATTCTTATCCATTGGAGGCAGGGTGTAATCGGCAGCAAAGGCCTCGCGGCTTACCCAGCTAACCTCACGGCTGAAGCTCGATTGTTGCTGCTTCTTCACAGCAAAGAAGGTCACCTCTGATGGCTGGTTGGTCAACTTCACCCTAAACCCATTCTCGCCGCTAAATAGTATGCTGCGATCCAAACTATTGAGCCATTTGGGGCCAATTTCTGGCGTCTGGTAACGGTATTCACCTTCAAGCCCATCAAAAAATGGCAACAAATAGCCATCTGTGCCGCTGAAATGCAGCTGATATTCATCTGGCTGCTGCGCTATCGGTGTAATGGTGACAATACCGCCGTCAAACGCCAGTTGCTGCTCTTGTCCCGACTGCCATTGGCCGGAAATCGATACCAGTTCGAGTGGCATGAAATCTGCCATGGCGCTGAAGGAGGATATTTTTTCAAACTGGTTTCGCTGGTTCCAGCCCAGAGGTGCAATGGCGGTACTGGTGACTAGCTTGTCATTTTGCTGATAGGGGCCAAATTGGCCTAAAACGGCAAACTCCATTTCAATAGGTTTATCTTCCGCGTCCAATGCCTTGAAGTCTCGATAGGTGATCTCTCCCAGAACTTCTTTTTCATGCTCGGCGAGCAATAACTCCAATTGGAGATGTTTAGATTCGATGCGATATGCTCCTTTGCCGTATTGGAATAAGGCTTCGGCGCTGATCTCCTGCCCGTCAACAGGTTTTGGCGGCGCGGTCACTATCGGAATCCAGTTATCCAGAGAATCGGGGGCAATTCGATTGCTCAGGTCACCTACTTGATCGAGCAGATCTTTACGCTCCATGACAAGCAACATATGGTTGCTGCCTTGTCGTCCCCTGAGTTCGACTTTAGTTTCCAGCACCAACACCATTTTCTGCAACCAGCCGCTATCGCGGGCCAGGCGCATATGCCCATACAGGCGGCTATCATCACTTTCGGCCGTCAACTCAGTGTCTACGGTTTCGGGAGTCACTTTGGTGACCAGTAATTCGGCTTGCTGGCCGTTGAACCCCTCAAGTGTCAGCTTACTGCCCTCTTTGGCAGGGATCTCCTGCAACACGCCGGGAGCATCCATTCCCGGGGCCAAAAGTTTGATTAGCTCAGGGCCAGAGCGTGCCAATATTTTTTGCCAGGTTTCATCGTCCTTGGCCTTAAACGCCAGCAGTTTGCCTGAGTCTTTATCCAGAGTGACTTCAAAGCCTTTGGAAAACATCTTCTGCAGCTCAGGGTTGTCATCGGTAGCGCCAAAGCTACTGAAAGGCCGGCCGCCGCCTGACATAGCCATATATTTGGGTACCAGCTCCATCTTTAGCGCCGGCGAGGTCTCAATTACCTCATAACGCATCAGGGAGTTGCTGTCCTGAGTAAATTGACGTCCACCTATATCTATAGTGGCTTTGGCCTGTACCCAGTAATCAACTTGATCGCCTTTTTTGGGGTCAAATTCAACATGGGAATTGGGGGTGCATGCGGACAAAAGCCATAACAGGCCGAAGAGGGAAAGATACTGCTTCATTTCATTCCTTGAAGAAGAACACTTAAAAATTAGCGCTACATTATGCCAGAACCTGAGTCACAATTCTGCTGCCATCCCCGCAGGCTTTAACCATTTCGCCGGGTAAACGTCGCAAATTCGCCAATAGCTTTGGGAAAAAGCCTCTATTTAAGGCCAAGCCAAAAATCCACAATAAGTCCCACCTCATTTGAGGCAACCAACCCTTTCCTGCGGCTAGAGTCTTGCTGACTCATAGTTTTACTGCAACCGGCGTTTTCTGCTCCCTGCGGCAGATTTCCACCCTGACGTCAGGTTGCAGCCTTTTTAAGTCCGTACAACGCCAAAAAAACTGGGGTTGGAATTATACAGCTACATACGCTGCACTACTCCAACCCCCAGATGTCTCTCGGGCATATACTGTCTATTGGCTCTCAGTTAAAAGCGATCGGCATTCATCACCTTGACCCAGGCCTTGACGAAGTCCCGAACAAACTTTTCGCCGTTGTCATCCTGGGCATAGACTTCCGCATAAGAACGCAGAATCGAGTTGGAGCCAAGCACCAAGTCCACCCGGGTTGCGGTCCACTTAACCGCGCCGCTGTGACGCTCAACAATTTCGTAGAGGTTTTCGGCAACCGGTCGCCACTGATAGCGCATGTCGGTGAGATTGACAAAGAAGTCATTGGATAAAACACCGACCCTGTCGGTAAACACGCCCTGTAATGCCCCCTCGAAGTTGGCACCCAGCACCCGCATACCACCTATGAGCACTGTCATTTCAGGGGCCGTGAGCCCCATAAGTTGACTGCGATCCAGCAAGAGTTGCTCGGGAGTCACCCGATAATCGGCCTGCAGATAATTTCTGAAGCCATCATGCAAAGGCTCAAGCACGGCGAACGATTCCACATCCGTCATCTCTTGGGTTGCATCCCCACGCCCCGGCAGGAATGGCACCTCGATATTGACCCCGGCATCCCTCGCGGCCTTCTCAACTGCGGCGCTGCCCGCAAGCACTATCAGGTCGGCCAGGCTGATCTCTTTGCCGCAACCTGACTGGATAGCCTCCAACACCTTGAGTACTTTTTGCAGCCGCTTCGGCTCATTGCCATGCCAGTCGCAGCACGGCTGCAGACGGATACGCGCGCCGTTGGCGCCACCACGGTAGTCAGAGCCGCGGAAGGTGCGAGCGCTGTCCCAGGCGGTAGCCACCAACTCGGCCACACTCAGCCCGGAGGCCAGGATCTCTGTCTTGAGGTCGGCGACATCCTTGGCTGTCAGGCTGTAGTCGACTTTAGGGATTGGGTCTTGCCAGATAAGCTCTTCTGTCGGCACATCCGGCCCAAGATAGCGACTTCTTGGCCCCAGGTCTCTGTGGGTCAGCTTGAACCAAGCCCTGGCAAACACCTCACTGAAATACTGCTGATCCTGGGCAAAACGCTCGGCAATCTTACGATATTCAGGGTCGACCTTCAGCGCCATATCGGCATCTGTCATTATGGGATTGTGGCGTATGGACGGGTCTTCCACATCCACAGGCTTGTCTTGCTCTTTGATATCCACAGGCTCCCACTGCCAGGCACCGGCTGGACTCTTTTTCAGCTCCCACTCATGCTGCAACAGCATCTTGAAGAAACCGTTATCCCACTGGGTAGGATGGGTTGTCCAAGCCCCTTCAATGCCACTGACCACAGTATCGCGGCCAATGCCCCGGCTCTTGTGGTTTAGCCAGCCCAGTCCCTGCTCTTCCAAGCCGGCCGCTTCCGGCTCCGGGCTGAGATTTTCGGCGCGGCCATTGCCGTGACACTTACCCACAGTGTGGCCACCTGCGGTCAGCGCCACGGTTTCTTCATCATTCATTGCCATGCGTTTGAAAGTTTCCCGCATGTCCTTGGCCGTCTTCAGCGGATCCGGATTGCCATCAACCCCTTCAGGGTTGACGTAAATAAGCCCCATCATCACGGCTGCCAATGGGTTTTCCAACTCGCGCTCCCCGGAATAGCGGCTGTTGGGACCATCACTGGTGGCCAGCCACTCCTCCTCCGAGCCCCAATAGGTATCCTTTTCCGGATGCCAGATATCTTCCCGTCCGGCGGCAAAGCCGAAAGTTTTCAGCCCCATGGTTTCATAAGCGACTGTACCGGCGAGAATGATCAGGTCTGCCCAGGAAATCTTGTTACCGTACTTCTTCTTGATAGGCCATAGCAGACGCCGAGCCTTGTCTGTGTTGACGTTATCCGGCCAACTATTGAGAGGGGCAAAACGCTGATTGCCGGTACCTGCACCGCCACGGCCATCTTCAATGCGGTAAGAACCGGCCGCATGCCAGGCCATGCGCACCATCATGGCGCCATAGTGGCCCCAATCTGCCGGCCACCAGTCCTGGCTCGTGGTCATCAGTGCCCTAAGATCGGCTTTCAGGCCGGCATAGTCCAACTTGGCAAACGCTTCGGCATAGTTGAAATCGGGATCCATGGGATTGGTCTTGCTGTCGTGCTGGCTGAGGATGTCGAGCTTGAGCGACTTGGGCCACCACTTCATGATGTCTTGCTCTATGGATGTGTTGGCGCCGTGCATTACTGGACATTTGCCCAAGGGCTTACTTCCGGTCATAGGTGTTATCTCCATATTGGTACAAGCATTACAGTAGACTTACTCTCACATCATACGCTGACTAATTTTTATACTCGAACAAGGAGTATATATCTAATCCGTTAAGCATTTTTTAACCATATAATTTGTATGGTTTATCCGGCACATCCTCGGCTGAAAACAAAAAACCCGCCAGAAGGCGGGTTTTGCTGAATAGTTTGCTGACTGCGTTATACGTCCATACAAGCCTTGAGCTTGTTCATGGCGTTTTTCTCCAACTGACGGATCCGCTCAGCAGACACCTGATAGGTATCGGCCAGCTCCTGCAGTGTGGTCTTTTCATCGTCCAACCAACGGGCCCGCAGAATGTGCTGGCTGCGCTCATCCAAGGTCTTGATCGCCGACAACAGCTTGTTCTGGGCATTGGATTCCCAGTTGTCATTTTCTACCTGGGCCGCCAAGTCGGAAGAGTGGTCTTCCAGATAAAGCGCCGGGGCAAAGTCATGATCATCATCGTGATCATTGGTCAGGTCAAAGGCCGGATCCTGCGCCGCCATTCGCGACTCCATCTCGGTCACATCCTGTTTGGATACGCCAAGATTCTCCGCCACCATAGTGACCTCTTCATCGCTGAACCAACCCAGACGTTTCTTGGCCTTACGCAGGTTGAAGAACAACTTACGCTGTGCCTTAGTGGTGGCGACTTTGACTATGCGCCAGTTCTTCAGCACATATTCATGAATTTCTGCCTTGATCCAGTGCACGGCGAAAGACACCAAACGCACACCCACATCAGGGTCGAAACGTTTGACCGCCTTCATCAGGCCTATGTTGCCTTCCTGGATCAGGTCTGCCTGTGGCAGACCATAACCCGCATAGCCGCGGGCAATATGCACCACAAAACGTAAGTGCGACATAATCAGTTGCTTAGCCGCCTGCAGATCACCGGTTTCCTGCAAACGCTTCGCCAGCTCATACTCCTGCTCGGCGTCCAGCATGGTCATGCTGTTTACCGAATGGATATAGGCCTCGAGACTGCTGCTCCCTTGGGGAACCATCAGTGCCATTGATTGCGTTTGATCAGTCATTCACGCTCCTGTTTCTTACTGCTTTGATGCTCATTTCGGGTCGAAAAAAACGCTGATGAGCCGATGCACTATCGGTCAATTGACATATATTGTCAACGCCGTATCCAACATCCGGGGTTATTTTTACCCCGAAAATAGGACAATGCAAGTGAAGATAAGTTCATTTTTACATCAGTGAGGTTCTATGGCTCGCAGGTGTTGGCGCACCGACAGGAAAGACCCCAACCAACCCAAAAATGAGGCCAGTGCCATCATCTGCAGCAGCTCGACAAAGGTCAGGGACTGCATCTCAAGTTGGCTGCCATACAGGCCCAAAAGCGAGGCCAACGCCCCATCCAGGTACCAGACCAAGAGGTTGATTATCACCCAGGCGAGTATACCGCCGATAACACCATACCAGATGCCGGTATAGAGAAAAGGCCGCTGAATAAAGGCTTCTGTGGCCCCGACCAGCTTCATGACCTCAATTTCACTGCGCCGATTCATGATAGCCAGGCGAATAGTGTTGCCTATGACCAGCACCACAGCCAGGATCAGCAGCGCCGCCAACGCCAGCACGGTACGTTCCAACAAGCGCACCAGCGCCTGTAAGCGCTCCAGCCACTCGATATCCAGACGGCCAAAGCTCACCTCAGGCTCACGCTCCAGCTTGGTCAAAAGCTCTCTGGCGCCTGCGGGGCTGGAATACTTTTCGGTGGGGATCACGCTGATCACCGCCGGCAAAGGGTTGCTTTCCAGATAGGAGAGCGCCTCGCCGAAACCAGACAGCTGTTGGAACTCCGCCAGTGCCTCGTCACGATTGATATAGTCAACCTCGTCGATTTCCGGGTAGACCTTTATCCGTGCCAACAGGCTCTGAATACTCTGCTCTGAGCGGTTCCCCTCAATAAACAAGGAGATCTGCGCCGCGCTGCTCCAGGATTGGGTAATGGTTTCGGCATTTTTTACCAGCACCTGCAAGGCGGCCGGCAAACTCAGACTCACACCCAGCACAGCCATGGTCATCAGCGATGAGATAGGGTTGCGCCACAACTCACCCATGCTGGCCATGGCATGCTGTATATGGCGGATAAAGAACATCACTATCCGGCCGGAAAGCGGGAGTTTACTGCGGGTCAATGAAGGCTGGGCAGACATAGCTTATTCCTTAGCACTCATGGGGCTGGTCCCCAGTTCTTCACCACCTATCATCCGCCCCTGCTTCAGGGTCAGGGTGCGGTATTTCATTCTGGCGATAAGACCGAGATCATGGGTGGCAATCAGCACGCTGGTGCCCGCATCGTTGAAGGTTTCAAACAGCCTGAGAATATCCATGGATAGCTTGGGGTCCAGGTTACCGGTCGGCTCATCGGCCAGCAATAGAGGGGGTTTGTTGACTATCGCCCTGGCAATGCCGACCCGCTGCTGCTCACCGCCCGAAAGCATGATGGGGTTATGGCGCTCTTTACCATAGAGACCCACCATATCCAGAGCACCGGCTACCCGCTTGCGGATCTCCCCCAGGGTAAAACCTTCGATAACCAAGGGCAGCGCCACATTGTCAAACACGCTGCGATCCATCAACAGATGGTGGCTTTGGAAGATCATCCCGATATCGCGGCGCAGGTAAGGCACATGGCCGCGCTTGATACCGGCGATATCATGGCCGTTGATCCATACCCGGCCGGCGCTGGCGCGCTCAATAACTGTGATCAATTTGAGCAAGGTACTCTTACCGGCCCCGGAATGCCCGGTAAGAAAGGCCATTTCGCCCCGCTGAAGATGAAAACTCACATCAGACAGTGCCTTTTGGCCCCCGGCGTAAATTTTGCTGACCTGCTCAAATCGAATCATATATCAGTTATCCGCCTTCTCCTGACTGAACAGGGCTTCGATAAAGTCTTTGGCATTGAAGGTACGCAGATCGTCTATCTGCTCTCCCACGCCTATGTAACGAATAGGAATACCAAATTTATCGGCAATGGCAAAGATAACTCCGCCTTTGGCGGTACCATCCAGCTTGCTGATACTGATGCCGGTAACTCCGACGGCTTCCTGGAACAACTGCGCCTGACTGATGGCATTCTGGCCCGTGCTGGCATCCAGGGTCAGCATCACTTCATGGGGAGCGTCCGGATCCAGTTTCTTCATCACCCGAACCACTTTCTTCAGCTCTTCCATCAGATGGCTCTTGTTCTGCAAACGACCTGCGGTATCGGCAATCAACACATCGACATTTCTGGCCTTGGCGGCCTGCAGGGCATCAAATAGCACAGAGGCGCTATCGGCACCTGTATGCTGGGCAATCACAGGAATATCGTTGCGCTGGCCCCAAACCTGCAGCTGCTCAACCGCAGCGGCGCGGAAAGTATCACCGGCTGCCAGCATGACAGACTTGCCTTCGCGCTGATACTGTTTGGCCAACTTGCCTATGGTAGTGGTCTTGCCAACGCCGTTGACCCCCACCATTAAAATAACGAAAGGCCCGGCGGCATTATCCGGCACCAGAGGCACACTCACAGGCTCCAGCGTCGCCAGCATCTCCTGCTGCAGCAATTCATATAAGGCTTCGGCGTCCTTGAGCTGCTTGCGTGAAGCATGATCTGTCAGGCTGGAGATCAACCGACTGGTGGTTTCCACCCCAACGTCGGCAATAAGCAGTTGCTCTTCCAGCTCTTCAAATAGGTCATCATCAATCTTTTTACCGCGAAACAGCCCGATAAAACCGCTACCGATATTTTCGCTGGTGCGCATCAGCCCTCGCTTGAGGCGGGCAAAGAAACCCTCTTTAACAGGTTTTGCCTGTGGCTCAGGTTGAGCTTCTTCATCAGCAGCCTGTTCGGCCTGGTTTTTTTCAGCGGCCAGACGCTCGGCTTCGGCCTGTTCTGCCTGCGCTTTTTCGGCCGCCAGACGTTCGGCTTCTGCTTGCTCTGCCTGGGCTCTTTCAACAGCTAAACGTTCAGCCTCGGCCTGCTCCACCTGCGCCTTTTCAGCAGCAATACGCTCGGCTTCTGCCTGTTCTGCCTGTGCCTTTTCAACTGCCAGACGTTCGGCTTCGGCCTGCTCTGCCTGCGCTTTTTCAGCAGCAATACGCTCGGCTTCGGCCTGTTCTGCCTGTGCCTTTTCAGCAGCCAGACGCTCAGCTTCGGCCTGCTCCGCCTGCGCCTTTTCAGCAGCAATACGCTCGGCTTCTGCCTGTTCTGCCTGCGCCTTTTCAGCAGCAATACGCTCGGCTTCGGCCTGTTCTGCCTGCGCCTTTTCAGCAGCAATACGCTCGGCTTCTGCCTGCTCGGCTTGTGCCTTTTCAGCAGCCAGACGTTCGGCTTCAGCCCGCTCGGCCTGCGCCTTTTCAGCAGCAATACGCTCGGCTTCTGCCTGTTCTGCCTGTGCCTTTTCAGCAGCAATACGCTCGGCTTCGGCCTGTTCTGCCTGCGCCTTTTCAGTCGCCAGACGATCAGCTTCGGCTTGTTCAGCCTGCGCCTTTTCAGCAGCTAAACGTTCAGTCTCGGCCGCGGCTTCTGCGGCTTGTTGTTCGGCGAGTTTGGCCGCCTGCTCGGCTTCGTCATTACTTTTGTCTTTACGAAACCAGGAAAAAAAACCTTTCTTTGCCATCAGTGCTACCAGTGCTCAACATCGTGGGGGATCTTCAGGAGCCGGGCTCCCGCTTGAGGTCGCAACTATTTCCCTGGAGCAGCGGGGCCTGTTATGGGCATTCCCGAGCGATAAAGGGCTTTAGCTTCATCTCACCTTTTCGGCTGAGTTTGTTATAAAATAGCGACGCTTTTAAGGTGGCATAGTCTACCACTTTCTTTCTTCAGGCAAAATCACGGGGGCAAGATGGCCAAAAATAGACCGGGCAGCGGTCAGGTTCGTATTATCGCAGGCCAATGGCGCTCGAGAAAATTACCCATCCAGGATCTGGAAGGCCTGAGGCCAACCACAGACAGAGTGCGGGAAACTCTTTTTAACTGGCTGGCAGGTGAACTCAGTGGCAGCTCGGTGTTGGACTGTTTCGGTGGCAGTGGCGCCCTGGCATTGGAAGCCCTGTCCCGCTATGCCGCTTTTGCCAGAGTCTATGAGCTGCAAAAAACCGCCGCTCAGCAACTGCAGCAGAATCTGCAAACCCTAAAATGCGACAGTGCCGAGGTCATCAACGGCGATGTATTGGCCGGTTTGGCGCGCCCTGCCGATCGCCGTTTCGATATCGTGTTTATCGATCCCCCTTTTCGCAAGGGACTGGCCGAGCAAACCCTAACCCTGCTGGCCCGGCATCAATGGCTCAACCCAGGCGCCCTTATCTATCTCGAAGTGGAATCAGAATTGCAGCAGTTGCCGATACCGGCCGACTGGGAGGCATTGAAAGAGAAGCAGGCCGGCCAGGTCAGCTACCGCCTGTATCGCTTCCCGGGAGGAATAGAGTCATGAAAGCCGTATTAGTGTTGGGAAAACTGGCGACCCTATTGGCTTGGGTGTTGATGTTTTTCAACCTGTTCAGCCCGTTTGAAGGCAATATCGGCGTGATACTCACCATACTTCTCGGGGTAACCGCCATGATGCATGGGCTGCAGGTGCTGATATTTCACACGATATTTTGTCAGTTGTTGCCGCTCAAGGCTAAAGACTATCTCAACGCCTTTCTATTCGGGGTGTTTGCCTTGCTGGATTACCGCCAACGAGCGCTGAGTCAACTGGCTGCAGAAACCTCGGCAAACACTCAGGATTGAGGCGGCAAAGGCGCCTCTTTACCCTTGGCCAATATTTCCAGAATTTGCTGCAAATGCTGGCTCAGGGCTTCAGCCTCGGCTGTCGCAAACCTTTGCTTAAGGGAAGCATCGAGTTGAGTCGCCAGCTCAGCCTTCACAGCAGAGAGAGCCGGTTGGTTCTCTTCAACCTGTAACTTGGCAACACTGAGAGCCAACAACTTGAGCTCAGGCAACAACTCTATTTGCTTAAATGGTGCCAATAAACCTGGGTCGTCATCACTGAGTCGTTGATCCAGAGTCACCAGCAGTTGGTCGACCCGCGCTAAAGTCTGCTCTCCACGCTGATACAGAGGGGTTATGGCAACATCATTGGCAAAGTCAGTGAGTTGATAGAGGGTCACGCTCAGCGTCAGCACAACTAACAACAGCGGCAGTGACAACCCGAACACCAGACCGACCCAAAAGTTATTGATACCGGATAAAAAGGCTCGCATTGCTCCTCCGCTGTCGGCAACAAGGCCATCCTATGGATGGCCCGGGTTCACAGGAATTTGATTGCCAAGGGGTACTTGTATTCCACTCCCTCACTGGCCTTGACCGCTGCGACTATGGTCACCACCACATCGAAAATCGCCAGTACAGCCACCAGCACCAAACCTATGCCAACAAAGATCAGGATCAGGCTGATGATGGTGTAAATGATCATACTGATTTTGAAGTTCAGGCAATTACGGCCGCAAACATCAACAAATTCAAACTCTTCCCGTTTCATCAACCAAACGATCAACGGCCCCAAGATAGTGCCGAAAGGGATCAGGTAACCGGCAAAACTCGCCAAGTGCACCAACATTCCCATGTCTCTTTCCTGTTTTTCCATGTTGTTTCCTAACTTTTTCAGTTCAAAGCCAAACTATCCGGGCCATAGAGGCGCATCTGCCAGTCTTCTATGCTGCCCCGCTCCAGTCGGCGCTGCAAGCTGCCTACCCAGCTGGCTGCCAAACCTTCACAACTGAGCAGCCTGTCATAGGCGGCCGCATCAAATTCGGGGCGAAAATACAGCTTCATCGCCTTGGCAACACTGATATCGGTACGCCTTTGTTTCAATATCAGGGCATCCTGACAGCTTATGATGCCAGGCTTAAGCACCCGATAGAACCAACCTGACATACCCGTTTGCTGCATGGCAAGGGCAAAGTCCCGCTGGCCATATTGGTGATTGAGCTTAAAGCAGGGGGAACGCGGTTGGGTGACTTGCAGCTCGACTTCGCCAAAGCTGAGGATATCGCCGATATGAATATCCGCCTCTGTTAAGCCAACACTGCTGATGTTTTCTCCCATGGCAGGTGCATCCTGCCCTGAAGTTATCAGCCCCATGCGCCGGTAGTGGCCATAGTGCTCGCGAGGGAAATGATGCAGTACCCTATCCGGGCCACCATGATGTTTGGGATCCGCCTGGGCATCACCCGCAACCCTGTCGCCGAAAACCTCCAGCGTCTCCATCTGGGATTTGTTATCTATCCCGCTTGCCAGCTTGTCCCTGAATGTCAGCTCATCACCGGCATACAGCCCAGAAATCTTGTCAATCAAACACTTGGTCACGTTACGTCTCCCTTCGGGTGCCAAAGCCCGATCATACTCCAAGCTTACGGGACAGATCACGGACATTTCCATACAAAGCGGCGCTATTGTATGGCCGTGACGCCGAGGACAATACCAGGGATTTCTTATGTTTTCAGGAGAAGTAATATGAAAGCATTCAGATTCAGCGCCCTGGCCCTTGTTGGGGCTGCAGTAAGCAGTGCCGCCTTGGCGGACAACACTGACGTTTATATCCGTAATGGCCAGATTTACAGCCATGAAAACAGTTTCTTTGTCTCTGCCGGTGCCTATCAGGGCAGCGAACTCTATCAAGGCGTCGATTCCAAGCTGCGTCCCTTCGGTAACCTGGGTTATAACGGCAAGGACTTCAACGCCTCACTGGCCAATATCAACTACCGTTTCTTCGGCAATGATAAAGATCTTTTCAACCTGAGTGTGTACCTGGGTAGTCCGGGTATTGCCTTGAAAGACTCAGACGCGGCAGCGCTTGGCGGCATCCATGAACGTAAACTGAGTGGCGATCTGGGTATCAACCTGGATACCCAACTGGGATTCGGTACTCTGTCCACCTCGGTACAACATGACGTAACCAACAGATACAACGGCTTTATCGGCCAGGTCCGTTACGCCGTACCACTGAACCTGGGCTGGGGCAGTGTCGTTCCCTACGCCGGCGTCAGCTACCTGAGCAGTGACTTTACCCAGTACTACTTCGGAGTCAGCAAGGCTGAAGCCAATAAGCAGCATAAGGCCTACCAACCGGGCAAAGCCTTCACCTACAACGCAGGTTACAAGCTGATTGTGCCTCTGGGAGAACATCTCGAACTCAGCCAAAGCAGCAACTACAGCTACCTGGATTCCGCCATTGCCGACTCGCCGATTGTGGATGGCAAACAGCAGTGGAACGCCAACCTGGCACTGACTTATTACTTCTGAATCTGAGGTCCTTGGATGAAATCGCTTAAAAACCTCTTGCTTGCCGCAGGCTTAGCCATAGTGGTCAGTGGCTGTGCTACCCCTTATGACACCCAGAAATCCTTCTGGACCTTTGGCAAAGGCTTTGAGACAACCCAAATTGCCTCAAATGCCTGGCAAATAAGTTTTGTCGGCAATAACAACACTGACAGGGCCCTGGCCCGCAAATACATTCTGCGCAAAGCGGCAGAGTTGAGCCAGCAAGGGGGATTTGCCTTCTTCACCCTGGACAGCGAACAAACCAACAGGGATGCAGTGAATACTTTTGGTGTGGGTCGCAATGACAATAGCTGGCTCTGGGGCTCCAACTCGATTGAGAGGGAAACCTCAGTGATAGTGGAAGTCACCGGCCTGAACCAGAAGGCGGAAAATCCAGGCACCCGGGGTTATGAAGTCAGCTATATTCTCAGTAATGTCAGCGTTAAAGACTGAATGGTCACTGGTAAAGGGGTGACTGAGTCCCCCTTTATGCCAATCAAATTGTCACTTATGTAATCGGGGTGCTAATTTTGCTTTATCTTGATCCACAAGCTTATCGGCAGGAAATGGCAAACACTCGCATAACACTCGTAGAAGACGACAATAAGATCAGTGACCTTCTGACCAATTACCTCAGGAACCAACATTTCGATGTAGAGCGGATAGACAATGGCAACTGTGCCTGCCAGCAAATACTCGAGCGTCAACCTGAGCTGGTGATCCTGGATCTTATGTTGCCGGGAAACGATGGCTTGAGTATCTGCCGTGAAATCAGGGCCCAATACCAAGGCAAGATACTGATCCTCACCGCCAGTGAAGATGACATGGATCAAGTGGCTGCTCTGGAGATGGGCGCCGATGACTTTGTCAATAAACCTATTCAGCCCAGGGTACTGCTGGCCAGGATCCGCATGTTACTGAGACGGCAGGAAAGCGCGGTCACAGAGAGCAACCGTGAACGTCAGTTTGGTGAACTCTATCTGGACAATGCCCGCAAGTTCTGCGCCGTCAGTCAGGCAGAGGTCAACCTCACCGCAGCCGAATTCGACCTGCTGTGGCTGCTGAGCTCACATCCGGATGAAATACTGTCGCGGGAGTTTCTGGTCAAAGAAACCCGCGGCATAGAGTACGACGGAATAGACCGCAGCATAGATAACAAGGTAGTGATTTTGCGTAAAAAATTAGGCGACAACCCCAGTTTGCCACGCAAGATAATCACAGTAAGGGGCAAGGGTTATCTATTTGTGCCGGATAGGTGGTAATGAAGCGCCTGTTTATCTTCTCCTATCTGGTGCTGGTGTTTCTGTTTTTCACCTCCATCATTTTTGTCTTTCAGCTGGACTTCTTTTCCTCCGATGAGTGGGAAAGCGACTATCTGGATCGCACCAATATGTCACTGAGCCAGCTGTTGTCTGAAATCTCGGCCGCCAAGGGTGTTGCCAGCGCCGAGGCCTCGCTTGAACAGGTGCTAGGCAACGTGCACAAACAGCTGAGGGTCATCTCTTTGGACTCGGCCGAGCTGTCAGCTGAAGAAAAACAGATCCTGAGAGACAACCGGCATTACGTCAAAGACATGGAAGAGGATATCTCCTATATCATGTTCCAGGGTTCAGATAAGGTGTATGCCATCAGCCGCGACGAGTCCGCTCCTTTCTGGCAGGAATACTATTTCAAAGAATCCGTTGCCCTCTGGGTGCTGTTTCCCGTGTTGGCTTTTATCAACTTTGTACTGCTCTACCTGTTGGCCCGGCGTCTGCGCCGCTTGGAAAGGGTTCACAGTGCCTTTGCCAATGGAGATTTCAAAGTACGGGCCAAAACAGGTGTTTGGCACAAGGTGGGACACCTGAACCAGTCATTCAATCAGATGGCTGACAAGATAGCCAAACTCATCGACAGCAACAAACAACTCACCAATGCCGTTGCCCATGAAGTGCGTACACCTATATTCAGGATCCGTTGTAATCTGGATATGCTGGACGATTCCGGCGTGCGCCCGGAGCAAATGTCTTATCTGGAAGGCATACATCAGGATCTGGATGAACTCGGCACCATGGTGGACGAGTTGCTGCAATACGCCAGAATGGAGCGACGTCAGGCGCCATTACAATTGAGCTGCCAATCATTGGATACCGCGCTGCAGGAGTTGATTGCCCACCTGCAGTTTGAAACCGATATCGCCCTTGAACTCACCAAGGTAGAACCACTGGAGGCCATGGTAGATCTGCGCCTCTGGCATAGAGCTGTCAGCAATATCATCCGCAACGGCTACCGCTATGCCAGCCAAAGCGTCAGCATAAGGCTCAGCGGCGACACTGACAGGATCTGGCTGCATATTGCCAACGATGGCCCAGGGATCCAGGATGAAGATAAACAACGCATTTTTGACCCCTTCGTTCGCATAGACAAATCACGGGATCGCGGCAGCGGCGGTCACGGCCTGGGGCTGGCCATCAGTGCCCAGATCATTCGCCAGCACTGTGGGGACATTAGCGTCAGCGACACAGCAAGCGGTGGCCCGAGTTTCGATATCTGGTTACCCAGACCGGCAACAAGCTGCCAAAACAGCTAAAAAAAGCCCCGTTAAGAAACGGGGCACCAGCAAACCAGTTGGGAATCAGCGGGCGAATCACAGCGCCATAAAGAAGACTCGCTGCACATATTGGGGCTTAGGAAGGTGTGAACAAGTCCCATGTGTGCTCTGCGTCGGCTTACGGGCCTGGATGCAAGGCGTGGTTCGTAGCAAATGGCCAAGTCCTTTGCAAGAAACACAACATAGCAGATAGGTCTGTAAGCCACGCCCTTCGGGGCTTACACAGCCACCGGCTTTCTGCGTTATCCGACTTTGACAGGCCCCGGCATGTCTTCAGTCAGATGCCTTGAACGCCAATAGCTGTGTAAGCCAGAGTGCCAAGAGGACTTATTCGCACCTTCCTGATGTGACGCCTTCATGACACATATGCGACAGCGGGATGACAATCGCCTCGAACCTTGGGCGACAGGATTAAAAAAGCCCTGCTTCAAGAGCAGGGCAAGCCAGTTAGCACATAAATAAACAAGAAGGGAGAAACCCGAAGAGCCCTTGAGCTCTAACCAAAGATCGCCAGCAAGATTAAGCCCACTTGATGACAGCGGCATGACACTGATGCGGGATTTTTATGACAAGCTCAATCCTGCTGTGCTTGCAGGTACTGACGTAAGGCGTCTCCCGGAATCGAGGTTTCCGAGGCAACCGCGAAAGCCGCCCACTGAGCGGCTTCCTTCATGGCCTGTTCCACTGCCATTCCCGATACCAAACCATGGATAAGCCCGGCGGCAAAGGCATCACCGGCCCCCGTGGTATCCACCACTTTCGCCGGAACCGCCGCTATCAGCGTCTCACCACTCTCCTGGTATAACACTGCGCCCTGCTCGCCTTGAGTCACAATAAAGTATTTAAGTGCATCACCGGCTATCTGACGCCCAAACTGCCAGGGGCTGAGCTCGCTGCGCCCTTGCATATCTGTTACCGAAGACAGCAATACATGGCAGGGTCTTGGCCTGTCATCTTTGGCCAATTGTGCCACCACCAGAGTGTGTTCCAGCGCGGTTCGCGCCCAACTGACCGCCCCTTCGGCAGAGGAGTTGATATAGAGCGCATCCCACTGAGACCACTTGGGCGGCGCCGGCAATTCAAATATCGGCCGCTGCGGCCGGATAATGGTGCGCTCGCCATCCGGGGTCATCACCAACAACATTTCACAGGTATTGCCTGCTCGCCGCTGCACCCTGCGACAATCCAGCCCTTGGGTACTGGCTTCGGCCAGCAGCCAATCGCCCATCTCGTCTCGCCCAACCTGACTGACCAGAGCCACATTATGACCGGCCCATTCCAGCCCTATGCCAGTGTTGGCGCCACCACCACCCAAGCGTTGGCCACCATCCTGATAATGGAATCTACCTCCGGTACGCAAGGGTTTATCCAGCAATAAGATTCGGTCACAGTTAAGGTTGGCAACGAGCAAAATCTTGGCCATAGAAATAGTCCACAGAAACGAATGACCCCATCTTACCCCAGGGCAAACACTAAATGCAGCGCAGCCAACAACAAAGGCCACAAGAGGTGATATTGCCAAACGGCTAAAAACACCGTTTTAACTCAGCAAAAATTGCCGTTCAAGCGAGTTTTTATTTACATTTATTCAAAGTTAAAACAGACTATTAAACATCCAGACTTTGGTGAAATTTTCTTTCCAAGACAACAAAATAAACTCACTTTACCCGAGCGCTACAGACTCCTATATTCGCGGAAAATTTCACCATTCAGACTTTTTAAACTGATCTCCGTTTAAAAGGTCGTTTTTCTATTTGGAGTCTGAGTTGTCCCAACCTCACGCCACCGCTCACAACAACAGTGCCTGGGTACCTGTTGCGGGTTTGACCCTGTTTGCTCTGGCTTCCGGCTATCACATGAGTCTGCTGCCGCTGGCATTGGACGGTTTTGGCTTAGCGACAGATCTGGCGGCTTGGCTGGCGAGTATTTTCTATTTCGGCCTGTTGCTCGGGGCAACTTGTATTTCACCTGTCGTGGCACGTCTGGGACACAGAGGTGCCTTCATCCTGTTTCTATTGCTACTGGCGGCGACAGTGGCTGGCATGCCCTTGGTGGTTAATGGTCAGTTTTGGCTGGCGGCGCGCTTCATTGCCGGGATTGCCGTGGCCGGCATCTTCGTAGTGGTGGAGTCCTGGTTGTTGATAGCCGACACCGCCAAGCAGAGAGCCAAGCGTTTGGGCTTCTATACAGGCTCACTCTATGGCGGTAACGCCCTGGGACAACTGGGTGTGGGACAGTTGGGTGTCGATGGTGCCATGCCGCATATTTTGGTGGCTATAGTACTGGTGTTGGCCGTATTGCCGCCACTGCTGGCCAAGCGCTGCCAGCCACAAAAAATACAGCATCAGAAGATTAGCTTCAAAGAAGTCAGGCATGTCAGTCGCCCTGCCATCATGGGCTGTCTGGTTGCAGGTTTGGTATTGGGCCCCATCTATGGCCTGATGCCTGTGTTTCTCAGCGAGCAGACAGGTGACCACCAGCTGACGGGCAAACTGATGGCCATAGTGATCCTGGGAGCCATGTTGGTGCAACCCCTGGTCAGTTGGTTGTCTCCCAGATTCAGCAAGACTCTCTTGATGGCATTTTTCTGTTTGTTGGGCGCCGCCGGGGTTGTGGGTATTTTGCTGAGTCACAGCACTTTAGTGATGGGCTTCAACCTGTTGCTGCTGGGGGCTGCCGCCTTCGCCCTCTACCCTATCGCTATTACGCTGGCCTGTGACAGCCTCGACAGCAGCAAGATAGTGGCGGCAACCGAACTTATGCTGCTCAGCTACTCTGTGGGTTCAGTTATCGGGCCTCTGGTGGCCAACGGCTTCCAGCAACAGCAGGGTCTGCCTATGTATCTGGGCTTGTGTCTGACCACAACTTGTATCTATATGCTGTTGTCCAGTGTGCGACCAACCCGTGGCCGGATGCCGGCACTGCGTCCCTGAGCCGCTGCTGAGGCTCAGGATCCTTGGCCGGACTCAGGCACTCAACTCGGCCTTGGGCGGCCAGACAAGATACATGCCCTCACTGGCCGGTGAACTGAAACTGAAACCAAATTTGAGGTACAGTTGCGGCACATCGGCCATCAAGGTGATATAGGCACCCTCGAAGGCGTGAGCTTTCAGATAGTCCATCACCTTTTGCATCAACAAACGCCCCAAGCCTTGTCCCTGCCAGCGGGGATCGACAGCCACATCCACCACTTCAAAATTAATTGCGCCGTCCCCCACCACCCTGGCCATGGCGATACACTCACCCTCGAAAACAAGTTGCACACCATAGAGGCTGTTGGGCAGCGCCTTTTCGACACCGACTCTCGGCCTAGGGCTCAGTCCGGTAATCTGCCGCAAACGGATAAAGTCCTCCACAGCGGCGGTTTGCTCCAGAACTTCAACTTGCTGTTTCATTTGGATAACCACTCCTTTGCCAACAGGGCATATTGATACTCACAGCCCCAGCGTCCCTTAAAGAAAATATTGTCGATAAAATGCCCTTCGCGGCGAAAGCCCACGGCCTCAAGCAAGCGCCTGGCAGGGCGATTCTCCGTGTCGGTAATTGCAATCACCCTGTGTCTGCCAAGCTCACGAAACAGGTAATCCAGCACGGCGGATACCGCTTCCCTGGCGATACCCTGCCCCTGGCAGAGTGGATCCAGGCTGAATCCCAACTCCACTTGCTGCTCATCAATGAAGTGCAAGGCCAGATCGCCAGCCAGAGTGCCGTCGGTAAGCTCAATAGCCAGTTGATACCAATGACCGCTCAGCGCCCAAGCTTTTGGAATGGCTTCATACAAGGTCTTGGCTTGTTCGAGACTGAAGGTGTCCCAGCTTTGATAACGAGCCACCTGCGGCTCCTGCCGATAACGGCTGAAGGCGGCAAGATCCGACGCTCTTAAGCGGCGCAGTGTCAGGTTGGTGCTTGCAATTGGCTCCATTCGCTATCCAGCCCTTTGCTTTTCACCAAAACAACAGAACTGCTGCACAGCCGGTAGCGCTTCACGGCCATCGGCCAGCCCTAAATGATACACAGCCTCTACCTTGTTGATGTCGCGCTCCAGCCTCGACAAGTCCAGCGCCATCTTGGGTTGGATCACCATGGCACTCCCTTCAGCAACCGCCTGTTGTAATTGTTGTTGTGCCTGGTTGTACACCTGATGGCGCCTCAGCAAAGCCTCGGCAACCTTGGGGTAACGCCGATAGGCCTTTTGTGCCAACCATTTAAACTTAAAGGCTGACTTACTGTAATCCGCGGCCTGGGTCAGGATAACCAGCTGTTTTTGATAGCCGTCGGCTCTGGCTTGCTGCAGCGGGATAGGAGCCGCAATGCCACCATCAAGATAAGGCACCCCATTGATGGCGACGGGTTTGGAGATAAAAGGCAGGCTACTTGAGGCAATCAGTATCTGCAACAGCTCGTCGTGGCCACCAAAATCACTCATGCCAAAGAAGTCGGTTTCACCGGAAAGGCAGTTGAAAGCACCTATCTTGAATTCGGCCCCCGAGGACAGGAAGGTCTCAAAATCGAACGGCAGCAACTCGTGAGCCATACGTCTATAGGTGAAGTCAGTATTGACATAATTGCCCGTCTTCAGCAGATGCCTCATGCCCATGTAGCGCTTATCTGCAAGATAACGCTGCTGAATTAACAGGTTACGCCCTTTCTGTCTGGAAAGGTACGAAGCCGGGTAGATGGCTCCAGCGGAAACCCCTACCTGATAATCAAACATGACTCCGGCTTCCAGGAAAGCATCCAGCACCCCGGCGGTATAAATGGCGCGCAAGCCACCGCCCTCCAGCACCAAAGCCGTGCCTTGCAGTTGCCTAAACTCTGTGACCATTATGATTCCCCCCAATACAGCCAATAGCGCAGCATAGCCAAGCATGGCCCACAGGGGAAGCCACTCTTGAAATACCCGTACTTTAGCAGTAAGAAATTTGCCTTGAATTACTTAAGCTTATGCTGATTTTTCATTAAGAAATCCGCCAAAAACATTCAAATTGATTGTCAACTCACCCTTGGCAAACCCCGGTGGCATAGGGCTTGCCCCAGCTTGGCCTGGTCCAAATGCCGCCGATATCAGTCGAGTCGGCACCATCAGGCAACTGATTAAAAAGTAACTTATCTGCAGTGGCAGGAAGCCACGCAGTATCGCCTGACAGGAGTTAAAGGAATGGATGCTAGCAATCAAGGAGAAATCTGCTTACTGCCGCAGTTGGCCAACAAGCACAAACTCAAGCTCTATCGCTGCTGTCTGGAAGAATTTCGACAGTTGGGCTACTGGGACCAATATGTGCAACAGGTGCAGGATGAAATGCACAGGCTACAGGCCTTGGCGGAAGAGTAAACTGCATTGCACCCGGTAATAGGGTGACACAAGTCAAATTTAAGTTGAATTTTTCCCCGGAACAGGCTGCAATAGCGACGCAAAATTTCACCTTGGGCGGTTTAGCCACTCAAAGATGCAAAGCCAACTTCAATTTGGCCAAGGATGCCGAAATACTTAAGGGAAAAAGATGAAACGCTTTGTTTTTTATTTTATTTTTGGTTATGCCTGTTACCTGAGTTGGGTAAAACTCAGCGGCAATGAACCGCAACAGCTGACCGACATTCACCAAGACACCATAAGCAACAGCATCCGCGAAGCGGCTCAAACCGCCCCGCGCTATGCCAGTAAGCCTGTAGAGATGGACGCCGGCTTCCACTGCGATGGACGCCAGTATTGCAGCCAGATGACCTCCAGAGCCGAAGCCGAGTACTTCAACCGTTACTGCCCCAACACCAAGATGGATGGCGACAATGATGGCCGCCCCTGTGAAAACGACAGCCGCTGGTAAAGCAATAATCCGTCTTGGCCTGTAGCCATTTCCCCAACTGGCAATGACAATCCTGAGTCAAGCGGCAATCAGTGGACCATCTTCTGCAAAACAAGCACTCAGGGTTGCTATGGCTTCGCGGATCTTTGGCGCCTGCGCCTCTCGTCCCGCAGTCAGAGCGTAAACGCTGTACTGCGGCAGTTGCCAGTCAGGCAATAGAGGCAACAAAGTGCCCTGCTGCAAAAACTGCCGCACTTCAGGCTCCGGCAAGGCCGCATAACCCAAACCATCCAAGGTAAAGCGGATCAGACTCTGCATATTGTTGACCGCCAGACGCCCTGGCGCCAAAGACAGCTGCTCACCACTGACGGTATGACTCAACATACTGTCCTGCACCATACTCCCCTTATGGCACAGACGCTCCCAGTTCTGCAATTCACCGGGATGCATGGGCATTGAGTTCCCTCGCCGACACAGAAAGTCAGGTGCCACGCACAAGAGCATCTGCCAATCGGCCAGATGATGAGCCACCAGCGCCGAATCGGCCAAAGGCCCGATACAGATGGCCAGATCTATGCCACTACCCACCAGATCCACGGTCTCATCCTGCAGCTGCAGCGACAATTGAATGCCGGGATGCGCTTCCAACAGACGCCTTAGCGGCTCACTGAGAAGACCGCCACCAAAGCCCACTGGGGCGGCTATGCGCAACTCACCGGCCGGACCGTCCTTCAAACGACTCAACTGCAGCTCTGTCTCATCGGCAAGAGCTATCATCTGTACACAGCTCTGGTAAAAGAGCTTACCTGCCTCGGTCGGTGTCAACGCCCTGGTGCTGCGATTAAGTAGCCCAAGCCCAAGTTGCTGCTCCAGCTTGAAGATCTGCTGGCTAACGGCAGATGTACTCATGCATAACTGCCTGGCGGCGGCATTCATAGTGCCTTTCTCAACTGTGGTGGCAAATACCAGCATCGCCTTGACCATCTGCCTATTCATCTTTAAGCCCCATCACAACAGCAAAAACATCTCAGTTACGGCGGTCGCCATAAAGCATTCCTTAACTGTGTTTCCAGAAAAATGCGCTTGAGAGGATTGTATCATCGGCGTAAATTCTCGCCATTGAAAATCATTCTCATTTACCAAATTTGCAATTATGCATTCAGGAGTTTAAAGCCGATGTCTTTGTGTCGAATCAGCCCTCTGGCCAGCGCCATTGCCGCACTCTTCCTCATACCTGCAGCACAGGCCGATGAAGCGCCCCAAGACATGGAAGTCATAGTAGTTACCGCCTCCGGCTACGAGCAACAACTCAAGGATGCTCCCGCCTCTATCAGCGTACTTACCCGAGAACAGCTGGATAGCCGTTTCTATCGCGATATTACCGATGCCATGTTGGATGTTCCCGGTGTCGTGGTTACCGGTGGCAGCGATCGCCGTGACATTAGCCTGAGGGGCATGGGAAGCCAATACACACTGATCCTGGTGGACGGCATGCGCCAGTCATCCCGGGAGACTCGCACCAATAGCGATGGCCCGGGAGTCGAAGGCGCCTGGACTCCGCCACTGTCGGCAATAGACAGAATCGAAGTGGTGCGCGGCCCCATGTCATCCCTGTATGGTTCTGACGCCATAGGCGGGGTGATCAATATCATCACCCGCAAGGTTCCGGAAAACTGGCAGGGAGAACTCAGACTGGACAGCACAGTTCAGGAACACAGCGAATCCGGCAATATTTATCAGGGTAACTTCTTTGTCAGCGGTGCCCTGATCCCTAACTGGCTGGGGTTACAACTTTATGGCCAGTACACCAAGCGTGAAGAAGACCAGATAACCGGCGGTTACCGCGGTCGAGATGCCAACAATCTCAGTGCCCGTTTCTCGCTGACCCCGAGTGACGACCACGACATCATTTTGGAAGTCAGCAGTGCCGTTCAGGAGTTGGACAGCACCCTGGGCAAAACCGTCGCTCCGCTCGCTCCCGGTGAATCCTGCGGTCGTTACGGCTGCCCGGCGTCCTCCACCACTGAATATGAGAGCCGCAAATACTCCTTGGCACACACGGGCCGCTGGGAAATAGGCACGAGTAATACCTGGGTCAAATATGAAGAGTTCGAAAACAAAAGCCGAGAGATGACCATCAAAAACACTGATGCCCAGACCAGTCTGGTCACCGGCTTTGGTGATAGTCATACCACCACCTTTGGGGCCGCCTTCAACTACCAGGATCTCAACGACAAGACAGGTAACCAGATAGGTGACCGTAGTGACATCAGCAGACGCCAATGGTCGGTATTTGCCGAAAACGAATGGCGCATGAGCGACACCTTTGCCCTGACGGCCGGTTTACGCATGGATGATGACGAAAACTTTGGCGAACACTTCAGCCCACGTATCTACGGAGTCTGGGATCTGACCGACAGCACAACCCTCAAAGGTGGTGTTTCCACCGGCTTCAGGGCCCCAAGCCTGAGACAAACTGTGCCGGATTGGGGCCAGGTCAGCCGCGGTGGCAACATGTATGGTAACCCGGATCTCAAACCCGAGACTTCAATCAACTACGAGCTGGGGCTGCACACAGGCTTCGGCGACAATATCACCACGGCCCTGACCGTCTTCTATAACGAGTTTGAAGACAAGATCACCCGGGTACCCTGCCCCGAGAGTCAGTGTACCGACGGTCCGAACCAGTTTGGCTCCGATCCCACCACTTACGTGAATGTGGATGAAGCGGTAACTCAAGGGTTCGAGCTGGATTTCAACTATGACATCAATGATGACATCCAGCTTTCGGCCAACTACACCTATACGGACTCAGAGCAAAAGACAGGGCGCTATCAGGGCAGTCCATTGAATCAATTGCCCAAGCACCTGCTGCAAACCTCCCTGAACTGGCAAATCAACGACCGCTGGGGCAGTTGGGCCAGAGTGCACTACCGGGGTGAAGAGAGCCAACCCACCACGGGCCCCTCTTCGTCGACTCTGGTGGCCCCCTCTTACACTCTGGTGGATATAGGTGCCAACCTGCAGCTGATGGAAAACCTCAAACTCAGCGCCGGTATCTATAATTTACTGGACAAAGAGATTACCCAGGAAGAATACGGCTATATCGAAGACGGCCGCCGCTACTGGCTGGGGATGACCTGGAGTTTCTAACGAGGAAGCCTTATGCCGTTTTTATAAGCCAGAACAGTTCTGGGATATACTGGCGCCGTTCAACTCTCTCACTCCAAAGACCGCGCACCGCCGCGGTCTTTTAATAGCTGTTGCAAAAAACGCCATGACAGCGTTTACTGTGTCCGCGCCAAATTCCCAAGGTTAAGGAAAACAATGAAACTGATACTGATCATTATCGCGTTTGTGGCCTTCTTTATCGCCCTGAAAAAGTGGCAACGAGCCCAGGCGGTAAAAAGCGGCGACCCGGATGCCATGGCCAATGAAGGCTTGAGACTGATTGGCAGAAATAGAGTCGATGAAGGCATAGCACTGCTGGAGCAGGCCGCCAATAAAGATCATCCCGCCGCTGCCCAAATGCTCTATGAGTTCTATACCCGTCCCGAGCTGGAGATGGTGCCCAACGATGCCGACAAGGCGATGCACTGGGCCGCCAAGGCCTCGTCATTGGACAATGAATTTGCCAAGCTCCATGACCTGATGTTGGAGCTGCGCCAACACCCTGCTTTTGGTGACAATATTCAGCTGCTGGAGCAAAACTTACTCCCCAGAGCCGAAGCCGGTGATACTGAGAGCCAGAGCCAACTGGGACGGGTCTATTCCCGTAACCCGATACTCGATAAGGACGGCAGTAAGGCGATGAAATGGCTCGAGTTGGCCGCCGCCAAGGATGATCCCGAAGCCTGCTTTCATCTGGGGATATTGCTGCAGGAGCCCAGGCAAGGGGAAGCCGATTTGCAACAGGCCAGATTCTGGCTCACCAAGGCACACCAGCTGGGTGAAGCGGCCAGCGCCGGTCATCTGGCGGAAATGATGTTGCAAGGCCTAGGTGGCCCGGTGGATAAACGCCAGGCCGAGCAGCTGTTGATAGAGCAGGCCCAGGACAGCAGTTACTTTCAGTTGATGCTGGGACAGCGCTACCTGCGCGGTGACCAATTACCTCAAGATCTGCACAAGGCCAGAGAGTGGTTGGAAAAGGCCGCGGCCGATGAAGATGATAGCGTGGCAGGTCCTGTGTTGGCCGGCTTCCTGCTCGACCACTCCCGCGACAGTCAGGATCATCTGCGTGCCAAGGCAATACTTGAACCCCTGGCACAGGTTTGGGATCTTAGTGCCCATTTTCAACTCGGTAAACTCTATGAACAAGGGCTGGGCGTCAATCGCCAGTTGCCGCTGGCACTGATGCATTTCGAGTTTGCTTCCATGGGGGACGAAGCCGAGTATATCGCGGCCAAAGAGTCACTGGCGGCGCGTCTGAGCCAATCGGAAAAACAGCAGGCCGAAGCACTCAAGCAGGAATATCTGGCGCTGCACCCCATAGACAGCCTGGCCCAGGCCAGATTGGATCTCCTCAAGGGCCAGGCTTTGCTGTATGCGGATAAGCGAGAATACCAGGAACTGCAACAAGCGCTGCCCTGGCTGGAGAAGGCCGCCTTCGGCGGAGAAACCCTGGCCTATGAAGAACTGTATGAAACCTACCTCGAGCTGGACCAAAGGGTAGACGCCGCCGTATGGCTGCAGCTGGAACTGGAAGAACATAACCAGTTCGGTTTGTTGGGTGATCAGGTACTGCAGCAACAGGAACTGTTGCAAAGCTTTACCGAGGCCGAAACCGCCTGGTATGAGCAGCGTCTCGAAGAGGTTCGGGCGCAGTTGCCGCAAAACAACCCAGAAGCCGCCTGAGCTGTGTTAAACCTTAAAGACAGACCCCGGCCAAGGCCTGGGTCTGTCTTTTCTGAGATGATTGCCAGAACCGCTAACCCAGCGGTTCAGCCTTTATTCTTGATGGTCCAGTAGGCGGCGTTGACACCATCTTCACGAAATTCGATATCCACCGGGTACTCACGCTCACAACCCTCGACTATCCAGCGTTCATGCCAGTAGCGCTCACCGACTTTGCCTTTGGGCATCGCCAGCACAAAGGCAAAAAACTGCTCCGGCACCTCGCAGCCGCGACGAGCCACTTCGGCAGCCACTCCCGGCATGGCATCCCTGAGCAGGGTTTCATTGGCTAAAGTGCCTTGCTGAACTATCTCCTCAGAGAAGTATTCCCCTTCGGCCGCGGCTACCGGCAGTGACACCAGCAAGCCACACAAGATCCCAATCCATTTCATCTGTTTTCCTCCCTGATAGTTTCTGTATCAATATTAGCCCGTCATCCCGCCACAGGCTCAACCAGCCTAGTCGAAGATTGCCATGCTTTAGGTCACCGGAGTGTGAACAAAGCTATAGTTTGATACAAAACAATACCTTAACCTGGATATTGTGCGAACTTTAAGCTAAACCCTAAATCAGCTAACGAGAACTATCGGTCAGTGCCGAAAACCTTAAAACTGCTTCTATTTATATGGTGGTACTTGGGAGCACCCATTTTCTAGATAAATGACAGGTGAATGAAATGGATTTTATTGAACGAATTCAAGCTCTATCAAAGCGCATCCCCCAAATATCCGCCAGCCTTCAAACCGAAGAAGCAACTAAAAACGCACTAATAATGCCTTTCCTAAGCTCTGTATTGGGGTACGACGTATTCAACCCAGATGAAGTACTCCCTGAGTACACTGCCGATACTCCAACGAAAAAAGGAGAAAAAGTCGACTATGCGCTAATGAAAGACGGAGAGGTATTGATGTTGATTGAGTGCAAGAAATATAACGAAAAGCTATCAATAAAACATGCTAGCCAATTATTCCGCTATTTTTCAGTCACCAAGGCAAGAATTGCCATATTGACCAACGGTGTTCAGTACCTCTTTTTTACTGATCTGGACGCTCCCAACAAGATGGATGAAAAGCCTTTTTTGGTATTGGATCTGGAGAATATTGATGAACACATAGTGCCGGAAGTTAAAAAGTTGACAAAATCGACATTTGACATGGAATCTATCGTCAATGCCGCAGGAGAACTTAAATATCTAAGTGACATAAAGAGAATTATCAGTGATCAGTTCAAAAATCCTGAAGAAGAGTTTGTACGCTTTTTTGCCAGCAGGGTTTATGACGGCATGCTAACTCCAAAGGTAAAACAACAGTTTACTGAGATCACGGCCAAAGCTCTCAAACAGTTTATGAAGGACGGTATTAATGAAAGACTTAAGTCTGCAATGGGAGATAGAGCGACCGATGACGTTGAGGAAGTCTCAGGCTCAGATGGCGAAATCGAAAATAAGCCAAGGATAATTACGACCGAAGAAGAGGTTGAAGGCTACAATGTCATCAAGGCGATTCTTAGACAAAAAGTCGATGTTAGTAGAATCACCGGACGAGATACGCAAAGCTATTTCGGAGTTCTACTGGACAACAATAATCGCAAGCCTATTTGCAGACTGCACTTTAATACCAAACAGAAATATCTCGGATTAATGGATCATGAGAAGAATGAAACCCGTCATCCGTTAGACTCAGTAGACGATATATTCCTGCATAGTGAAGCCTTACTGCAAACAATCACCTTCTACGAGTAAAGCAAAAGATAGAACGGCAAGCCACTTCATTAAGTGAGTTCGCCGTTATTCTTATTATCCCCGACTTGCCAGACGTCAGAGGCTTGGCTAGACTGCCGCGCTAGCGACGATTCAGTTGGCAATATCTCTATTCTATAAACCGGGCGATGTAATGAAAGCAAAGCAGTATCAGGGCTTTACCCTAATTGAACTTGTAGTGGTGATTATTATCCTCGGGATCCTGGCAGTGGTGGCCGCACCCAAGTTCCTCAATCTGCGCGACGACGCCACAGAGCAGGTGTTCAGGGGCCAGTATGCCGCCTTTGAATCTGCGGTAAAACTCTATCACAGTGGCTATCTGGCCAAGGGGTATCAGGGCGCCATCGACAATCTGGCCAGCTTTGGTGATGGCAGTGTTGATTCCAGTGTCAACGGCTGGCCCTATGCCACTGCAGGCAAAGACACCCATATTTTCAACGCCTGCGAACAGTTGTGGCATGGTCTCACTGATACCGACCTCAGCATAGCCTATGTAGAAGATGCCAATCTGCCTACAACCACTGTCGACGTGGCCTATACCTATAAGCAAACGCCCAATACCTGCATCTACCGCTCAGTGTATTTTATCCAGCAAAATGAACCGACAATGATCATGGAGTATCAGCCGGATACGGGTGAGGTCTCGGTTCGCAAAACCTTCTGGAGTCAGCCTTAGAGCCTGGCAGCTTCTCCCGGACTCTGGTCGAAGTAACGCTTGAACTCCCGGCTGAATTGGGCCGGGCTCTCATAGCCCACTTCCAGTGCCGCTTCCTTCACCTTGAGGCGCTGTCTTTGCAGTAACTCTTTGGCCTTATTGAGGCGGATCTTCTTCAAGTACTGAATGGGCGATGAGGCCGTGACCTCCTTGAAACAGCGATGAAATGCCGAGGGGCTCATGTTGACCAACTCGGCCAGCTGCTCTACCTCCACACTTTCACGATAGTTCTGATGCAGATATTTGAGCGCCTTCTCTACTCGGGATAAACGGGTATGACTGAGTGCCAGCGCATATAAAGGCGCCGCATTGTCGGAAGCCAATACCCGAAACAGCAACTCCTGCACCATGGCCTGACCCAAGACCTCGGCTTCCAACGGCGACTGCAGAGCCAGCAGCAAACGCTCGACACAGCAGAGCATGTCTTCGCTGTTGGCGGCAACAAAGAAGCCGCTCTGACGGGCATCATCGAGATCCTTGGGCACCTTGTGGTGTTGATCCATCATGCGGATCAACTGGTTCAGTTGCTGCAGATCTATATCCACCATGAGTACCAATACCGGTTCTTCCTCGGAAGCAAAGGTTTCACACTCCACCGGCATAGGCACTGTCATCACCAAGGTGTTCTGCGGATCATAGTCATAGATCTTATCTTCGAGATAGACACGTTTACGCCCCTGGCCGACTATCATGATCCCTTGGGAATAACACATGGGGCCACGGCTGCCATAGGCCGAACTGCGAAACAGATGCACCCCTGGCAGGCTGGTGCTGTTCACCCCTTCATCCACCGCCAGGACCGCCATTAAGGCTGCAATATCACTCATAACACTCTCCAATCATCAGGGTTTGGATACTAGCACCATTACAGAAAAAAGCATCAAAATAGCCATATTCAAGCCCCAATTAACCAAACTAGGCAGGAATAGGCATAAATGCTCCAGCAATGTGTATTTCAATCCAAGCAGAGGGGACTAAGATGGCAACCATAGTTTTTCGGCTGTAGAAGAGAGAAATATCATGCTCAATTTCGACTATCGCAACCCTACCCACATAGTATTTGGTAAAGACAGACTGGCAGAACTGGATCAACTGGTACCGGCCAATGCCAGAGTGCTGGTGACTTACGGCGGTGGCAGTGTCAAACGCTTCGGCACTCTGGACAAGGTCATAACCGCGCTGGGCGACCGTGTTGTATTTGAATTCGGTGGCATTGAAGCCAACCCTAAATATGACACCCTGGCCAGGGCTGCCGAGCTGGCGCGGCGCGAATCCATCGACTTTCTGTTGGCCGTCGGTGGCGGTTCAGTGATGGACGGCACCAAGTTTATTGCCCTGGCGGCAAAATTCGATGGCGACAGCAGCAGCTTGCTGCATCACGGTTTCAACCCGGTTCCTGTGACAGAGGTACTGCCCGTCGGTACGGTAGCGACACTGCCGGCTACAGGCTCAGAAATGAATGCTTTTGCCGTGGTCAGCCATCAGGGTGGCAAGTTCCCCGTGACTCATCCGCAGAGCTTCCCGGTATTCTCCGTGCTGGATCCCAGCCTGACCTTCAGTTTGCCGAAGATCCAGGTCGCCAACGGCGTAGTCGACTCTTTCGTGCACGTGGTCGAGCAATACGTCACCTTCCCCGTGGATGCCAGAGTTCAGGACAGAATGGCCGAAGGCATACTGAAGACTCTGATTGAAGTGGGCCCTGTCACTGTGGCCGAGCCGGAGAACTATGATGCCCGCGCCAACCTGGTGTGGAGTGCCACCTCGGCGCTCAACGGCATGATAGGCAGCGGCGTACCCGCAGACTGGACCACTCATATGATAGGCCACGAACTGACTGCCATGTTCGGCATAGATCATGCGCAAACGCTGGCCGTAGTCTTACCCTCTGTATGGCGGGTGCGCAAGGAACAGAAACGCGCCAAACTGCTGCAATATGCCGAGCGGGTTTGGGATATCACTTCGGGTGATGAAGACAGCCGTATAGAGCAAGCCATTGCAGCCACTCAGGCCTTCTTTGAACAGGTTGGCCTCAAGACTCGTCTGCGCGACTATGATGTACCGCAAGAGCGTATCGCCGATGTCGTTGCCGCACTGGAAGCTCACGGCATGACCGCCTTATCTGAAACCGGCGATCTCGGTCTGGACAGCAGCCGTGAAATCCTTGAGCTGGCCTGGTAAGTTCAGCAAGCCAAACGATTCTCACGCCTGAGATAAAATACAGTTTAAACAGGGCCTTTAGGCCCTGTTTCTTTAGCCTTCCTTGACCGCTCTCAAGCTGTAGACCAAGGGAATGGCTTTGCCTTGATGATATAACCTGAAACGCCCCGGCGTATCCTCCTGCAAGCCCTCGAAACAGTCATAAGGACTGAAGTCATACTCGCGAAAAGCCCGCAACTGCAAACCATTGGCCAACAAGGCGCTGATGACATCAGCCAGGGAGTGTGACCAACAAACCGTGGTATGCTGTGCTTCCTGAGCATTCTCGGTATAGCTGCCCTCCAACTCTACATCGGCCTTACCTGTGTGGAAGTAGTCATAACCGTCAAACAATGCCTGCAATGGATGGAACTCGGCCAGGTAGAGTTCACCGCCCGGCTTAAGGCAAGCACTCACAGTTTCTGCCCAGCGATGTAGATCCGGCAACCAAACCAGCGCGCCATAAGAGGCATACACGAGATCGAATTGGCGCTGCAGCAAAGCCGGCGCCTGATAGAGGTCGCCACAAACAAACTCGGCGTCGATAGCGGCTTGCTCCGCCAGTTGGCGGGCACTGGTAATGGCCTCGTCAGACAAATCCAGGCCTGCGACACTGGCGGCCCCTTCTCTGGCCCAGGAGAGAGTATCTAGACCAAAGTGACACTGGAGATGCAGCAAGGACTTGCCCTTGACCGATAGTTCGGCCAGCTCTATTTCCCGCAACGAACTGCGACCACTGAGAAACCCCTTAACGTCATAAAATTCTGACTGCAGATGTAACTTGGTACGCTCATTCCAGGCCTGCTGATTCAGCCTTTGGTACTCTGCTTCTGCCTTGCTTGTCATCAAAAGCTCCCTGTCTATTCAATCGTCAACATGGCGGATGCTACAACTTAACCCTTTGATAGATCAAATTAGCTTCATACACGCAATTCGCTATTGCTTAGGCTTAAACACCGCCTTTAATCTGGGATGCGCCCGCCCGCGAATAATACAAGCCACAGGATGCGGAAGACCTAAATCGGCAAAGGCCCACAAACAGTCCTGATTGTCAAAGTCACGCCCGACTATTGCCCCGCCTGGGGCAATTTTGGGATACCAGAGCCGTAATATCTGAGTCACGAACTCTGTGTTGGAACAACGATAGTCATATAGGTCGTAAAAGACGAAGTCCTGACTGGCATTGGAAAAATGTCCTGCCAGCTGTAAGGCATCCCCCTTGAGTAAGGTTAAACCCGAGTAACGGCGACAAATCCTTCTCGCCTTTCTCTCGTTCTCGGCATTGTTTGCATAGGCAGAGTTTCCGGGCTGATTCTGCCAAAGATCTATTCCTGTCAGTTGTAAACCGGGGTTAACCGATAGCATAGCCGCCGTGGAACGACCACTCTTGACTCCCAGCTCAACACCTCTCTGCCACCCTTGCTGGTTGAGCCAATGTCCTAAAGATCGACGCCAGAATTTTCTTTGTATCGTGGTGCCCAAGCAATAGTTGCGCATCTTCCGCCTCCAAATGAACCATAGGAAAGAAGCGAACTCTAATTGGACAAGTGTCTACGAATTGTCAGAGGGATTAAGGAAAGTGAGGGTGTTGTTAATTGAAGATAATCCGGATACTGCCGCCTTGATCGCCGAACAACTGCCGCAGTTGGACTGGGACTTCGCCAGAAACGGTAACCAAGGGCTGCAATTGGCGCTTTCGCATCACTATCAATTAATTCTGCTGGACCTGAATCTGCCAGGGCTAGATGGCATCAGCCTTTGCCAACAGCTGAGAAACCAAGGGATCGACTGTCCGGTAATCATGCTGACAGCCAGAGATACCCGTGAAGATATTCATACCGGGCTGATAACAGGTGCCGACGACTATCTGGTTAAACCCTTTGATACCCAGGAACTATGGCTGAGAATGCAAGCCGTTGTGCGCCGCACCTCAGGAGAAGGTTTCGCCTCAAGGCTGAGCTATAAGGAAATCTCCCTGGATCTCAAGCGCCGTGAAGTGTGGCGGGAAGGGGCGCAAATCAGTCTCAGCCCAGCCAGCTTTACCCTGTTAACCTGCCTAATGCGTCGCCCCAATCAAGTCATCAGCAAAGAAGAGCTGGAGTCGGCTCTCTGGCAGGACGGACTCCCGGATGAGGACATCTTGCGAAAGCACATCTATCTGCTGCGACAAAAACTGGACAAACCCTTTGCTACACCAAGGATCCAGACCATAGCCAAGATAGGGTACAAGTTGCAGTGACAACTTTTTCCATCGCCCACAAGATCAATCGCAGCTTTCTCAGAGGAGCCGCGCTCCTGATGTTGTTTTACTTTCTGGTAGTGGAGACAGGGGCCAGAGTGCTGGAAAATCGCTTGCACAGTCGCTATTTAACATTGATCGCCCCCAATGTGTTGGCACTCTATGACTCAGGTAACCTGGGAACCTTATCGGGCCAGTTTGGTGAGTTATTGACCCTGTACGAGCAACTTCCAGGCGAACTGGCACAAGAGTTCGGTTCACCTATCCCAGGTTTACACAACCTGCACCTCTCCGATGGCCGCGAATACAACTTGTTGGTATTGAACCATAAAGGCAAAAAACTGTACCTGTTGCAAAGGGTCGACCTGCTTGAACTCGAGGGCTGGGATGCCTTCATGGTAGATGCGATTTTGGTGTTTACCGCACTTGGATTGTTTGCCCTGGCGAGTATCTATATCAGTCATCAAGCCTCAGCGATTGCAGCGCCGTTCAGCCGGCTCACCAAGAAACTGAAAAACGAGCCGGAAAACCTCGATCCTGTAAGTATTGAGGACGATACCAGTGAATTTATTGAACTGCAGCACGCACTGAACAAAAGCCATAACGAGCTCAGCCAAGCCCTTGCCCGGGAACGCGCGTTTACTCATTACATCAGCCACGAATTTCGTTCACCTCTGACTGTGCTCAAACTTTCACTCCACAATCTCGCCCCAGAACGAGCCCAAACCCGGGAAAGGATCCGTCGCGCAGTCACCCAAATGGAGTCGCTGGCAGAAGTGTTATTGCTGCTGGCCCGGCGCAAAAAAACTGCTGAAGCCGAGTGGATGAAGTTGGATCAAGCCTTTATTGAAGCTCTGTTGCAACCTTTGACCCCACTACGTCAGGCGACAGACTGCGAGTTGGTAATGACAATAACGCCATTCAGGCTGCAGGCGCATCCGCAACTGGTGACTTCGCTGATCAGCAATTTGCTGCAAAACGCCTTTCAACACAGTGTTCAGGGCCAGGTCAGCCTGAAAGCCAATGCGCAATCTATCAGTGTTGGCAACTATGTTGCCGAGCCCCAAAGCCCTCATGATGGATACGGGGTGGGATTGGTGTTGGTAAGGGACATCTGCCGCCGTTACCATTGGGGGTTCCAAATATCTTCTTCACCACTGGGCTACTGTGCAACCGTCACTTTTCCCGCTGGAACGACTCTAGACAACTGAATCGGCTGCGACAATTCAGCGACACTTGGCTCTCTATTCTCCCGGTATTGACCATAGACCGGAGACCTGTATGTACTCACCCAGTGCGACACCAGCAAGCCTTATACTTCCAGGGCTGCTGTTTTTGGGACATCTGCTGTTGTTGAAAGCCGAGATGAATCAGGCGTTATTTATTCAAATTAACCAATTGGGACAAGCTTTTTCCGAAGAAGCGCTGGCACTTCTAACCGACTGGGGTAACGGCACCACGGCCGGTTCTCTCTGGCTCTTACTGCTGATGCGCCGCCCTCAATGGCTGACGGCGACTCTGCTTGCCTCGGTAACTTGTGCCTTGGTGATAAGCTTGCTGAAACACTATTTCAATGTAGGCCGACCGGCCATGTCAGTGGATGAGGCATATATAGTTGGAGAAGTACGTTTAAGGCATAGTTTGCCATCCGGACACACGGCGACTGTATTCCTTTTAGCCGGTTTGGCCTGGCAACTCTTCACTGACAGGTTTTGGGCCTGCTGCCTACTGGGACTGGCTATCTTGGTGGGTTTGTCCCGAATTGCTTTTGGCGCACACTGGCCGCAGGATGTCGCGCTGGGGGCATTGCTGGGCTGGCTGATAGCCATTATGGCCTGTCGGCTACAGCACAAACTTATACTGCCGCCTTCCTGGCAGTTACCCCTGCTGACACTACTGACTATCAGCGTGTTGACTGCGGCTGTTAAGCATCCTTGTGATTTCCCGGAGCAATATTGGTTGCACTGGCAACGCGCCTTGCTGCTAGGAGGTGCGCTGTTGGCCAACACCTGGCTGTTGATCACCCACTCTCGCTTCGGGCAAAACCACTCTGGGCCCTGCTCGAGTGTCCGGCGGACACCCGAATAGCCAAATCGGTCACTTTTTAAGGAAAGAGGACACTACTTCGGACACTTGTTGGAAGGTAGTTGCAAAAATAACAAACATAAACAATGCGTTATTTTTTGGCATGTTTTCTGCTTTAGCTGATAAGAGAAACAGTCGTCGACTGGCGTTGTGGAACTCGCCGGCCGCTGCTCTTTGTCACTATCTTCCTGATGGGCCATAGGCCCCTCCTTGGGGACCCTCTTCCCGACCGCAGGAAGCGCCCGCTGTAATGGCCCGGCCATTGGCGCTCCTGCTCCTTTTTCTTTTTTAAGGTCACTCACCCCGGCATAGCTACGGACTTCGCAATCAAACTCAGTTTGGCTCGCTTGCTCAACTTTTTTACCGCCATTTCCCGCCGCAAGGCATCACCGTGGCTGCCAATCTCTTCACGATAAACGAGTTGCAAAGGCCCGCGACCACGCAGATATTTGGCGGCTTTGGGGCCGCCACTCTGATGTTCCTGCAGGCGCCGGGTCACATCCTTGGTGATCCCTGTGTACAGTTCGCCCCCGGCGCAGCGCAGGATATACAACTGCCAGTTATCACCACTCATTCCAGTCCCAACAGGCCGAGGAAGAAGGCATATTCCAGCGCGGTATCTTCAAATTGCCGGAAACGTCCGCTCTTGCCGCCATGGCCGGCCTCCATATCCGTCTGTAATAACAGCAGATTGTCGTCCGTCTTGTACTCCCTGAGTTTGGCCACCCACTTGGCCGGCTCAAAATACTGCACCTGAGAGTCGTGCAGCCCTGTGGTCACCAACAGATGCGGGTAGGCCTGATGGCGAATGTTGTCATAGGGCGAGTAACTCAGCATATAGTCAAAGTAGGGCTTGTCATTGGGGTTGCCCCACTCATCATATTCATTGGTCGTCAGCGGAATCGACTCATCGAGCATGGTGGTTACTATATCCACAAAGGGCACATGGGCGGCCACCGCCAGGTAAAGACCCGGAGCCTGATTGACCACGGCGCCCATCAATAAACCACCGGCACTACCACCGGCGGCAACCACTTTGCCGGGTGCGGCATAACCCAGATCCAAAAGTGCCCGGGTAGTGTCTTCAAAGTCATTGAAACTGTTTCGTTTATTAAACAGCCTGCCATCATCATACCAAGGCCTGCCGAGCATCTCTCCGCCCCGGACATGGGCAATGGCATAGACCACGCCGCGATCCAGCAGGCTTAGAATAGAGGCGTCGAAGTCCGGCTCTATGATATGGCCGTAGGCACCATAACCGTACTGATAAAGTGGATTACTGCCGTCTTTACGGAACTTGTCCTTGCGATACACCAGAGTCACGGGCACCTGGGCACCATCACGGGCCGGGATCAGCAAGCGCTCGGCCTGATAGTTGCCGGGCTCGAAGTCCCCCAATACCTTTTCCTGCTTGAGTAGTTTGCGCTCGCCCGGCTTATCCAGTTGATAGCTGTAAATACTCTCGGGGGTAGTCGGGCTCGAGTAATATAACCTCAGTTCGCGACTGTGCTGGCTGGGATTGATATCCAGACCAACCACATAGGCCGGGTCATCAAAGGTCAATTCATAGCCCCGGCTGAGATCTGTATGGGGATAGACCTTGATATGGCTCAGCCCCTGGCTGCGGCTCTGTACTATCAGATAATCGTCCAGCAATAACAGGTCTTCGAGGCGCACCTCGGGATCATGGGCCAGCACCTGTTGCCACTTGCGCTTGTCGCCGGCATCGGCAGCCGTGGTTTTCATCAGCCTGAAATTGGTCGCCTGCCAGTTGCTGAGGATGAAGAATTCATCTCCACGCTTGGCGATGCTGTATTCGTGGCCCTCTTCCCGCGGCAGAAACGCCCGGAATTCGCCGAGCGGGGCGTTGGCATCAAGCAGGGAAACTTCACTGGTCGTGGTGCTCTCGTGGTGCAATACAATCAGGGATTCATCCAGACTCTTGCCGAGGGAGATATAGAAGGTATCGTCCTGCTCTTCATAAACCAGCACATCCTCGCCCTGGGGACTTCCCAGCTTATGCCGAAAAACCTGGTATCCCAACAGGGTCTGTGGGTCTTTGGCGATATAGAACACATAACGGTTGTCATTGCTCCAGACCACCCGGCCATCGACGCCCGTCAGCTTGTCGGCAAGCAGTTCACCGGTGGCAAGATCTTTAAAATAGACGCTGTAAATACGGCGACTTAGGGTATCCTCGGCAAAGGCCAGTATCTGCTCATCCGGGCTGACAGACACTCCGCCAAGGGCGTAAAACTCCTGCCCCTCGGCGCGCCGGTTAACATCTAGCAGCAACTGCTCTTCACCATTGAGCTCACGGCTTCTGGCGATCACCGGATACTCCAGCCCGGCCTCAAAACGGCGATAATACCAATGGTTATGCCAGCGATATGGCACGCTGCTTTCATCCTGCTCCAGCCTGGAGGTCAGCTCTTTAAACAGTTTCTGTTTCAGCGGTTCCCAAGGCTTAAGACGCGCGGCGGTATAGGCGTTTTCCCGCTCCAGATAGTCGATAACGTCCGGGGCCTTACGCTCATCGTCACGCAGCCAATAATAGTCGTCTGTCCTGGTCACACCGTGAAGACTCATGGTGTGAGGACGTTTTTCGGCAACCGGTGCCACCAGCTTATTTTCTGAATTCATTCCACTGCATCCGCACAGCCACAAGGCTGTGCCTAAAACCAACATCAGGGATCCTGCTCGACTCATCACTCTTCCTTAGCGTTAATATCAGCGGCCTACTCCCTCGACTACAGGCCGCCTGCATATAGTGACGCCGACCGGCGCCAACGGCAAGCCCTGCCATCTAAGCCCTACTCTCAAAGGCTCCCCCTTCACCCGCAGAAAATGTGACCCTGTCGCTTGTCATTTGTATGTAACAGGCGCATGCTGTTGCCGCCTGCCACATACAAGTAACAGGTCAATTCTCAGGGCGGGGTGAAATTCCCCACCGGCGGTAAATCGTGTCAGCGACATGAAAGCCCGCGAGCGCCCGCCAGATTCTGGCGGGGTCAGCAGATCTGGTGTCATCACGACCTAGCGTGACTATTCCAGAGCCGACGGTGTTGCCATTTAGATGGCTCAGTCCGGATGAAAGAGAATCAGATTGCCGCGAGGCGATCCGCTTAGTGATACATCTCTGCCAGCGGCAGAGAGGTCCGCTATTCCTTTCTTTGCCCTGATTCTGGAAAACCCAAGCCGTAATTTAAGGATTTTTACCATGAATCAGTCATTATTAGCGCCTTTTGGCACCCCGATTGAAAGAGTCGAAACCGCCCTGGAAGCATTGCGTCAAGGCCGCGGTGTTTTGGTGGTCGACGATGAAGACAGAGAAAACGAAGGCGATCTTATCTTCGCAGCCGAGAGCCTGACCAACGCCCAGATGGCGATGCTGATCCGCGAATGCAGCGGCATTGTCTGTCTCTGCCTTACCGACGAGAAAATCAAGGCGCTGCAGTTGCCGCCCATGGTGGAAAACAACTCCAGCCAGTTCGGCACCGCCTTTACCGTGAGCATTGAGGCCAAAGTCGGAGTCACTACAGGCGTTTCCGCTGCCGACCGGGTGACGACTATCAAGACCGCAATTGCAGACAACGCCAAACCGGAAGACCTGGCCCGCCCAGGACACGTCTATCCACTGCGGGCTCAGCCCGGTGGTGTGATGACCCGCCGCGGTCACACCGAGGGCACTGTGGACTTGATGCAACTGGCCGGCCTAAAACCCGCCGGAGTGCTGTGCGAAGTAACCAATCCGGATGGCACCATGGCCAGACTGCCACAAATCATTGCCTTTGGTGACAAACACGACCTGCCGGTTCTTTCCATCGAGGATATTGTCAGCTATCGCGAATCTCTGCTGGCCAACGCAGGCTAATAAACAAGCATTCTTTAACTATTTGATCAAAAGCGGCTTTATAGCCGCTTTTGTTTTAAACAAACTGGTAAACTTTGTTGCAACAAGGCTCACATTAACCCTCCACTTTTTAAGGTTTATTTTCGTGACCTAGATTAGAAATCCTTGAACAACGGGTCGCCCCCTGATAGGCAATATGTTACTTATCAAGCCTTATGGCCTGTATTCGAGTAGATTGCAGGCAGGTCTTTGTCAGTAGGATTTCAAGGAGAGCCATAGGTGTTAAGCCAACTGAGCCTAAAGCGCAAATTACTCTTGTTTGCCTTAGTGCCTGTTTTGGTTCTTAGTCTACTGGGTTGCGTGCGCCTGTTTGAACTGCTGCACAACTACCGTTTGGCCAGCCAAAGTTATCATGCTGTCGAGGTGGGTCGGCGCCTGGCCGATCTCATCTACGAGCTACAGCAGGAAAGGGGTCTCAGCGCCGCCTATATCACCTGTAATGGTGAATGCTTTGCCGACAGTCTGCAGGTGCAGCAGCAGCGGGTATCGGCACAGATAACAGCCCTGCAAAACTCTCCCCATCTGTTACAGCTCTCCAGACAACTCTCTCCTGCGGCCCAACATCTGTTGCAAACCAAACTGGAGGCTCTGCGGCTCGGCAAGCAGGCGCTGGAAAACAACCGGCTCGAACTCTTGAGCCGTGATGAGAGCGCCTCGCTGAATTTCTATTCCGATTTCAACTACGAACTCTTGCTGGGCATTGCCAATCTGCAATCCCTGTCGAGCAATGTGCAGCAGGCCAGAGCCTATGCCGACCTGGCCGCACTGTTGCGGATTCAGGAGTTGGCGGTGCGTGAGCGCGGCCTGATCAACGGCATGTTGCTGAAGCGTCAGTTCGACACCGACAGTTATGAGCGGCTGTTGGCATTGATAACAGAGCAGGATCAGAGCATAGATCTATTCCGCGCCAGCGCCATTGTGGAACACAAACAACGCCTGGAGGCTATGCTGCAGGACAGCAAGAGTCAGGCATTGAACAATGTCAGGGAGCAGCTGCGTCAGCAAGATGCCATCACGCGTCAGGCGCATAAGTTTGCCTCTTTGCTGGGGTATGGTGGCCTGCTGCATGAGTTCAAAAATTTCCTGCTGCGTGGCGATGGCCAATACCAACAAGGCTTTAACGCCAAGCTGGAATCACTGGAGCAGATCCTCGAAAAATTGAAATCGAGCAAGGCTCTGAGTGCCAATCAGCAACAGGCGATTGCCCAGATAAGGGACAAGCTCAACGAATATCGCCACAAGATGCAGCTGATAGCGGCCATGCAAAGCCGGGGCGCCAAGGTGGAAGAGATAGACCCCTTGGTGCAGATTTCCGACGATGAGATGCTTGATGCCCTGAAGGCCCTGAGCCAACCCAAGCCCCCGGTGACTCCCGAAGTCTGGTGGCAGTTGGCCAGCGAAAGGATCCGCCAGATGGATGCCATAGCCGACAGTGTTTCCGATGATATTCTCAATCTTTCCAACGCCCAACGCGGTCAGTCACTGCGCCTTATCGCCCTCTATCTGCTGTCGGCTGCCATCACTATCGGCCTGCTGTTGTTTCTTGGCCGGGCCCTGAGTCACAATCTGCTCAGACGTATCTATGCCATCGCCAACAACATGCGCTTGATGACCAAGGATCCCAATCTGGATCTAGATATCAAGGTCGAGGGCAAGGATGAATTGGCCGACATGGCCAAGGCACTGGGACAAATGCTCAGCGAAAGGCAAAAATCCTATCAACAACTGAAACAGGCCGCGGCAGTATTCGACTATTCCGGCGAGGGGATTGTCATCACAGATGCCGATAACCGTATTGAACTGGTCAACCCGGCATTCAGCCGCATTACCGGTTACAGCCTGGAAGAGGTCAAGGGCAAGAATCCTTCAATACTCAACTCCTATCGCCACGACAAGAGCTTCTTCAGCCAGATGTGGGACAGTCTGCTGACCAATAACAAATGGGAAGGCGAGATCTGGAACAGGCGTAAAGACGGCGAGATCTATCCTGAGTTTTTGGCTATCACCCTGGTGCGTGACGATAACAACAACATACTCAAACACATAGGTTTGTTTGTCGATATCAGCCACCGTAAAAAATACGAGCAGGACATCTGGTATCAGGCCCATTTCGATATTTTGACCAAGTTGCCCAATCGCAAGATGTTCAGCGAGAGGCTGCACCACGAGCTGTTGCAGGCCCATATTCATGGTCACAAACTGGCGATTCTGCTGATCGATCTCGACAGGTTCAAATATATCAATGATGTGCTGGGCCACAAACGCGGCGATCTCTTGTTGCAACAGGTGGCGAGAAGGCTGGAGTCACTACCGGATGAACAAAAGTTTGTTGCCCGCATAGGGGGTGATGAATTTGCCGTGATCCTGCCGCACTACAAGAACGATGCCGCCCTGACAGCCGTGGCCGACAGGGTTAAAGCCCTATTCGGCAGCAGCTTCGATATCGATGGCCAGGACACCCTGATCTCGGTCAGCTTTGGTATAGGTGTCTATCCCGAAGACGGCGATGACATAGATGCCCTGACCCGCAACACGGAAACCGCCATGTACAGCGCCAAGGACAATGGCCGTGACAACTACCAGTATTTCACCCCCAGCATGAACGCCAGCATGCTGGAGCGTTTGCAACTGGAGCAACGTCTCAGAAGCGCCGTGCTACATCAGGAATTTTGTCTGCATTATCAACCCATAGTCTCTATGGAAACCGGCCAAATCACCTCAGTCGAGGCGCTGCTGCGCTGGAATGACCCCGAATACGGCTGGGTTTCACCGGAGAAATTCATTCCCATTGCGGAGAATAATGGCCTGATAGAGCCGATAGGCGAATGGGTTCTGGAACAAGCACTGAAAGACCTCAGCCAATGGCATGCCGAAGGAATAAAACTGGATATGGCGATCAACGTCTCCAGCCGCCAGTGCATCAACGTCAGTGGGGTAAGCTTCGACACCTTGCTGGCCGAAGCCATCAAGCGTCACGGCATAGCGCCCGAGAGACTGCATATAGAGATCACCGAGTCCATGCTGCTGGACGACAGCCCCCATTGTCTGGAGGTGCTCAACAGCATTCGCCAACTCGGCGTGGCAATCCACATGGATGACTTCGGAACCGGCTTCTCCTCCTTGAGCTATCTGCGCAAGTTCCCTATCTCTGTGATTAAAATCGACAAGAGCTTTGTCGATAACGCCTTGGTGAATGAGGCAGATGCCAGCCTGGTGCGAGCGATAGTCATGATGGGCAAGAGCCTGGACTTGCAACTGGTGGCCGAGGGCATAGAGACCCGCGCGCAATGGATCTTGCTCAAGTCCATGGGTTGTGATTTTGGTCAGGGCTATCTGCTTTCAAGACCTCTACCTGCCAAGAGCCTGACCCCGATCCTCATCCAGGGAGAGTCCTTTATCCGTCAGCTTCTGGCATAAAAAAGCAGCCTTAAGGCTGCTCTCTTTTATAACCAGGTGGCCTTAGGCCATCTGTGCATTCATCACAGTCTCGCCACCTTCGCTCGCCAGTTGCATCAGATCCTTGTCCACCAGGAACAGCGCCTTGCCATCCTCGCCCACCAGGCGGATCTTGTCGACAATCGACTTGAACAGCTTCTCTTCTTCGTGCTGCTCGGCCACATACCACTGCAGGAAGTTGAAAGTGGAATAGTCTTGAGTCGTGAAGGCGGTATGAGCCAAGGCATTGATCTTGCTGGTGATCAGTTGCTCGTGCTCGTAAGTGTACTCGAACAGGGACAACAGGGATTCAAAATTGGCCTTGGGAGCTTCAATGGCACCCAGCAGAGGCATGCCGCCGGTTTCACTGACATAGGTGAACAGACGACGCATATGCTGCATCTCTTCATCGGCGTGATCCCGCAGGAACTTGGCCGCACCTTCAAAGCCTTTGTCTTCACACCAGGCGCTCATCTGCAGATACAGGTTAGAGGAGAAAAACTCCATATTGATCTGCTCGTTCAACTTATCAATCATGGCTTGTGCCAACATATCCTTGCCTCTCGTTTCTGGTATCTGTTTCATGGGCGCTATTGTTATCAAGGGGCACAACAAATGCAAGAATCTTTACCTAACGCAATGATTTATAATGAAAACACTTTTCATTTAACTTGAATTATCATTTGTTATTTGCCGCAATCTGCTGACTGTAAAAGGAAAAGCCTGCGCCCAGGGCACGAAAACTGGCATGCAGATCATAGTCATCCACTTTCAGCGTGGCATAATAGCCAACCAGGTTCAGTAATAGCTCAAATAAGGTTGCTCTATGTCCAAGCCGCAAGACGTCTGTGCCCATCCAGGGCTGATGCACCCGGATCTCGCTCTGCCCCTGCTACTCGAGCAGGTCACCCCGTTGGAAGATACCGAAACCGTGCAACTGTCGAATTCTCTGGGACGGGTACTGGCAGAAGACTTGGCCAGCAGCATAGACCTGCCGCCGTTCGATAACTCGGCGATGGACGGCTACGCCTATCGTTATGCCGACTTACCCGAGAAGGCCAGCCTGAAATTACTGGGCAGTTCCTTTGCCGGCCATCCTTTTGAAGGCCAGTATCAGCCAGGCGGCTGTGTCCGCATCATGACTGGCGCTCCTGTGCCTGCGGGTTTCGACACGGTGCAAATGCAGGAGAAAACCGAGGCCAATGGCGAGCTGATCACCATAGAACCTTGCAAGCAGGCCGGAGACAATGTGCGTGGCCGCGGCGAAGAGCTGCTGGCCGGCACCAAGGTCCTCAGGGCCGGCACTCTGATAGGTGCCGCCGAAATGGGGGTGATGGCCACCATAGGTATCAGCAGCCTTAGAGTGATCCGCAAGGTTAAAATCGCTTTCTTCTCCACCGGTGATGAATTGCGCCCCGTGGGTTCAGAGTTGGCTCCCGGCCAGATCTACGACTCCAACCGCTACTCGATTCAGGGCCTGCTCAGCCGTGCCGGTGTTGAGTGGCAGGATCTCGGCGTTATTGCAGATGATCCTGAGGCTATCCGTCAGGCATTTCGCAACGCCTCGGCCAGCGCCGATATGGTGATCACCTCAGGGGGGGTCTCGGTCGGTGAGGCCGACTTCACCAAGCAGATCCTCGATGAGGAAGGCAAAATAAGCTTCTGGAAACTGGCGATCAAGCCGGGCAAACCCTTTGCCCTCGGCCATATAGGCAAGGCGGTGTTCTGTGGTCTGCCGGGCAACCCGGTTTCATCCATGGTGACCTTCTACAAGCTGGTGTGGCCTTTGCTGCATAAACTGCAGGGGCTGCCACAACCAACCCCGCTACTACTGGATGCCAAATTGACCGCCCCCATACGTAAACAGCCAGGACGGGTGGAATACCAGCGCGGTATTCTGAGCCGCAACCAGGACGGGGAACTGGAAGTGGCGGTAACCGGCTCACAGGGTTCGGGCATGCTGACCTCCATGAGCCTGGCCAACTGTTTTATTATTCTGGAGCAGATGCAGGGCGACACCCCGGCGGGCACCAGAGTCACGGTAGAACCCTTTAACAGCGTGCTGTGCTGAGGCCGATATGAGCGACGAGATACTCACAGATGCCGAGATGCTGCGCTACAGCCGGCAGATCTCCATCAAGGCGATGGACATTGAAGGCCAGGAGAAGCTCAAACAGGCCAAGGTGCTGATGATAGGTGCCGGTGGCCTAGGCTGCGCTGCCGGTCAGTATCTGACGGTTGCCGGGGTCGGCCAGTTGACCCTGGTGGACTTCGACACTGTCGAACTGTCCAACCTGCAGCGCCAGGTACTGCACCAGGATGGCAATATAGGCCAGTCCAAAGTGGAATCGGCCAAAGAGAGCCTGAGTGCGCTCAATCCCCATGTTCAGATAGAAACCATCAATGGAGTGTTGGATGATCCCGAATTGGATCAACTGGTTGCCGAGCACCATCTGGTACTGGACTGCACCGACAATGTTGCGGTGCGCGAACAGCTCAATCGCAGCTGTTTTCGGCATAAGGTGCCCTTGGTGTCCGCTGCCGCCATCCGTATGGAAGGGGTGATCTCCGTCTTCGGTTATCAGCAACAGATGCCTTGCTATCACTGTTTCAGCAGCCTGTTCGGCGAGCAGCAACTCAGCTGTGTCGAGTCGGGTATTCTGGCGCCGGTCGTCGGTATGATGGGCTGCCTGCAAGCGGTGGAAGCCATCAAGGTGATAAGTGGTATAGGTAAGCCGCTCTATGGTCGTTTGCTGATGGTCGATGCCATGACCATGGAGTTTCGCGAGATGAAGCTGCCGCAGATCCCCAACTGCCCCGTCTGCGGTTGAGTCTGCAATATCAAGAGGCTGCCTGGGCAGCCTCTTTGATTGTCAGCATTTTTTTACTTGGCGTTAAGCCAGTCAGACTCAGGCAATACCCTGTCGACAATCCGGATCTCGGCAATATCACCGCGGAACAGATCGGCCACCTCACCGTCCCAACTGGAGGCGCCCACCATCCATTCGCCGCCGGGAATACTCACCAGCCCATGCTGCTCGGCTTCGGCGGTACGCATTACCCTGGAGTTGTCCACATACATGGTGGCGTATTGGCCGTCGTTGACTATGGCCACGTGATACCAATAATCCCTGTCCACTTCCCATGACCAGTTGCTGGGCCCCACGCCATTGCTGGAGGTGGAGATCCACTGGAACTCCTTGAGACTGGAGGCGGTCAGCGCCAGCGAAGGATCACCGCCGCCACAATCCAGCTTATGGTGTTCACACACCTGGCTCTGGCTGGGTTTATGGGCAAAGACAGCGCCCCAGGCATTTTCCGATGCCTGCCACTCTGGTGCCAGACGCACTATCATCTCTATGGTGTACTGCGGCAGAACACCCGCCTGGCCATCGGCAGAAACCAGCGTCGGTGCCTGGCTTGAGAGGTAATAGCCGCCCTGGGTGTTGCCGCCCTTAAAACGAGCCGCCCCAGTGGCGTGGCCGAAGCCAGGAGCTTCACCGAGCAGTTCAAACAATTGCTCCTGAGTGCCACTGCTGCCCGCCTTGGCCTTGAGGCTCAAGGTATTGCCGCGCCCGGAAAGATCCATAAACTGCACCTTGGTCGGGTCTGTACTGGTTAACTTATGCTCGGCATCGAATATCCAGTAGGCGAGTGTTCCTTCAAGCTTACCCGGACCTTCGGTTTCCACTTCCTGATTCAGCTTGGCAAAACGCTTTTCAAAGTCCAGGGGCTGTTCAAACTCCCAGCGTTGCAACACATCCTGCGGCTGCCTCTCTGCCTCCGGGATGGCCGCTACCCAAGGTGAGAATGAACGAAACTGCAACCGCTTATTGGCTTCATCGAAACTCACCAGTTGCAGCATACCGTTGCCACCCCAGAATCCCGATTGATAGTCCACCAAGATCATGACCACATCGCGGCCATAGCGGTTCTTGGCCACCATCTTGGCCTCGCCATGGTGATGGCCGTTAAAGGTGAGGAAGATCTGGTCATTGTCTTTGATCAACTTGTCCCACAGCATGGCGCCATTGTCGGTAAATATGGCGTTGTTGCCATCATCGGCCACATTCAACAGCTGATGGGTGGTGAGTATGGTCGGTGTTTCCGGGTGGGCATCCAATACCGACTGTGCCCAGGCTATACTGGCCGCCGAGGTACGCCAGTCGAGCGCCAGCAACAGATACTCGCGCCCACCGCCCTTGAAGAGGTGATAACTGTTGAAGCCGGTGGCATCTGTCCCCTGGAAACTGGCAAAGTTGTTTTGCTGCAAAGACGCCGGGAAATGCTTGAGGAAAGGCTCTGCCGCCAAGGTCCTGTCGCTGTCGAAGTTGCTATTGATATCGACCCCGGACTGACGGTAAGCCAGCACATCATGGTTGCCCGCCAATATGCTGTATGGGGTGGCTGGATTAGCCTCCAGAATGCTCATTGCCGCGCGGGCATTGAGCCATTCCTGCTCAGAGTCAGGCAGGTCGACCACATCCCCCAGATGCGCCGTGAAGACGATATTTTGTTGCTTATAGTTATCGGCAATCCACTGAGTTTGAGCGTTGTAGCGCTCGGGATTATAGCGGGAGTACTTTTGGGTATCGGGCATGACCACCAGAGTGTAACTCTCGGCTGCGGCTTGAGTGCCATTGTCGTTGTCTGAGTTACACCCCGTCAGGCCAAGCACTGCACCCAGAACCAGTGCTCCAATTGAGTGTCGCATGATATCTCTCCAGTTCAGGCTAGTAAGAAAGTCTGGATTTAAACAAGGACAGATGAAGCAAAATAAACACTTTTATTTCAAAATCATTAAGTTACAAACCATTATCAAAACACACAGGCGGACAACATAAGTCTCTATCACAACAAGCGCTTGATGGTTGGAAGATGTCGCACAGGGTTTTGGGCGATAGCGCCTTGTTGAGCTTGGTGTTTTTCTATATCGTGTGGCGCTTTAATCTCGCCTGAAATCTGCAAAAAGGAAATTTCCCGCTATGGACAACAGCCTGCGACGCAACTACGGCACCGATAAGGGCCTGATCAGTGCCGGCAAATACAACCTGGTCATCGGCCTGACCCTGATCTGGGGTTTTGTGGTCAACTATCTGATGGTGCTGAATATCGACCCCGAAATCATCGCCACTATTCCAATCTGGTTGTTCTTTATCGGCTACTTTGGCTGCTGTATGGCGGGTATCTATCTGTTCCAATCATCGGACAAGCCTGCAGTCAGCTTTCTCGGTTACAACCTGGTTGTTGTTCCCTTCGGTCTGATAATTAACCTGGTCGTCAGCGGCTATGACCCGACGCTGGTGTTGGAGGCGCTGCGGATAACGACTATCGTGACTCTGGCGATGATGATATTGGGTACCCTGTTTCCCGCCTTCTTTGCCCGCATAGCCGGCGCCCTGACCATAGCCCTGCTATTGGTGATCATTGTCGAACTGGTGGAGCTGTTTATCTTCAAGACCCATCACGGCATTCTCGACTGGATAGTGGTATTGATCTTCTGTGGCTACATTGGCTATGACTGGGGCCAGGCCAACGCCAAGGAAAAAACGGTCGACAACGCCATCGACAGCGCCGCTGCGCTTTATATGGATATCATCAACCTATTCCTGCGGATCCTGAGCATTCTGGGAAGAAGGAATTAACCCATGCGTTTACTCTTGCTGTTGCTGCTCCCCATGGCTTTTTCCTCTCTGAGCGCTGCCGAGTGCAGCACTCAGGCTCTGGCCAAGGCCAGGAGTGATTTCCAGCAAGGTTATGCCAAAGGCGAGTATCAACAGGCAACGGCGGCGCTCGCCGCCTTTCATCAAGAATGTGGCTATGAGTTGTTCCCCCAAATTAAAGGTGCAACCGAACCGGCCATCGAAGATGTTCGCCGCTACTACTGGCTGATAAGCGATCTCTTGCTGGGTCTGTCCCGCAGCGGTCAACTCAACGAATGCATAGCCCTGGCCGAATATGAAGAGCTCAATTGGGGCAGCCACTTTTATCGCCTCGGGGGTGAATCCGTGTTGGCGGCCCTGCAATACAACGCCGCCAACTGCAAGAGCAACAGAGAGCAAAAGCTCGGCAGTTTCAGTCAACAAACTTGTCCAATCGCAGGTGCTGCGGATGCGCTGGCTATTCCCTCAAGCTGGCAGATGGGCCAGGCCTGTTTGCGGCTGTTTCCGGGGCAAGCGGAAACCGAGTTTGACGCCGGCGATCAGATACCACCTTATGTCGAACTGATAACCGCCACTGAACGCCACAAACTGGCCTTTGCCGACGGCAAGCTTGGCAGTGGCGATTTTTGTGGCTTCTCTACTCTGGCTCTGGGCCGCGATAAGCAATTACGCATTTCGGGAAGTGGCGGATTCTGCTGGCAAGGCAGTGCTGTTTTTATGCTCGACTCTGTCTACCGCTTGCAGCAAGATAAACTGACCATAACAGACGAACTCTTCGTGCCGGTGCACTGAACCATGACAGTCAAAGGAAGGATGCCGATGATAGATCACCTCAGCAGCTATGCCACAGATTACCCCAGGACACGCGACTTCTATCTCGAAACACTAAACGCCTTGGGTTACCCCTTGGTGATGGAACTGGTGGCCGAGTGGAACAGCGAGTTTCCCAGCCAGCGTATGTGCGCCTTCGGACCGGACAACAAACCCGTGTTTTGGATCATTGAAACCAAGACGCCCCATACGCCGCGGCATATTGCCTTCACTGCCGCCGACCGCGATGCCGTCAGCCGGTTTTATCAGCTGGCACTTGAACATGGCGGTCAGTGCAATGGTCAGCCTGGGCTGAGGCCTCATTACCACGCACACTACTTCGGTGCCTTTGTGTTGGATCCCGATGGCAACAATGTCGAAGCCGTATGCCATCAACCCCAGTAGGTATTTGAAATGAAGAAATTACTTTTATGCCTCTCCCTGTGTTTGTTGGCTCTGCCAGCGATAGCCTGCGATAGTTTTCGCCTCAAGGACGGAAAACTGCTGCATTGCGGCATGAGCCGCATAAAGCTACTTGAACTTGCTGGCTCCCCCATGGATAAATACACCCAGACACTTGGTGTCGACAGCGGCAGAGCCACCGCCGGTAAGACAGTAGAAGTATGGAGTTACCGATTGCAAGGCAGCATAGGGGCGAGTATTTGCTAAGGAAGGTGCGAACAAGTCCCATGTGTGCTCTGCGTCGGCTTACGGACCTGGATGCAAGGCGTGGTTCGCAGCAAATGGCCCTAGTCCTTTGCAAGAAGCACAACACAGCAGGCAGGCTTGTAAGCCACGCCCTTCGGGGCTTGCACAGCAACCGGCTTTCTACGTTATCCGACTTTGACAGGCCCCGGCATGCCTTCAGTCAGATGCCTTGAACGCCAATTTCTGTGCAAGCCAGAGTGCCACGAGGACTTATTCGCACCTTCCCTAACAGTCACTCTGAGTAATGGTCAGGTGCAGAATATCGTATCCGAGCAACAGGATCGCCTCTGAGCTCAGGACAAGTTTTCACAGGAGGTTCCCGCCATGACGGGATTGGAAACAGGAATACAACGACTGGTGGATGAGTTTATTGCAGCCGGTCGTCACAACGCGCGTCTGCAGCCACTGAATGAACGACGTCAGGGCTATGAAGCCAGTGTGGTGCTGGCGGGACCCGCCGCCGAAGTTTGCACCCAGGAGCTGGAGCTGGAAGGCATTCGCCTGCGACGTTACCTGCCGGACACCCCGGGGCCTTGGCCCACGCTTATCTACTTCCATGGCGGCTGCTTTGTGGCCGGAAGCTTTGTGACTCACGAGCAGCAGCTCAGCTATCTGGCCTGTCATGGCAAAGCCCAGGTTATTGCCGTCGACTACCGCCTGGCACCGGAACACTGCTATCCGGCAGCACACGACGATGCGCTCAAGGCCACCCAGGCTATACTGGCCCAGGCGGCGCAGCTACAGCTGGATCCGGATAGCGTCACTCTGGGCGGCGACAGTGCCGGCGGTCATCTGGCGCTGGTCACCTGCCTGCGCCTGAAACAACTGGGCTGGCAGCCGAAACGGCAGTTGCTTATCTACCCCATGTTGGATGCCACCGCTGCCATGGCGAGCTACCGCAGCAACGGCGACGACTTTATTATCACCCGCGATGCCTTGCTCAGCGGTTTTGAAGCCTATCAGCAAGGTTCTGGTGTCGACGCCAACCATCCTGAAATCAGCCCCCTGTATCGGGAGGATTTTCAGGGCTTGTGTCAGACTCACATTATTACCGCCGAATTTGATCCGCTGCGGGATGAGGGAGAAGCCCTGTATCGCAAGCTGGTAGCCGCCGGTGTCGATGCCCGAGCCTGCCGCTTTCAGGGCGTGATCCATGGTTTCTTCCAATTGGCCGATATCAGCTCGGCCGCGCGCGAATGTCTGGCCCAACTGGCGGCCATTCTGCGTCGTGACAGTGAAGAAGCGGCATGACAAGCGGCTCGGATGTGACTCAGTGGCAAGCGCTGGCTGACGGCTACCCCCAAGTAAAATCCATCAGCCGTCCTTTCGAGGGCGGTGCGCTTTCCTGCCTGATAAGCCGGCATCAGGTGCCGGCTCTGCTTGACCAGCTACGCCGCTATTTACAACGACATGGCAAGGAGATAGAACAGCTGGGAAAAGGCCTGCCTGACTATCTAGTGCTGGCGCAGCAGTTGCAGTGTCAGGGCGATAACTTCGAGACCGAGTTTCAGGCACCGATAAAGCTCTATCTGCAACTGACCGCCGACTTTGGTGGTTACCTTCTGTGCCTGCAATCTGATCACAGCGAGCTTCTGGCGCAAGTCCAACAGCTGGCACCGACTCCGCCCATGCCTTGGGAGAGCTTTCCCGAACTGGATCCCGATACCCTGGGTGGCCTCCAGGGCTCTCTGGCCTTTTGGCAAGACTACCTCTGGGGACCATATTGGCAGTGGCTTAGGCGCAGCGGCATTCCCAAACTGGGTGATGGCGAACTGGCACGGCGCTGGGAGGAATACAGTCATTGGCACAACGGCGAGCCGGAACTGGCTGCGGAGCAAATATAATGAAGCTGGAGCTGGCAAATACCGCAGACATCACACTCACTGAACCTGAGTGGGCCTTACTCTTGCTGGCCGACCCAAGCCGCGAAGCCGTGCAGGCTTACCTGAGAGACTGTCTGCTGCTCAGAGCCCTGGATACAGAAGACCGTCTGCTTGGGCTGGCACTGCTGCAACTGACACCGGCGTCCACACAGATTCAGGCTGAGGTAAAAAACCTCGCCGTTCATCCGGATCACCAAGGCCAGGGAATAGGTAAATGGCTATTGCAACAGTGTCAGACGCTGAGCCGGGAAAAGGGACTGGATAGCCTTTGGATAGCCACAGGCAACTCCAGCTTGGCTCAGCTTGGCCTCTATCAGAAGTGCGGTTTTCGTATCAAAGGTATTGTTCCGGACTTCTTTGCCGCTTACCCTGAGCCGATAGTGGAAAACGGTATTCTCTGTCTGGATCTGCTGCTGTTAGCTTGTCCACTGGCAGAGATCTAACCCAAGAAAGAACATCCAGTGGAATTATTCCAGGGACAAGCATTTACAAGGAGAGTTGCCATGGCCTTCAGTGACCGGGAAAAACAGCAGATGTGCGATCTCAAGGGGGTAGGAGCCACAGTCGTTGGTCGCCTTGAGCAGCTGGGATTCAGTCAGCTGTCGCAGCTGGCCGATGAATCCGCTAGCGATGTCACCCGCGCCATAGCCCAGTTGATGGGCTCGAGCTGCTGGCACAATAGTCCCCAGGCCCGCGCGGCGATCAGTGCCATCATAGAGTTGGCCCAACAACAGCGTGACCTATGACCATGAAGAAACGTTATGGCTTTATCCTGCTGCTACTGCTGATCTTTGCCGGTGCCCTGATCCCGGAAAACCCACAGGTGCCGGTTAACCAGGCCAGCGCCAAAGACTGGCATAAAGACAGTTTCTGGTATTACCCCTGGGGCACCTCAGGGGTACACAAGGGCATAGACATCTTCGCCGCCCGCGGCACTCAAGTGCAGGCCCCGACGCCCATGCTGCGCCTCTATCAAGGGGAGTGGCGTCTCGGCGGCAAGGTGGTGCTGGCCTTGGGGCCAGGCTGGAAGTTGCATTATTTCGCCCATCTGGACAGCCTGGAGCCGAACGGTTTTTATCTACCTCAGGGCAGCAAACTGGGCACAGTCGGCGACTCGGGCAATGCCAAAGGCAAGCCGCCCCATCTGCACTACAGCATAGTCAGCCTCATGCCCATGCCTTGGTTGATAGATGATGCGCCCCAGGGATACAAGAAGGCGTTTTATCTCAATCCTGTGACTTATCTGGCGCCCCGCTGAGTGCCTGCTGCCTGAGCCATTCGAGAAACACCCTGACTCTGTGGCTCTGCTCCCGGCCGGAGGTCGGCAGCAGCCGATAACTGAGCCCAGGCAACACCTTGCCCGGCAAGCAAGGTTTCAACCAACCCCGCTCCACCAAAGAGGCCACCAGCACAGAACTGGCAAGTGCCAGGCCTTCACCGGCCAGAGCTGCCTGTACCAAGTGATCCTCCTGGGTAAACTCCAGCATTCTGGCACCTTTGAACTCGTGATAGGTCTGTTGCCATTGCGGCCAATCGAGCCCGTCGAGAGCCGGGTTCTGCCAGCGGGTCTGCAATAGCGTCACCTGAGGTTGCTTGCTCTTGAGATAACCGGGACTGGCGTAAATGCCGAACGTCTCGCTAAACAGCACCTCTTCGCCTTCTGCCGCTTTGCCGTAGCGTATGCAGAGATCTGTCTCACCCAGAGGGTCGCTAGGCTGCAGCCCCTCATTGCTGCTGACCGACACCCGAATATCGGGGAAACGCTGCTGAAAGTCCGGCAATCGCTGCGCCAGCCATAGGGCGGCAAAGCCATGGGTGGTGGAAACTCTCAGCTGGTTTGGTGTCACTCCCAAACGTTCAATCCCCTGGGCTATGCCGAGCAAGGCCTGGCGACAGGATTCTGCCAACTCGGCTCCGGCCGGTGTCAGTGATACCGCCCGGGTCTGGCGGATAAACAGTCGGGTGTCCAGCTGAGTCTCGAGATTTCTTATCTGATGGGAAACTGCGGTCGGAGTCAGGCTCAACTCCTCCGCAGCCAGCTTGAAGCTCAGATGCCTGGCGGCGGCTTCGAACACTCTCAAGTTATTCAGTGTGGGTAAATGGGCAAACATTGCGATCAAATAAGTGAATTTTAATCATCTATAAGTGAGAAATGACCCTTTGTCAACTCGAGCGGTATTCCAGATAGTTATGCCCTGAGCAAACAAACGGAGAAAGTGATGAAAACCCTTTTAAGAATAGATGCTAGCACGAGAAGAACCGACAATGAAAAGCCCAGCTATAATTCGATTTCCAAGTCGTTGGCGCAGCTATTTTGCGATCACTGGCAAGCCCAAAATAATCTATCAGAATTCATCTATCGTGATCTGGGTGACCAAGCACCACCGGCCATCACCCAAGATTGGATTGCCGCCGTATTCACCCCGGAGGCACACCAAAGTACAGAGCAGCAACGGCTGCTGGCACTGTCGGACTGCCTTATCGACGAGCTGCAGCGGGCCGATATCATTCTGATCTCAACGCCCATGTACAACTATGGCATGCCGGCGGCACTCAAGGCCTGGTTTGATCAGGTCATACGCATCAACCGCACATTCAGCTTCGACTTAAAGCGCGGCGATTTTCCGCTGCGGCCGATACTCAGCGGCAAAAAACTGGTTTTGGTTTACTCCTGCGGCGAGTTTGGCTTTGGCGAAGAGGGGATCCGCGCCGGAATGAATCACCTGGGTCCCCATATCAAGACCCTGAGCCACTATCTGGGGGTGGAGCAGTTTTATGAAGTGCGCAGCGAATATCAGGAGTTTGCCGACGAGCGCCATCAGGCTTCCGTCGCAGCAGCCGGAGCCTCGCTGACAGAGTTGGCCCAAATGCTCTAGCCATTCATAAGTGTAAATAACCTTTCATCGACCGGCGAAGATGCTAGGCTCTCCCGTCTTGAAAGCCCACCTCTATTGCAAGGGCAAAAGACGATTTGGAGGGAGAATTGAAGATGCCGCGGATACTTAACCCTGTGATTGGCTTGCTGGCCCTGTTGGCAAGCGGCATGGCACTGGCCAAGGACGCACAACCGCTGCAACTCGAGCTGCGTTATTGCCAGTGTGCAGCTCCTTTGGAAACACAGGAACTCAGCCGGGAGTTCCTGGCCAAATCACGGTCACTGACAGTGGCCCTGTTGCCTGATGAAGATGCTGGCAGGGTCACAGATAAGGAGTTCAGCTTGAGTTACCAACTCCAGGCGATAGAGAGCGGTGTCTGGCAGCTTAACTATACCGCCGACTTTCATCACAACAGCAGCCACTACAGCAGTCAGAGTCAAGTCAGGCTGCCACAGGACAAGTGGCTAAAGCTGTTCGGTAATCAGAGCCAGGAAGGCACAAGCATCAAGCATTTTAACCTGCTTGGCAGAATCGTGGCCGCTCAGTAACTGCGGCCACTTTACCGCCAAGCTCTCTGCGCTTGAAGCCGGTTGTTGATATCAGTTCTTGGTCACCACCCAGAGCGCATGCAGCAGCCCGGGGAACCAGAAGAACAGACAGAGAATGATATTGATCAGCAGGTCTTTACCGGCACCCGCTTTGAGAAATACCGCCACAGGCGGCAGTAAAATAGCGATGATGACGAGCAAGAGTTTGTTGGTATCCATGGTATGACTCCTGGCGAGGAATTAAAGGGACAACCCGTTTAACTTGGCAGCATGACGCCCGGCTTGCAACCTTTTTTACCTTTGCCTCGAAGCGAGCCGACGTTTCGGCCACGCCGGAATTCATTTGCGCTTGGGCCAGTCCAAAGTCCAAGGTTCCGCTAACGCTTGCACCTGACTCAACACTCCCGGCCGCAGAAAGGCGTCGCCCTGAGATGGCAAGCTCAGGTATCTAAGGGTTTGCCCGCGCCATTCAAACTCCAGCGCATAGGCATGCAGGTAACCACGGTCGGCATCAACAGCGCTGCCACCATAGAGAGTATCCCCCAGAATAGGCACCCCCAGACTGGAAAGTGCCACCCTCAACTGATGGGTCTTGCCGCTGTGGGGTTTGAGCAGATACAGGCGCAGCCCTTCGGCAACCGACCAGGAAAAGAACTGGGTAACGGCCGGGTTGTCGGTGGAACGCAGCAGCTTATACTGACTGCGGCGGGACTTGGCCATATCACCTATGATCCAACCCTGCTTTTTGCCCGGTTTGCCCTTGGCCAATGCCAAATAATATTTCTGCACCTTGTGTTCACTGAACATACGGGTAAATTCAGCTGCCGCCTCGGATGAACGGGCCAGCAGCAATAGGCCGGAGGTCAAGGTATCGAGTCTATGCACGGGATAGAGCTTGCAGCCCAGCTCCTGCTCGGCACTGGCCACCAAACCTGCCTCACCGTGCTGGCTGTGAAAATGAACCCCAGGACGCTTGTCCAGCAGGATAAAGTCGGGCTCTGTGGCTATCACTGAATACATGGGTTAAACCTGAAATGTCACTCTGACTCTGAGACCTGGATGGTTATCTTCCAGCGAAATACTGGCGTTGTGTCGCGATAGAATCGCCTTGACCATGGAAAGCCCCAAGCCGGTACCCTGCTGATGGCGGCTGGGATCCAGCCGCACCAAGCGCTCAAAGACCCGCTCACGCTCCGCCTCCGGGATCCCGGGACCATTGTCGCTGATGATGACCTGGTTGGCTTGCTGCGAGATGGTGATACAGGCCCCCTCGCCCGCATAGCGAATGGCGTTGTCGACCAGGTTGAACAGCGCCTGGAACAAGAGGTGTTTGTCACCTGTGATATGGCAGTCCTCACTGGTTTCCAGCTTGAGCTGCTGGCCTTCTGCCTCGGCCAGCACGTCGGCCATATCCAGCAGATCGGTGCACATCTGCTGCAAGCTGAAACTTTCCAGCTCCAGTTTTTGCTGCCCTTCTTCAATGCGGGTCAGCGACAGCATGGCGTTGAAGGTCGCCAGGCAGTGATCCAGCTTTTCAATAAGAATCGCACTGCGCTCCGGGATCTCTTCCGCCGGATATTGCGGCAACTGCTCCAGCCCTATCCGCAGGTGCGACAAAGGCGTGCGCAGGTCATGGGCAATATTGTCTGTCACCCCGCGCACTGCCGTCAGGTTGTGCTCCAGGGTATCCAGCACCCGGTTGAACTGGCGCGCCAGCATGTCGAATTCATCACTGTTGCGACTCACCGGCAGGCGGGTGTTGTAATAACCTCGCTCTATGCGTTCACTCAAGCGGTTGTATTGCACCAAACGCCTGAGAAGCGCCTTGGAGAACAGGTATCCCATGGCCAAGGTCAATACCACGGTCAGCATCACGGCGGTAGCCGCTGCGCTGAGAAACTTCTCGATCAGCGTCGCCAGGTGGTCGGTACGGGTAGCGATCAGCACAGGGCCATAGCGGGTCATCACCACGCCGCCTGTGAGAATATGCAGCTTATCCGGGCCACCGGTGAGAATGGGGAAATCGCGGGTTCTGGGTAGCAGCGGCATATTGTCGGGCATGAAGGTCAGCGCCCCCACCATATCCGGGCTACCCTGCCAGGCTATAAGTGCGGTTTGCGGATCGGCGGCGCGAATTTGTGCCGCAAAACTGCGCTGATCCACACTCAAGGCCAGCTGTTGATAGCGCTGCGCCTCCGACGCCAGGTGTTTCTCAACCTGAGACTGCTGCTCTGTCACCAGCTGTTGATAGAGGGCAAACAGCAAGGCGCCGATGATCAGAGTCACCAGCACAGAGAAGAAGATTGTGATACGCCATACGCTGCTCTGGTAAGGCTTAATGGCTTTGGCGGAGACGATAACCAGCCCCTCTTATGGTTTCAATCAGCTCGCCGTGACCCAGCTCTTCAAACTTGCGTCTCAACTTGGCGATATGCACATCAATAACATTGGTTCTGGGATCAAAGTGGTAGTCCCATACGGCTTCAAACAGCAGGGTGCGGCTGATCACCTGGTTGGCATGTTCCATCAGGTACTTGAGCAGCTGGAACTCCTTGGGCTGCAACATCAGTTCAGTGCCGTCCAGAGTCACTTTACGGGTCAGCAGCTCCATCTCCAGCAGACCCACCTTGAGATCTGTCTTGGCCGGCTGTGACTGGCCGCGCAGCATCAGCTTCTCGGCCCGCACCAGCAGCTCGGAGAAGGCAAACGGCTTGGTCATATAGTCATCGCCGCCGGCGCGCAGTCCCTTGACCCTCTCGTCGACATGGCTGAGCGCCGAGAGGATCAGTACTGGGGTCTGATTGCCGGTGGCCCGGAGCGCCGCCAGCACCTTGAGGCCGTCGAGCCCGGGTAACATGCGATCCAGAATTACCAAGTCATACTGACTACTGGTCGCCAACAGCAAACCCTGATGACCATCGGCAGCAGTTTCAATATTGTGTCCCTGCTCCAGAAAGCCTTTGACGATATAGTCCTGTGTGGTTGCGTCATCTTCGACCAGTAGTATCTTCATTGTCAGTCCCATTTCAGTAGAGGCAATGGCCGCTGTTTTTCGATATCAAACGCCAGCTTATGCTTGCCTCGTTCATCCATTACTTTCAGCTCCAGGTAGGCAATCCCCAGATCTTTATCCAGTTGGGCTTCCAGCAGATGAGCATTGCTGTTTTGCATTGCCATTTCCACCAGTTGGGAAAAGCTGAGCTGCTTCTTGACCAGGAGTTTGACCACAGCCAACTCGGCCATATCGTCTGCCTCGAGGCGTTCGACTTTGCGCTTGAGTACCTCGCCGTTGCTGGCGAGTATATCCAGCTCTGTGGTAGTACGATCATCCGGGTTTATCAGGTCAATTTCATAGACCAAGACCCCATTTTCCACATCGGTTTCAAACTCGACGATCACCCCGGGAAACTGGGACTCAATGCGCTGCATCAGCTCTATGGGTTGAATGCGTTCATTATCATTCAACAATTCCAGCAGCGAGGGAGCCGCGACTGCCACCGAAGAAAACAGTACCAGCCCCGCCAATAAACGTCTCATTTTGCCTCCATCCGAGCGCTGGCACTGAAGGCCAGCCACTCATACAAGCCATGGTTCATTTTGCAGTTTCACCAACTAGAGTGATACTTTCAATTTCAACTTCCTTGCCGTTCCACTCCTTGTCGACCTCACCGGTCAGTTTCACCAGAGTGCTTTCTTTCACATCGGCATTGATATTCCGCCAAAGGTCATGGTCGATTTCGACTTTAACCTCTCCGGAATCATCACGGAACAGGTAAGTTTCGTCGCCCAGGCTCTTCACCAGATAACCTGTCAGCTCCACCTGGGTGTCATCGTTGGCCTGCTCGACCTGAGACGCTGTACTAACCCGATTTTCGGCTCCTGGACCGGTATAAGCAGCCAGAGCAGCGGCACTGCAGAATGAGGATAATACCAATAAATAAGTTAACTTTTGCATCTTGTTTCACTCCTGTGGTTGTTTCAATGGCTGCAGTATAGATTTCCGCGCTTGAAGCCAGGATGGAAGCAAGATTAAGTTTTGATCATCTAGTTAACAACAGGCACAAAAACGCAGCCTTTGTCAGCGCTCGAGGATATGAATTTGTTCGGATTTGAGCGCGACTTCGGTCTGCATACCGGCAACCAGCTCCAACTTGCGCGCCAGATGTAACGGCACTTCGGCGCTGAGAGTCTGATCCACGCCTTCGATTGCCGCCAGCAGGCGCACAGATTCACCCATTACCAGCAGGGATTCGAGCCTGACATTGAGTTTATTGAAGCTGCGGCACAGGCGGCCACGGCTGATGGAGTTAAATCTGACGCCTTGATTGGGCACCACCCAGCGCACCTTGTCTCCCGGATTCAGGCGCGCGTCATAGTCACAGGCAATCAGTTGCTCGCCAAACTTGAGCCAGGTGAGTTGCCGCTCCAGCTCCAGGGCCACCACTTCGGAATCAAACAGGTTTCTCAGGCCCATCTGCCGGGCAACCGCCTCGTTGCGGGGTTTAGCCAACACTTCATGGGGCACACCCTGCTGCAGCAACTGCCCTTGACTGATAAGCACCATGCGGTCGGCCAGCAACAAGGCTTCGTTGAGGTCATGGGTCACCATGATCACCGGAATATGCAACTGCGACTTGAGCCGCGCCAGCTCCAGATACAGGCGCTCACGGGTCTCGCGATCGACCGCGGAAAAAGGTTCATCCAGCAGCAATACCGAAGGCTCACGCGCCAACGCTCTGGCCAGCGCCACCCTCTGTCTCTGGCCACCGGACAACTGCTCCGGCAAACGATCCGGCAAACCGTGCAGATTGACCCGCTCCAGCCAATCCAACGCCCTGGCCCGGCGTTCGGCCTTGGGCAGATGATCCAGCCCGGCGATTACATTGTCGACCGCACTCAGGTTGGGAAACAGGCCAAAATGTTGCGGCACAAACCCCAGATGGCGCTGCTGCGGGCTCAGGTTCACCGTCTCGGAAAACCAGGGTTTATCACCATAGCGGATGCTGCCGGATTGCGGCTTATTGAGACCGGCAATCATCCTCAGCAGCGTGGTCTTGCCGCCACCGGAAGGCCCCACCACGGCCAGGACTTCACCGGCACGGCAAACAAAGTCGGCCTGCAGTGGAATCCCCTTGGTTTGATGGATGCTGACATGCAGATCTGTCGGGGTCATTTCAATCTCCCGAGCCGCCGCGACAGCCCTGTGGTCAATGCCAATGTGGTGATGGCAAATAGCAAGAGTACCAGCGACATAGTACCGGCAGAGGCGAAGTCAAACGCCTGGACACTGTCGTAGATGGCGATGGAAATCGTCTTGGTCTCTCCCGCGATGGAGCCCCCCATCATCAAGACGACACCAAACTCGCCGAGCACATGGGAGAAACACAACACCAGGGCCGTCAAAATCCCCGGCCACACCAAGGGCAACTCCACCTTGAACAGCTGTTTGGTGCGACTCATGCCACAACAGGCGCAGGCATCGCGCACATCCTGAGGAATAGCTTCAAAGGCTCTTTGAATAGGCTGCACCGCAAAGGGAATATTGACCAGTACCGAGGCGACCACCAGGCCGGAGAAATGAAATACCAGCTGCACTCCCAGGGTTTGCTGCAGCCATTGGCCAAGCCAGCTTTCACTGCCAAGCCCTACCAAGAGGTAATAGCCTATAACCGTGGGCGGCAACACCAGGGGCACCATGATCAGCGCCTCTACCCAGGACTTACCGTGAAACTCACGATAGGCCAGCAAGCGGCTCAACAAGATGGCAAGCGGCAAGAGCACCAAGACACTGATGGCAGCCAGTTTGACCGAGAGCCACAGCGACTGCCAATCCATTCAGCCTCCCTCGGGCAAGGCAAAGCCATAGGCGCTGAACACTTGTCGCGCTTCCTGCCCCTGCAGATAGTCATAAAAGGCTTTGGCATCGTCGCTGGCTTTCTCAAGCAGTACCATGCGCTGGGTCAGCGGGGCATGGGAGTCTACCGGCAACGCCAGATAGTGACCTCTCGCCTGAAACTGCGGCGCCACTGCCAGCGACAGGGCAACTATGCCGCCCTGAGTCGAACCACTCAAGGCAAACTGCGCCGCCTGGGAAACGTTTTCGCCATAGATGAGGTTGGCCTGCAACTCCTGCCACAGGCCCTTTTGCTTGAGCAGCGCACGGGCGCGTTCGCCATAGGGAGCATGATCCGGGTTGGCGATGGCAAAGCGCTTGATCTGCCCGGCGGCCAGAGCTTGTTGCAGCCCCTGTAACTCTTGATCCAATTTCAGCGGTGAATTCTTGGGAGCCACCAGCGCCAAGCGCCCGTAAGCGTAGACTACCCCCTTGTCACGGGTGATGCCGGCGTCAGCCAGCGCGTCAACATAACGCTCGTCGGCCGAGAGAAACAGCTCGAACGGCGCACCATGTTTTATCTGCGCCACAAAGTTACCGGACGAGCCGTAGGAGATCTTGAGTTGGCGTCCTGTCTGTTGCTGATAACGCTCGGCAATATCATCCAGGGCAAACTTGATATTGGCCGCCGCAGCCACATGAACGCTTTGCGCCGCCGCAGCCGGCAGACACAGACCAAGCAGCGCCAGTGCGGTCAGCACGGCCTTGGTCGTCGAATTCAGCAATCGCTCCAATAGCACCATCACACGCTCCGGTTACTTTTCCCAGGCCTTGGCGGCCTGCTCGTCGGCATCGCGGGCCTCAACCCAGTGTTGGCCACTCTCACCGGCTTCCAGTTTCCAGAATGGCGCCTTGGTCTTGAGGAAATCGATGAGAAACTCACAAGCCGCAAACGCCGCCTTGCGGTGGGCACTGCTGACACCGATAAATACTATCTGTTCGCCCAAATGCATAGTGCCAACCCGGTGAATTATGGTCAGCTGATTCAGCGGCCAACGCTCACGGGCTTGAGTGGCAATTTGCCCCAAAACGGCTTCTGTCATCCCGGGATAGTGTTCCAGCGTCAGGTCGGTAACCGCGCTGCCATCGTTGAAGTCGCGCACCTTGCCGACAAAGGTCACCACGGCGCCGTCGCTGTTGTCGGCGGCGATGCGGGCATATTCGGCCGGGACATCGAAGTCGGCGGTTTGTACCAAAATACGATCGCTTTGCATCTCAACCTCCGGTTACCGGTGGGAAGAAGGCCACCTCGTCACCCGCTTTGATCTCTGTATGCCAGGGACTGAGGGTTTGGTTGACGGCCACCAGCAGTTTGTCGGACGCCATCACTCTGGCCCACTTGTCGTCTGTGGCCGCCAATTGGGCACGCAGCGCCTCGGCCGTCAAACCCGGCTGGCTCTCAACTTCAATGGCAGCCGTTCCCAATAATTCGCGTACTTGAGCAAAAAACAGCACTTTAATCATATCGTTACACCTTAAAATGACCGGATTTACCGCCGCGTTTTTCCAGCAGTCTTACCTGGGTAATCACCATATCCTTCTGCACCGCTTTACACATATCGTAAATAGTCAGTGCCGCAACCGAGGCCGCCGTCAGGGCTTCCATTTCAACCCCGGTTTTGCCAGCCAGCTTACACAGGCTGGTGATCCTGACCCGGTTTTGCTCCGGCTCGGCCTGTAGATCCACCTCGACCTTGGTCAGCATCAAGGGGTGGCACAAAGGGATCAGCTCTGAGGTTTTCTTCGCTGCCATAATGCCGGCGATTCTGGCGGTGGCGAACACATCGCCCTTATGGTGGCTGCCACTCATGATCATCTGCAGCGTCTCGGCAGACATCTCAATATAGGCCTCTGCACGGGCTTCGCGCTCGGTAATCGACTTTTCGGTCACATCCACCATATGGGCGTTGCCATCGGCATTGATATGGGTAAAGGCATTAGTCATCTATAGCAACCTTTTTCAAATGGGATACGAAGTTACAGGGCCGGTGCCGGGCATCCGGCTGCTCTTTGAGGATCTTGTTCCAGGCCGTACGGCATGCGCCGGTGGAAGCGGGCAGACAAAACAGCGCCGTTTGATTGGCGATATTCAAAGGCTCAAAATGGGTATGACTGCAATGTCCCATGTCAGTTCCTGCTGCTGAATGCTACCGAGATGGCGATGATAGTATCTGACGCCCAAACGAGCGGCCACCCTCAACCGCCGATAGAGGCCAGGTGTTGGGTCACACCGGTAATACCTTGGTGCAGATAGTGAGTCTCTTTCTTCTGCTGCAACTGCTGATGCAAACGGGCAATCAACTCATCCTGCTGTTCAGGACTCTGAAGCAGATCACGAAGATCGACACCATGTTCGGTGAACAGACACAGGTGCAGCTTACCCTTGGCAGAAACCCGCAACCTGTTGCAGCTGGCGCAGAAGTTTTTGGCATAAGGCATGATGAGCCCGATACGGCCACGATAATCAGGATGGCTGAAGTTTTGCGCCGGGCCATCTTCGGCCGCGGGCTGATCATACTGCCAACCTTCGGCCTCGAGTCTGGCCTTGATATCGGCTCCGGCCAGGTGATGCGCCTTGAAATAGTCGTGACCCAACCCGGTTTCCATCAGCTCGATGAAACGCAGATCTATGGGGGTATGTTTGATCCAATGCAGGAAACGCGGCAGATCCTTGTCGTTGAGATCCTTGAGCAGCACGGCGTTAATCTTGACCCGCTCAAAGCCAGCTTCCAGCGCCGCATCTATACCGCGCATGACCTCATCGAACTTGTTCTCGCCGGTGATCTGATAAAACATCCTGGGGTCCAGGCTGTCCACAGACACGTTAATCCGCCTCAGCCCGGCGTAGTACCACTCTTTGGCGTGCTTCTCGAGCCTATAACCATTGGTGGTAGTCGCGATAGTGTGAATTTCGCTGTTATCGGCAACTGCACGGATGATATCGGTAAAGTCTTTGCGCAGCGTAGGCTCGCCACCTGTGATCCGCACTTTGCGGGTACCTACTTTGGCGAAGGCGGCAACCAGATTCTCAATCTCGCTGAGGGTCAGAAAAGAGGGCTTGCCCTCCGGGCGATAACCATCCGGTAGGCAATAACTGCATTTGAAGTTACAGACGTCAGTGACTGACATCCGCAAATAGTGAAATCTTCGACCAAAATTGTCTTGTAACTGGGACATGATCACCTTTCCAAGTCAGGGAGGTGAGGGCATTTCTTTGCTCACCCCGGTGGCAAAATTGCCACGGCTAAAGGACCATATCTTCACTGACGTAGGACCAAAAGCTCGGAGAACCGTCTGCGCCAATTATAGGACGAAAAGGGGGGCGAACCATACCCCTAAAAATGTATTTCCCGACTTGGCTCAAATCTGCGTGGACTTTTTGTGACAGGTCTCACTCAGAAATTTCATCGAATCCCTGTGCCGCTTTCCGATCAAATACTGTGCCCTGGATGGATTTTCAGGTAAGGTTGGAGCTGGATAAAAATAAAACACCCGTTTACATCGGGGGACTTTGAAGGATAGAGGTGACATGATGGAACGCGAATCAATGGAATTCGATGTTGTTATCGTCGGTGCAGGCCCCGCCGGACTGGCTACGGCTTGCCGTTTGATGCAGATCTCCAAAGACAGCGGCAAAGAGATCAGTGTCTGTGTGGTCGAAAAAGGCTCTGAAGTTGGCGCGCATATTCTCTCCGGCGCCGTCTTTGAACCCAGCGTATTGGAAGAACTCTTCGGTGACTGGAAAGAGTTGGGAGCGCCCCTGCATACCCAGGTTACAGAAGATGAAATCTATCTGCTCAAGTCGGCCGAAGATGCCAAACATCTGCCCAACAGTCTGGTACCCAAGACCATGCACAACCATGGCAACTATATTATCAGCGTCGGTAATCTCTGCCGCTGGATGGCCGAGCAAGCCGAAGGCCTGGGAGTGGAGATATTCCCCGGTTTCGCCGCCAGCGAGCTGTTGTTCAATGAAGATGGTAGCGTCAAGGGAATACTGATTGGCGACATGGGCATAGGCGCCGATGGCCAGCCCAAAGACAGCTATATGCCGGGCATGGAATTACACGCCAAATATACTGTGTTTGCCGAAGGCTGCCGCGGCCATCTGGGCAAGCAGCTGATAGAAAAATTCCACCTGGATAACGGCAAGACACCACAGCACTACGGCATAGGCTTCAAAGAGATTTGGAAGATCCCTGCCGAGCAACACCAACAAGGTAAAGTGGTTCACAGTGGCGGCTGGCCGCTGTTGGAAGGCGCCAGCGGTGGTGGTTTCCTTTACCATATGGAAGACAACCAGGTTGCCGTGGGACTGATCATCGACCTCAACTACAAGAACCCGCATCTGAGCCCTTTCGATGAATTTCAGCGTTACAAAACCCACCCTGTCATCGCCAAGACCTTAAGTGGCGGCGAACGTTTGAGTTATGGTGCCCGCGCCATCACCAAGGGGGGTCTCAACTCTCTGCCCAAGATGAGCTTCCCAGGCGGTCTGGTAATAGGTTGTGATGCAGGGACACTCAACTTCGCCAAGATCAAGGGTACCCACACCGCCATCAAGAGCGGTATGCTGGCGGCCGAGACTCTGGCCGAAGGCCTTATCGCCGGGGTTGAAGGCGGAAAAGATCTCGACTGCTTCCAGGAACGGCTGGAACAGAGCTGGCTCTTTGATGAGCTTTACCGCTCGCGTAACTTCGGCCCGGCCATGCACAAGTTCGGCACCTTCCTGGGGGGAGCCTTTAACTATATCGATCAAAACTGGTTTGGCGGCAAGTTCCCTGTGACCCTGAGAGACGATCATCCCGACTATGCCCAGATGGGCGAAGCCAGCGCCTACAGCAAGATTGACTACCCCAAGCCGGACGGCAAGCTTAGCTTCGACAAGCTCTCTTCAGTGTATCTTTCCAATACCTTCCACGAGGAAGATCAGCCCTGCCATCTGCGTTTGAAAGATGCCAACATCCCTATTGCGGTCAACCTGGTGAAATACGATGAACCGGCGCAGCGTTACTGCCCTGCGGGTGTCTATGAGGTGGTTGAAGACGAGGGGCAACCCAAGTTTGTGATTAACAGCCAGAACTGCATTCACTGCAAAACCTGTGACATCAAGGACCCCAGCCAGAACATCACCTGGGTGACGCCCGAAGGAGGCGGTGGTCCCAACTATCCCAATATGTAGTTGATTAACCTAAACCACAAAAACGCGTCTTTATAAGGCGCGTTTTTTTATTTACCGAACGCAACATTAGGCTCTATTGAAGCAAGGGCAATTTTTAGTCATAATCCCGGTTCTACAATAAGATCCAGCCCCATAAAACAGCTGGCATGCCTATACTCTACAAAGACTTAAGGGAAAGTCCCTGCCACTGTGTTAGCTCGCGGCCGTAACCAACGCCGGCTAATTAATGCTGTTGTCCACATTAATAAGGATATGGATAGGCGATCGCTATGAAACTCATGCTTACCATCAAACAAAAGATTTTACTGACGGTGACTCTGGCCGTGCTGATGTCGACTATTTTAGTTGGTGTGCTCAGCCAGCGCAGTGCCCGTGAAGTTGTCGAACAACGTATGCTCGGTTCCGAGCTGCCCAGCTTGATGCTGCAGATCCGCAATAAGTTGGATCTGGAGATCAGTACACTGATGAACGGTGCCGAGCAACTTGCCCACAGTCAGATGCTCAAACACTGGTTGGAACAGGGGCGTCCCGAAGCCGAAGTCCCCTTGGTCATCTCACAACTCAAGGACATGACCCGTCAGTATCATTTGGCGCAAGCCTCCTACGCCGACCGCGAGACGGCGGCCTATTACACCCAGGACGGTTTCCTGCGGATCCTCAATCAACAGCAGGACGGCTGGTTCTTCAACTACAGAGACAGTCGCCAGGAACGCATGTTGAATGTGTTCACCGAAGCCAACGGCGAGGTCAAACTCTTCATTAACTATCAACAGCCCAACGGTCGCGGCCTGGTGGGGCTGGCCAAGTCGCTCGACGATATGGTGCGCCTGCTCAACTCCTTCAAGATTGAGCAGAGCGGCTATGTGTACCTCACCGACAATCAGGGCAAGATCCAACTGCATCCGGACAAGAGTCTGACAGGCAAACGTAACTTGCAGGATCTCTACCCAGGCAATGTCAGCAAACTGTTGAATAAGAGCGACTTCCAGTTGCTCGAAACCGAAGTCAATGGTACCGATATGCTGGTTGCCAGCAGCTATATTCCGTCAATGGATTGGTATCTGGTGGCTCAAGTTCCTCAAGGGGAAATCTTTGCCCTGTTGCAAGAGGCCGCCTACCAGATTCTGTTATGGACAGCATTGATTGCCGCCGGCTTCATCTTCCTGGCTGTGATAGTGGCCGGCTCTGTTAGCCGCCCCATCAGCAAGGTGGCGGAAATGTTCCGCGACATAGGCGAAGGCGAAGGCGACTTGCGCCAACGTCTGCCGGTCGAGGGTGAAGATGAAATAGCCCAACTGGCCAAGGGCTTCAACAGCTTTATCTCCAAGATCCAGGACTCTGTGGTCGAAGTGGCCGCCACCAGCGAACAGTTGGGGTTATCAGCCAAGGATGTCTCGGCGCAGGCCCAGCAGACCATGAGCGACAGCCAGGATCAGAAAGACCGCACCATGATGGTGGTGACCGCCATCAACGAAATGGGGGCAACCGTTAACGAGATTGCCGCCAATGCGGCCCAGGCGGCGGTAACAGCCAAAGATGCCGACAGCGAATCGGCCACTGGCCAACAGGTGGTGACCCGCGCCCGGGATACCATTAACCAGCTGTCGCAGGATGTGGCTCAGGTCGGCGAAGTAATCGAGTCTCTGGCGACCCATACCAAATCCATCGGCGGCATTCTGGATGTGATCCGTGCCATCTCGGAGCAAACCAACCTACTGGCACTGAATGCCGCCATTGAAGCGGCTCGGGCCGGTGAAGCCGGCCGTGGTTTTGCGGTTGTGGCCGATGAAGTCCGAAACCTGGCTTCCCGCACCGCGGCCTCAACCGATGAAGTGCAGGTAATGATAGATAAGTTGCAGGCCGAAGCCGCCAGAGCCGTCAGTGCCATGGAGCTGAGCCGTAATCGCTCCCGTGAAGGCGTTCAGGCCGTGGATGAAGCCAGCCAGGCGCTCAGCGGTATTTCAGGACAAATTGCCCAGATAAGCGATATGAATATCCAAGTGGCGGCGGCCACAGAGGAGCAATCCACTGTAGTGGAGGATATCAATCGTAACGTCAGTGAGATCAATGAGATAACCCAGCGAACAGCCGAGACCGCTGAAGCCGCCGCTGCGGCCAGTGACGCACTCAATAATCTGGCCCATAGGCTGGATACCTTAGTCGCCCGCTTCAAGGTTTAACCTCAGGTTCCCCAACGGCAGCCTTGCCACTGCCGTTGGGAATACTGAACCTCATTCCCGCAAAGCCTTGAGTACACATGCAACTCCTGAATCTTACTGCTGATTGGTATAACATAGCCGCAACTATCTTTCGGCTAATAAAAGAGTATTCATGGAACCACAGATAGAATGGGCGCTGTCACATATCGCCTGGCTGATGTTTATTCTGGCAGGACTCTTCTTTGTCTTGCAGCTTTGGCGTTGGCAGCAGCTACTGAAACATATACGGGTTCAGTATCCTGAACTGGCTCATACAGATGAAAATGATTCACCAAATATAGCGATAAGAATCAGACAGTCGCTGGAGTCTGGCACTCTGGCCAACAGCCAGGATCCTGTGATTATTCGTTACCAGAAACAACAGAGCAGCCTTAGACTGATCATGGCTATTCTGTTGACCATAGGCTTTGTAATGGCCATATTGGAATGAGCTAAAACCCGTTAAGCCCAGCGCTATTCAAGACAGACTATAGATGAATATAAGTTATCTATTGCCTGTGTTTACCAACCCAAAGTTCTGCTAGTGTTCCAAGGTTATTGTTTGGGCCAGGGAAAACTCACCTCAGGCTGCTCGCCATAGCAGGTGGGTCGTCTTGGGCAAACTGCACCTCTGGAGCAGATCAATCTGGCATCACCGGCGATACCACGCTCGACCCAATAAATATTGAGGATCCGCGCTACAGTCAGCAGTTGCTGTTTTATCTTTCTGGGAATGGCACCTTCTCCGCCCTGCTCGACACAAGCCTGTTTAAGATCTTGCGCCAATGACAAGGCATCCTCCCCTTGGGCCTCAATGGCAGGATTGAGATCTATTCCGGCACAGAGCACATGATGATTACCGGCCAAGTCTTCTACCTTGACCGATTCACAGCAATAGATCCTGGGTTGTTGCTCCACATCCAGAATGGATATCTGCGCCGAACTGCCCTCCTTGGGCTCGGTGATCATCCGAAATACCGCCCAGTGCTGACAAGGGTCGGCTACCGCCCGCATATTCCCCCAGGGTAGCGGAATACCGTTGCCCCGATACACAGCTTTTAGCTTGCCCGGAGCATAGGCATCGAAATAATGCCAGTGAGGATAAGGTGAAACCACTGTCATACGCCGCATCGCTACCGAGGGAGAAACCCCCGCCAGCCGGTGAGCATCGATCTCGTAGCCGTATCTGTCCAGCAGTTGCCTGAATGCTACCTTGGGGCAGAGCAAGGCCCCGGCAAAGAAACTGGCCTCAAAGCCACGCCAGGCCTGGAGAATATCCTGGGCATTGAGAGACGAACTCTGGATCTGGGGATCGGTTTCACTGAAGCCACTGCGGCCCACGGTCAACACATTGCTCAGCCCATCGCGATTGTGCAGCACACAGTGACCTATATGCACCGCCAAATCGTACTTGAGCCTGGTTGGTTGAGACTTGAGGATCTCGTTGAGAAATAGCGTTCCCGGCGGCTCCATGTAGGAAGTCACCAACTCTCCGGCACTGACCCCCTGGGCATCCGTCAGCAGTTTTGCCGGCCGGGCGAACCATTGGATCTTCAGTCCCTGCGCCGCGGCGAGATCCAACATTTCTTCTACCGACAAGGGCAAACGCTTCTTACCCACCTCTTCGGCGGCCCGTTCCAGATCGGGGAAATGGTTTTGATGGTGTTCCTGATGGGCGCGGATCAACAGGTGGGCAAACTGGCGGCCGCTGATCCCCGTTTGTGACAGCATCTCGGGAATGGCTATCTGCAAAATATCATTGGAAAACAGGAAGCCCGGCTCCAGCGGCATACCACTGACACCACCGCGCCGCCCTTTGTCCGGAGTGATAGCCTGCTCCTCCGGCGCATCGTCCAGAAACCAACTCACCTCTTTCTGAAAAACTGCGGCTATGACCGCCAGCATACCAGCGCTGGGAACACGCTTGCCCCTTTCGATCATCGACAGGTATGACACAGACGGCGCCGACTCAGGATCGACCCTGACACAGCGTGCCGACAAGTCTTCCATAGTTAAGTGATTGCGCTTTCTGAGGTTTCTTATTTTAGTACCCAGAAAATGTGACTTACGGATCAGGCTTTGGTCTTGGCGCATTTTGTAAAATTCACACTGTAAAATTTTTATTGTGAAATTGTAATCAAAAAAACGCTAGCCTACAAATTAAGCAATTCACAGGAATTGTCCGGCCATGAGGCGACAGCGCCATCAGGTCAAGGAAAGCAAAACACGAGGGCGAGACGATGAACATCTCCACTATGCAGCAAAAAATCAATCAAGAGCACAACCCTTTCATCGCCGAAGCCGTCTTTGCCGTGGAAGCACTCGGTGAACGCCATATCGCCGACAAGATGGCCAATGCCAAGCAACTGCTTGACCGGCTGTTCCCACTGGCAAACGGCTCACATGCCGAGGTGGTTTGCTATGTGGTTTACTATCAGCATCTCTTGGCCTGCTTTGCCGATGGCAGCCAGTGTGGCCTCAAACAGCCACAACAGTTTGTTGCCCTGAGCGGCCACCGCAGCGAGCCAGAAGCCATACTGCTCAAGGATGATTGCGGCTGTCACCTGGAACTGAGTTTTGATCGTCAGGGCTGCATCGGCAGCCGCGACTGCGCCGCCATTGAAGACATTCAGCTGGAACGCTGTCTCATCGATGGTCGCTGCCAGGACAACAGCCTCAAGCGTGAGTGGATTAGCCTGTTGCACAATGATGGCGGTCAGCCACGCAGCAACAAGAGTTGCAAACGCTTTACCACCAAAGATGGCCATGAATATCAGTTGTCTTCACGGGTCTAATCGCAACAGAGCGTCATAGGCACTTGGCCTTATTAGGCACAGCAAAAGGCACAGCAAACTTCTGCCAGAAGTGACATAGACTCAGGATCGGGGAACTGGCTTCCCTGATCCTGTTGTCATAGTCAGAGATTCAGTAGAACTTACGCTGGACATTAAGTTAATTTTAGTTTTCCTAGCATTTTGCCTCACTTATACTAACGCTCCCGGAATCTTGCTATCTCTTGTCCATGAGCCAACTGCAGAAAAAGTGGCTGTTTTGCCTGCTTGCCATCGCCTGCCTATACCCCGCAATCTCCTCACCTCTGGCACTCTTGGTGGGATTTGTGCTGGCTAATCTCGGCTGGTTGCCATCGGACTGGGATCTGGGGAAACTGACCAAAAAACTGCTGGCCATCTCCATTGTCGGTCTGGGTTTTGGCATTCCGCTGCAACAGGCGATCGACGCCTCTGTGGGCAACTTGCCGTTAATCCTGGGATCAATATTGCTGACCCTGCTGGCGGGCACAGCGTTGACTCGGGTTTTGGGGTTGGATAGACGAGTCGGTCACTTGATTGCCAGTGGCACGGCCATCTGTGGTGGCAGCGCCATCGCCGCGGTGGCACCGGCTATCAATGCCCGCAACGAACAAACCGCCATTGCACTGGCCTGCGTCTTTGTACTTAACTCGGTTGCCCTGTTTGTTTTTCCCGTGATAGGTCATCTGCTACAGCTGAGCCAACATGACTTCGGAGTTTGGAGCGCCATCGCCATTCACGACACCTCGTCCGTGGTGGGCGCCGCATCCGCCTACGGTGAAGAAGCACTCAAAACGGCGACCACCATCAAACTGGCACGAGCCTTGTGGATAGTGCCTCTGGCGGCAATCAGCGCCTTGTTGTTCGGAGGCAAGGGTAAACTCAATATTCCCGGGTTTATTCTGTTTTACTGCCTGGCTATTGCCATCACCAGTTTGTTGCCTCAGGGTCAGTTTATCTATCAGGAACTATTTGAGCTGGCGAAGCGTACCCTGGTGGTGTGTTTGTTCCTGATTGGCTGTGGTATCACCTTCAGGAAACTACAGCAGAGTGGTAGTAAGCCCTTACTTCTTGGGGTGATTCTCTGGCTGTTTATCGGCAGCTCGTCTCTTGGCTATATTCTCTGGCAGGGTTGAAAACAGGTAACAAAAGCCTGCGAAGGCGCTGAGTTCTATCAGAGCCCGCAACAAGCCTTGGGTCTGGGTCGATGCCAGTACCACCAGTAAGAGAAACAGCAGGATATAGCCAGGCTTCACCGCCACCTCCACAGTTAAATAATGCAGCTATTATTGGTGTCTGTGGAGCCTGGGTGCCAATATCGATTCTCAATAATAAAGAACCCAAAGCACTAAGAAAAAATTTTTTATACCTTTTTATATGCATTAACTGGCAGGAAACCCACTCTCTGTGACGGGGATAGCCTGGTAGCAAGGAGGAAAGTTGCCGGGGAAAATGCCTAATCCTACTTGCTCAGCCGCCGCAGGATTAGCTTCAAGAAACGCGTGTAAAGTCGCTTCAAAACGACAGATGCCACCCGCGTCTTAGGCCGCCTGTGAAGTATCGGCGCTAGCAACGGGTTGAATAAAGTCTTCCATAAACCAGGCACAGAAGGTATGGCGGCCATCAACATCCGCCTTGGCGTAAATTGCCGATGCCTGCTGCCGCACCGTCTTCTCCTTGGTGCTGCGAACACTGGCAATCTCTTTGAAACTCAAGCCTTTCAACAGTAATAAAGCCACTTCCTGCTCACTGCGGGTCAGCGACCAGAGCTCAAATTGTTGCTGTACCGCCTGGGTGTATTCCTGGCGGGCGGCTTGCATTCGACTGGAGATATTGCAGATCCTGGCATCGGCATTGGCCAACTTTGACTTGAGTAACTGCATCTCGCGGCTGCGGCGGATCAGATCAAAACTGATATACAGGGCACCACAGGCGGAAAGCGCCACCAAAATGCTCTCCTGCACTATGTGATAAGTCGGCACACCAAGTTGCATGTCTGACAACACATCCAGCAGATTCAGCGTCATGATCACACTGAGCAGCACTATCATCACCAGATCCTTCATTGACGCAACTCCCGATTAATAAGCTTCAAAAACATGCAGTTAACTTATGGTACATATGTCCCATAAGCGCAAATATGATACAGGTCGCCGAAGACGACAGGCCAAATCAGTGCCAGGCTGGCGGCTGGTATTTCCCCAAGAGACACTCCCATGAAAATCCGCCCCCTCTATCTGGGTTGTAGCCTGCTGTTAATGGTGTTTCAGCTGAGAGCGGCCCCGGAAACAGACAGAGATGCCCTGCTGGCCCTGAGTCAAAACAGGCTGCACACATCTTTGGCACAATTGGCTCCAATATATCACAGCTCGGACTGGCTGACAGGCTTGCCAAGCATCAGTTTGAGCCATCTTGGCAGCCTGGAAAGCCACAACAGCTATGAGCAAGAGCTCTCGCTCAACCTGCCTTTTCAGTCGCCGGCCATGCAGCGCCAGAATGCCAAACTCAAGCCCATTAACGAACGCATGCTGGAATTGCAGAGCCAACTGCAGCGCCTCTATCTCTCAGGCCTGTTGCGTCAGTATTGGTGGCAACAGGCACAAGCCGAGCAGGAGCTGGCGCAACTGCGCCACAAGCAACAGGTACTGCAGCAACTGCTGCAGCGGCAACAGGCCCTGAGCCGAAGTGGTGAAATGCCGGCAACTGCGGTACTGCTGCTAAAACGTGAACTGCTGGAGCTGTCGCTCACTAAACTTCCACTGGATCAACAACAACAAGAAGCCAACGAGGCACTCAAGCGACTGACCGGACTGCAACAGCTGCCATCGCTGGATGAAAGTGACACCCCACTGCCGGATGATGCCGGAGCCGGGCATCCCATGTGGCAATTGCTGGCGCTGCAGCAGCAACGTCAGCAGCTCACCACAAACGCCCAACTCGAAGGAGATGACACTCCTTGGCTGGTGTCTGTCACGGCCAAAAACACTGCCACCCAAGGGCTGGATGAACAATCTCTGGGTCTGGCACTGGAGATCCCCTTGCCTGTTGGCAACGGCCTGAACCAGCAACAGCTTGGCGAGTTGCAGCAACAAAGGCTGCAACTGGAGCAACAGCAACAACAGCAGTTACTGCAGAGCCAACTGCAGTTGCAGCAACTCAAACGTCGTCAAGCCCAGCTACAACAAGAGCAGCAAGGGCTGGAACAAGCCGTGCAGCTGAGTAAACAGCTCAGCCAAACACTGCTGACCACGGCCGAACAAGGACCAGCCCAGTATGAGTCCTGGCTGCGGCGCCATCTTGAGGCCCTGGATACCCAAGCCAGGCTGTCGCTCAACCGGCTGGCACAAGCCCAGCTGCATTCCCAACAACTGCAAGCGCTCGGAGTTACCCTATGACCCATAAAACCCTGGTTGGCACATTGGTGTCGACACTGTTCTTTTCCCCGCTGTGGGCGCAGGAAATCTCGGTTGCGGACCTAGGCAAGCTGACACTCAGCTTCACCTCAGTGAACCAAGTACAACAGATAGAGGCCGCCCCTGTACCGGCAATATTGGCGGCCCAGCCCGGCAGCAGCTTCTATCTCACGGCACCGGAAACCATCCAACAGCGACGCTGGTTGGTGGCCGAAGGAGAATGGGTCGATGAAGGCCAAGCGCTGGTGCAACTTAAGGGCGCCGAAATTGCCCACTTTCAACTGCAATTTGCCGCCGCCGAAGCGGCATTCAAGCTCGCCAAGCAGCGCTATGATCGCAACCAAAAGTTGCGGGCCAACGGCGCCATAGGTGCCGAAACCTGGTCGCAGATAAGCCGGCAGTATTTCGACGCTTTGCTGCAATATGAACACCTGCAGCATTTCAGTGAATTGCTTAAGCCGGGGGAGAGTCCTGAGACTCTGACATTACACGCGCCCATGGCCGGATTGCTGCAATACGGCGATAGCAGTGAACCGCTGATGAGCGGCGCCCCACTGCTGGGGATACTGCCCGCCGACGAACTCAGGCTTAAGCTGCGTTTACCCCTGGCCCAGAAAGACAGTGTCAATGCCGTGATGGCCGGAGAGTGCCAACTGCAGATAAGTCGCAAGGACCAGCTGGCCAAACAGGGCTTTGTCGACGCCTGGAGCCAGGCCGTTCCCCCAAGCTGCGGCCTGCAACCCGGGCAGCAACTACAGGTTATTCCGCTGCAGGCCATCAATGCCTTGGTGGTGCCCAAACAGAGTCTCTATTCCTGGGGCACTGGCAGCCAGGTGCTGAGTCACAGCCAAAACAAGCTGCGGCCAACCGACGTGCAAGTGATAGGTGCCAGCGCCGACAGCTACTTCCTGGCGCCCAATGAGACACTGGTCGATGCCGAGGTACTGAGCGACTCAGTGGCGGCCGTCAAAGGCATACTCCTGGGTTTGGGGGGCGAATAGCATGCTCAGTGCCATTATCCGTTTCTCCCTGACTCAAAGGCTGTTTACCCTGATAACAGCGCTGCTGCTCTGTGGTGCCGGCGCCTATTCCTGGCTGGGGCTGCCGCTGGACGCCTTCCCGGATATCTCGCCAACCCAGGTGAAAATCATCCTTAAGGCTCCCGGCATGACAGCCGAAGAGATAGAGGCCCAGGTGACAGTACCGGTTGAGACTGAGCTACTGGGGATCCCCAAGCAGGCGATACTGCGTTCCACCAGCAAGTATGCAATTACCGACATCACCCTGGACTTCAACGAAGGCACAGATATTTACTGGGCCAGACAACAGGTGAGTGAACGCTTGGCGGCGGTATGGGACAAGTTGCCCGCCGATCTGGAAGGCGGCGTTGCCCCCATGAGCACCCCGCTCAGTGAAATCTTTATGTTTTCACTGGAGAATCCCTCGCTGTCGCTGCTGGAGCGCCGTCAGTTGCTGGAATGGGAAGTCAGGCCGCTGCTGCGTACCGTGCCCGGAGTCGCCGATGTCAACATTCTCGGCGGTTTTGCCAAGACACTGCAGATCACCCCGGATCCCGTCGCCCTGGCTCAGGCCGGTATCAGCCAGGAAGAACTGATAGCCCGTATCGAGAGCAACAACAGCAACACGGGCGCCGGACGCATCACGCTAGGCACAGATAACCTGACGGTTCGCACCGAAGGACGCATCGACTCACTGGAAGCCCTGCAACAACTGGTGATTGCCACCAATCAGGGCGGCAGCTATCGCCTGCAGGACCTCGCCCGGGTCGAAATAGGCCATCTCAGCCGCTACGGCGCCGTGACCCGTAATGGTGAAGAAACCACAGAGGCCTTGATCGTCGGTCTCAAGGATGCCAATACCGATCAGGTCATTAAACTGGTAAGGGAAAAGCTGGCCCAGATAGAAAAGACCCTGCCTCCAGGCAGCCAGCTGAATGTGTTCTACGACAGGGCTAACCTGATAGGCACAGCCATAGGCACCATTTCAGATGCCCTGTTTGAGGCCGTGGTGTTGGTTATTCTGTTGCTGGCGCTGTTTCTCGGCAACTTGCGGGCTGCGCTAGTGGTATCACTGTCGCTGCCACTGGCGGCGCTGGCTACCTTTATGCTGATGCGCTACTTCAATCTGTCGGCCAACCTGATGAGCCTCGGCGGTCTGGTGATCGCCATCGGTATGTTGGTGGATTCCTCCGTGGTGGTGGTGGAGAACATGGTCAACCAGATTGCCGGCGGCAAACGCCTGCCCAGGCTGCACCTCATCTACCGCGCCACCAAGGATGTGGCCGTGCCTGTGGTGTCCGGCACCCTGATAGTCATCATAGTCTTCTCACCGCTGCTGACCCTCAGCGGCCTCGAAGGCAAACTGTTCACCCCAGTGGCTATCACCATAGTGTTTGCCATGCTGTCGGCACTGGCACTGTCGCTGACGGTGATCCCCGTGCTGGCCTCCTATCTGGTCAATGAAAAAGCGGCCAACGAACCCAAGGCTATTGGCTGGCTCAAGGCGCGCTACCTGCTCAGTCTGCAGTGGGTGTTCCAGCACGGTAAGGCTTTTTGCGCCACGGCACTGGTGGCACTGGTACTGAGCCTGGGGCTGTTTACTCAGGTGGGTAAAACCTTTATGCCGACCCTGGATGAGGGTGACATTATTCTGCAGTTGGAGAAGTCCCCATCGATTTCGCTGCAGGCCTCGCTGGCACTGGATACTCAGATAGAGCAGCACCTGCTGGCCACTGTGCCCGAGATACGCCAGTTGGTCGCCCGCACCGGTGCCGATGAATTGGGGCTGGATCCCATGGGGCTGAATGAGACAGATGTCTTCATGGAACTTAAACCCGTTGAAGAGTGGCGCTTTGCCAGCAAGGAGGCGCTTATCGATGCCATACGCACCGAAGTGCTCAAGTTTCCGGGGATCAATTTCAACTTCACCCAACCAATCCAGATGCGGGTCTCCGAGATGCTTACCGGCAGCATAGGCGATGTGGCAATTAAAATTTTCGGTGAAGATCTTGAGACGCTTTCAAGATTGGCCAGCGAGACGGCACACCTGACCAGCGCCACTCGCGGCAGCCAGGATGTCAAAACCGCCATGACCGAAGGCAGCCCCTTTATCAACCTCCGCCTCAAGGAGGGTTTGGCCCGCAGTTACAACATGAGTGCCGATGAGTTTGGCCGATATCTCAAGAGCCAACTGGAAGGTCTTGCCATAACCGAGATAATCCAGGGCAAGAAGCGAACTCCCGTGCTGATCGCCCAGGCAGCAGATGGTATCAACAGCCTGCCGCAACTGGAGCAAAGGCTATTGGTAATGCCGGATGCCAGCCTCAGGCCACTTGGTGAACTGGCGCAAATAAGCTATCGCGAAGGGCCGATACTGATTGAGCGCGAGCAAGGCAACCGCTTTGCCGTGGTCACCACCAATGTCAGCGGCCGCGATATCGTCGGCTTTGTTGAAGAACTACAGGGCAAGCTGGCCTCTGAGCTGTCTCTGCCCAGCGGTTACAGCCTGAATTTCGGCGGCGAATTCGAGAACCAGCAACGGGCGACCCGTAATCTGCTGTTGGTGGTGCCCGTGGCGCTGATGCTGATCAACCTGATCCTGTTCACCACCTTCGGCAATATCTCCAAAGCCTTGCTGATCCTGGCCAACGTCCCCTTTGCCATGATGGGCGGTATCTTCAGCCTGTTTATCTCGGGCGAATACCTGTCGGTGCCGGCCTCAGTGGGCTTTATCGCCCTGCTGGGGGTAGCCGTGCTCAACGGCGTGGTGATGGTTAGCTACTATGAACAGTCGCGGCATCTGTTTGCCAGCCTCAGTGAACGGGTCGAACAGGGGGCCGCCCGCCGACTGCGGCCGATTCTGATGACGGCCACCACCGCCATGTTCGGCCTGATCCCGCTGGCCTTTGCCACCGGGCCCGGCGCCGAAATTCAAAGGCCGCTGGCAATCGTGGTCATAGGCGGGCTGATCACCTCCACTATCACCACCCTCTACTTGTTGCCACTGCTGTATCAAACCCTGGAGAAACGTCAATGAAACAACTCTTGGTGCTGATAGTGCAGCACAATCTAAAAGACGATGTGGTCGACACTCTGATGTCGCTGGACTACCTCTCCGGCTTCAGCCTGATCAATATCTGTGGCTTCAGCCGCGAGCACAGCCACTTCAATCTCAAGGAACAGGTGGAAGGTTATCGGGAATTCTACAAGTTTGAGGTGATGCACCCGCAAGAGTCACAGCAGGCGCTGCTGCAGACCCTGGCGGAGGTCTGCCGCCACAACCCCTGCCGCTATTGGATAGTACCGATAGCGACAGACGGCGTGCTGGGTCAGGACTGACGGGGTTTGAGCCAATACTGGCCGGCGATGGCCAACAGGCAATAACCGAGAAAGAACCAGAAGCCCGACTCCAGGCTGGCGTGGGTGTGAACCAAATCCCCCATGCCGGCCGAGGCGTTGCCGGCCATATAGGTGATGATAAGCGCCACCACAAATACGTCGGCCATGGACCATTTGGCAATGGCCGACGTAATACTGTCGATGATCTGCCGCACCTTACTGGACAGCGGCGCCTGAGCCAGCAGCATCAGCCCCAGCTTGCAGGCCGGCACTATCACGGAAAACAGCATCACCAGCGCCGCCACCAGAGTATTGCCGTGTTGATGCAGCTCGGTCACTGTGCCCCAGATACTGCGGGTCTTGTTGAACACCTCCATTTCACCTTGAAGATTGTTCAGCCCCAGCATACCGCTGATCATCGCCAGCATTCCCCTGGCACTGTCGCGTCCGGAACCATCACTGACGGCTTCGGCAATCATGTCCAACCCGGCTTCGGTCAGCTCGGCCTTTTCCACCGTGCCGCTGACACTCAAAATAGGTTGAGTCACCCCGGGGATCAGCAAGGCCAGCGACAATAACAGGGTCATGATAGGTAAAATTCGGCGCATCGGGGTCACTCCACAAACTCAACCAAAAGGCCCACCACTCGGCGGGCCCATCAGTTTACCCAGTTTACCGCCAGATCAATAGAAGGGTTTGGGGTCGACATCCAAAGAGCTGGGCGATACACCTCTGTCTATGTTGAGATCAGACTTTTGCAGATCCACCATGGTCACATCGGTATATCGCTTAAACTTCAATGAATAGAAGCATTTGACTATGGGGTGCAACACATCCCTGTCTTTGGATTCCCAGACTATGCCCACTCGGCCATCGGACAGTTGCACCAATGAACCGACCGGATAGACACCGATACAACGGATGAATTCGTACACCAGGCTCTCATCCAGATGAAAGGGCGTCAGACTGAGCAGAATCTTAAAGGCGGCTGCCGGGCTCATCGCCTCTTTATAGCAGCGGGTGGCGGTAAGGGCATCATAGATATCCACGATACAGCTCATACGCCCATGCAGCGGCAATGCATCTCCTTTCAGGCCCCTTGGGTAACCACGGCCGTCGAGTTTTTCATGGTGCATCAGACACACATCCTTGCTCACTTGAGACAAGCCCTTGGCCTGTTCCATGATCTCGATGGCGTAGGCCTGATGCAGCTTCATGTGCTCAAACTCTTCCGGCGTCAGCTTGCCCGGCTTGTGCAGTATCTTGTTATCCACCTTGATCTTGCCGATGTCGTGGAGAATACCGCCGATGGCCAGCTGTCTGAGCATCTCGCGATCTAGCTTGAGATACTTACCGAAGGTGATCAGCAGGAAGGCGACATTGACCGAATGTTCCAGCAGGTAGGCATCTTTGGATCTCAACGCAGAAACGCACTTCATCGCATCCGAGTCGAGCATCACAGACTCGATCATATTGTCTGCCAGTGCCGCAAACGGCTCGACTTCTATTGCCTTGCCTTCGAAGGTTTCACTGAGGACTTTGCGCACCAAGCCCTTGGCTTCTGTCAGTAGCTGTTTGGCCTGACCTATTGCCAATTGATGGTTCACCGAGGTTTTACGGGGATGGTGATTGAAGGCGGGGCGTTGTTTTTTCAGGCCACAGTTGTCGCTGGAACGCTCCACATCGACCCAGACAAAGCGAATGCCGCTGTTGCTGAGTTTAGTGATTGCCTGGCGGCTCCTGATCTGGCCGGCATTGGCGACGGCCAATTGGCCGTTGTTCTCAATGGCCGAGACATACATGCCTATCCCCAATTGAGTGACGGGCAACTTCAAAAGGGCTGCTGTCGGTACCACATCGGTCATTCTTTCACTCCGGCAAATGCTTTTGGCCTCAATCCGAAAAACGTTTGCCAGGGGTTAACGACTCTCCGACAAATGTCACTCGGCTCTGCCTTATTTTAGAAGCCAAAGCCGGAAATGCCTATGCATCCTATGGGGTAAAATTTGTCTTTATGATGCCAATCTCATTCAGATATTGGGCCAAGACATTGAAAGCCTTCACTCAACCAGCGGCGATACTGGCAGTTGTAACAGGAGCGAGTGACATCATCTATCTGTTCATCTTCGTCATCTTCGGCAAAACAAACACACTGGCCGGCCACCTCTCGGGCGGCCTGCAGATTGCTGCTGCCACCGAGAAACAAGCGTTTGCCCTGCTTTAGTTCAAACCATTGCTGCATTCAGAACTCCTTCAGCTGCTGTTTGCCGGCATTGTGCCACTCGGCGCCACGTTTGCTGACCAGGAGGGCAAACTTATGCTCGGCCCACACGGCTTTGACCTTGCCGCTGAGCCAGACAGTGTCGGTTTCCTGCAACCACTCACCATCTGTGGTCAATACGCCATCCAGCTCAGAGCGATTTAGTATGTCGGCAACGCTGAAGGGCGCCGCTTCATCTGTCTGGCCAAATTTCAGTTGGCCTTTCACACGGCCATCATTCCCTGTGAGCCTGAGCCCTAGGCCCGCCAGCGCGCCGATAACACCCTGCCCCGTGCCACCGTGCTCGCTGAGACTGATACCCAAGTGTTCGGCCAAGCCGTAGGCTTGCTCCTTGGTCTTGACCTCTTGCTTGGCCTCACGGCCAAAAGCCATCAGTGCGTCCTGGCCGCTGAAATCGGCCAGAGACAAGAGCGCCAACCCAGGGTCGGCGGCGCTGGCTGATTCCCTGAGAAGATGAGCTATAGCCACCTCACGTATCGCCTCCAAGGTAAGCTCGCCACGATAACCAAAGCACATGGCACTATTGTGGGAAGTGTAAGGAATGTCCGGATGCACATAGAGCTGATGCCGGGTCACCAGGGAGGTTTGCCCGCCTTGCTGGGTCAACAATTCAGCAATCTCGGAAGCGATCTCGCCGGTGCCTTTGGTGCCAATATCATCGGTATCGTCTATACAAATCAGCCAATCTTTCATCAATAAACCTTAATCAATCTGTCTGGGTATCTTTGTGGAGGAGATCGTGAGCCTTGAGGCGTCTCAAAACGGGGGGCACCAACAGGGCCCCGACTATGGCAAAGGCTCCACCTTGTAAACACTTGAGACCAAAGCGCACCAAGGCCACCTGTTCACTCATGCCCACCAGCAAATCCTCTACCAGCCCTTTAGCGGCCCAGGCGATACAGCCCACCAATGCCAGGGCGATGAAACGCCAGCGCAAATTGAAAGCATTGGCCAGCAGCAGAAGCGCCAGGTCCATCGACACAGCCGGAACCACGAATTTGAGCAGAATAAGCGGGCCGCCTTTGCCCACGCCCAAGGTCATGGCAACCACTCCGGCCAAGGCGCCGCAAGCTGTCATGGCGCCCATGCGTCCGACAATGCCGTAACAGGTGAGATAGAAAAAGCTCATCAGCAACATAGAATGTCCCGACAAGCCGAGTTTCAGCCTGAGCATACTCTTGACTGCCACCAATAAGGTGGCACAAAAGCCGATAAAGAGCGCATCCTGCAATTGAAATCCTTTGATTTTATTTGTTGCCATGTTCGCTCCGGTGGTCCTGCCAATGGGTCGGCTTGGAAGTGTGGCCAAAGTGGCGACTCTTGGCGGCAAGCGCCATCTGTTTGGCCAATTTAAGCAGTTGGATCAAGAGGGGAAATAACACACAGTAGGCCAGTTCAGGCCAGTTGCGGGGGTTGAGCAGTTGCTTGGGCGCAATTCGCGCTCCCCGCAGCCGCTGCAGTTGGTAGATCTCGGCGATCTCCTGGGTCATAAAGGGCAGCAGACCTATAGAAGCGGCCACCACAAAGGCCCATTTTGCCGGCATGACCAGGCATAATACCTCACCAATCCGCTCCGGGCGCACGGTAACCGATAGCCACCATCCCGGCAGCAGCGCCAGGGTGATGCGGGCCACCGCCAAGGTACCTTGTCCCAGCTGCTCGCCACCATGCATCAGTGCATACAGCCCCAAAGTAAAGCCAAGTTGCAGCAGAACAAAGCGGATTACCCCGCCTATGGCACCGCGCTGCAGCATGCCATGAACCACCAAGATCAGATTAATGGCCGCCAGCCAGGGAAGCTGCGCCTGAGGCAGGAGAAAGGCTGCCGATGACAGAGTCACTACCAAGAACAAGGCGGTGGCACTGCCCCACAAACCTAAATCCAGCCCCTTGGGAGAAGCACGGCCGTGGCGCCGTCCTTTAGCCCACACAGGCAACTTCCTCTGGGGCAAACTCGATTTCCAGTTGGCCTTGTTGCAACTGCCACAGCTGACTACAAGGTAAGCCCGGCAGGGGTCTGTGGCTGGCAATCACTATGCTGCCGCCCTGTTCCCGCAGATAGTTGAGTATCTGCCAAAGCTGCCCCAGATGCTTGCCATCCAATCCCGCTAAGGGGTCATCCAACAGCATCAAGCTGGGGGTTAAACAAGCGATAGAGGCCAGGGCAATCAAGTGCTGCTGCCCATAGGAAAGCGTGTGGGGCGAGCTTTGGGCAAGATGCAGCAAGTCGAGCTGCTCAAGCAGGCTTTCAGCCCGGGACAGCGGCAGGTCGAAGCGGCGCAGGCTGAACTGCATCTCCTCTATGACTGTGGCTTCAAACAACTGACGGTTGGGGCGCTGCATCAACAGGCCTAGCATGGGGCCATAGGCACCAGGCTTGGGCTTACGGCCAAAGACCCGCAGTTGCATCGACGCCACCGCGGGTTGAATACCGGCTATCGCCTTCAGCAGGCTGCTCTTGCCCGAGCCGTTGTTACCCACCAGAGTAACCAGCTCACCGGCGCCCAAAGACAGGCCCTGCTGACACACAAACAGGGGCGAATGCCCCTGATAACGAAATTCAAATGAAGTGGCACTGACCAGTTCCCGACTTCGGTCCGGCTCCAGGCGTTTCAAATGGCTGGCGGATTCGACCCGGTAACTGCCGGGTAACAGGCGCCCTTGGTCCAGGTACCAGAAATGTTCAACAACTGAGGCAAAAGCCTGGGGATTATGCTCCACCAGTACCACAGCCATACCTTCCGCCAGCAGGTTACGGATTACTGCCAGCAGTTCATCGACACCGGCGTCATCCAACTGCGCCCAAGGTTCATCCAACAGCAGTACCGCCGGCTCACTCACCAACTGGGCAGCGATCATCAGGCGATATTTCTGTCCGAGAGACAGCTTGCTGACTTGAGTTTCCAGCGAGACAAACAGCCCCACCCGCCGCAATGCATGCTGCACTCTGGAGATCATCTGGCCGCTGGGCACACCGAGGTTTTCCAAGGCAAAGGCCACTTCGGCCCCGACTGTCTGGCGCAGTATCTGCACCTGGGGATCTTGCATCACCAGGCCCACCAACAACCCCTGACGGCGGAAAATGCCGCCTTCACAGGGACGCCGTTGCAGCCCGGCAAGCAAAGCCAGCAGACTGGATTTACCCGAACCCGTGGGACCACTGATGCAGTGGCAGGAGCCGGATTCTATTTTTAGATCCAGATCCCTCAATATCAAGGGCTGCAAACAGCCATGATTGAAATTGATCCCTTCGAGTTCGAGTAAGCGCATTATCAGATCTGCCAGTTAATCCCAACAAAGACTTGTCTACCTGCCTGAGGCAGAGAATCGCTCTGATAGTAGTTCTCGTCCAGCAGGTTGGTGGCTCGTAAATAGAGCTCTAGCTTATCTTTAAGCAAAGGCTGTACCAGATTGATGTCTACCAGGGTGTAATCATCCAGTGATTTCTCCTGCCACACCTTCTGACCGCCGATCTTCTCCTGCTCGTAGTAGTTCTGATCCATGATGCGTTCCACATTCAGGTGGATTCGGGTCTCGGTAGGCAGCTTGTAACCCAGTTGGAAGCGCAGCTGGTGCTTGGGACGATAGTCCAGACCATCAAAACCTGTGCTACTGTCTCTGTCTTCGGCATGCAGATAGCTGTAACTCAGGCTCAGATCCAGATTCTCTATGCTGTTATTGGACAGCACAGTATCCAAACCCTGGAAGCGATAGTTGCCCATGTTCTGATACATGCCGCTGGCATCTTTGGCAATGTAATCATCGGCATCTGTGTGATAGAGATAGAGTTGCAGCTCGGTATTCATACCCAGGCCTTGCTCCAGTCCCAACTCAACATGCTTGGAGATTTCCGTCTCCAGTTCCTGATTGCCTGAAGACAGGGAGTACAGGTTGCGCATGGATGGGAAACGCACCTTCCGAGCCACACTCAGGCTCAGGCGGGTATCGTCAGCCGCTTGCCAGAAACCTGAGGCCAGCGCCGAGTAATCCTTCTCGTTGCCTTCGGTCTTGTCCATATCGTGGTAAGCGCCGCCCAGAGTAAAGCCCCAATCGCCTTCCGACTGGAACTGATACTCGGCCGCCGCAGTATAAACCCAGGCCGAATCATCGAAAGACTCACCGCTGCCACCACCTGAGCCATTACCGCCACCGGAACCAGTACCACCACCTGAGCCGTTACCGCCGCCTGAACCAGTACCACCACCTGAGCCGTTACCGCCGCCTGAACCAGTACCGCCGCCTGAACCAGTACCACCGCCTGAGCCGTTACCGCCGCCTGAACCAGTACCACCACCTGAGCCCTTGGCTGCTGCAACCTTGCTGCTGCCGGACTTGGAGGAACCTAAGCTTTCGGCTACCGCTTCCCAGCTCTGCTTTTCAGCAATCACAGAGGTGGTCAGGATACCCGCGGTGTCGAAGTCGGTGATCAGCTGCAGGTTTGCCCCCTGTACTTTGGAGCGGCCGTCCTGAGCCTGGGTCAGCTCAGCGTAGCTGTTGTCGCCGTACACAGTTTCATAGGTGTCGCTCTGGTTGTGATACCCAAAACCCCGGAAAGTGAAAGTATCATTGAACTTATGTGCCAGACCCAGCTGGAAAGTCTGTGAATCATAGTCATCGACGCGCTCAAATTTCACCCGGCCGCTGCCGCTGCCATCTCTTGGTGGCTTACCCCACTCGCCTGAACGCAGCGCCATATTGGCAATGAGTTGAGTATTGTCACTGAGCCAATAGCTGCCTTGGGCGTACAGATTGGTCAGCTCTTTATCTGCGTTGTTTCGCTGATATTTGTCCTGATACTCAGTGACTTGATAATCAGAAGACATGGGGAAACCATCAGTGTGCTGATAACCGGCACTGATGAGTCCCTGCCAGTTGTCGCCCGAGCCGGCGGCACTGATATCACCCTTGAAGGTATCGTCCTTGGACAATTCCAGGTTGCCGGATACTGCCGGGGCGCTGTCGCCACGCTTGGTGATGATGTTGATAACACCACCGGCGCCGCCTGGGCCATAGAGTACTGAAGTTGGGCCAACGGAGACTTCGACTCTGGAAATCTGGCTGGTTGGGATCACGCTGGGATCAAACTGACCATCATCGGCACTGTTGGCCGGTACACCGTTGACCAACAGGGTCACATGGCGGGTTTTGAAACCACGGATATCCACTCTTGGCGTACCCTCGCCGCCGTAACGTACGTAAACACCGGGAACATTTTTCAGCACTTCATCCAAGCTTTGAGCACCCAAGGCCTTGATTTCATCTTCGGAAATGCTCCAACTTGTAGTGGCAACTTCAGTGGCGTTGGCACGCTCACCGTGCACCACTATGACGTCCATTGCATTGTTGACCAGTGGATCGCGTTCGATAGAGGCCGCATTGGCCTGCATGGCACAGCCCAACGCCAGTGCGAGGGCAGAGAGTTTTACCGGGATATGGGACATAAGGCTCTTCTGTCATTTCTGATTGGGATTATCCGGGCTATTCTGGCGCCGCCCAAAAAAGCTACAAGCTCAGTGACGGTAAAAACCAATACAGATCGACAAATTAATACAAAGGGAGTAGATAACAGAGTCTGCCGCGGACAGATTGTCCCATCAAGACAATTTGCCGAGCAAAAATGTCCACTCGTGTCACATTAACCTAAGCTGATTAATGGGATCATGCTACACGTCACACAGGCCAGTTCGACGGCTTGACACTCAAGGTGAGGAACTTTAGTTTGTGTTAAAGATACTGTTAGCCGGACGCTTTCTGCTTCCGGATCCCTTTGTTCGGATGTTCGGAGCTCCCCTTGTCTGCACTTACCCTGCCTCAGGCCATTTCGTCACTCAAAGACAAGCTGTGTCAACTGGCCAAGCTGACGCCAGCAGAGCCTATTGTCCAATTGGCCGCCGAGGTACAGGCAATTCCACTGATCTCCTGGCTGGCTTCCCAACCCAGCTATCCCAGAATTTATTGGCAAGGAAGAGACAGACTCGAGGAGGTTGCCGCCATCGGCTGCTGCCTGGATTTCCGCTTCGAAGATGAAGTCACAGACGAGGCCCTGGCCGAAATTTATGAAAAGCAGCGCGCCTACTCCAGTAATCAGGAGATCCGCTACTACGGCGGCGTCGCCTTCGACCGCGAAATCGCCTCCTGGCCCGAGTTTGGCCGCGCCAGATTCCTGTTACCCAGAATAGAGCTGAGACGCAGTTCAGATCATTTCCGCCTCTTGGTTAACCTGAATCTGGGCCAGGCTGACAGGCAAGCGGAAATAGCTCAGGCACAAGCCGCGCTGGATGCCTTGGTTCCGGCCCGCCCCATGACGCCACCGACCAAGACTGAACAGCTGTCACGCAATGACAGACCCGACTATCCACGCTGGAAGACACTGGTGGAACAGGTGACCGCCCCCAGATTCAACCAGGACACACCCAAAGTAGTGCTGTCGCGCCTGACTCAGCTGCAAGTGAAAGACACTCCGGATCCCTGGCAGGTGTTGGCCAGTTGGCAAGGGCGCAACCCCAACAGTTTTCAATTCGGCTTCGAATTCAGCCCCGAGCGCAGCTTTATCTCCTGTTCGCCCGAGCGTCTCTATCGCCGCCATCAGCAAGAGCTGTATACCGAAGCACTGGCGGGCACCACCATTCGCGGCCTGAGCCCGGAAGAGGATGAACTACTGGCGCAGCAGCTATTGGATGACAGCAAAAACAGCCATGAGAATCAGCTGGTCAGGGAGCATATTGTCAAGGCACTGACTCCCCTGAGCCGCTATGTTGGTGCCGATGAGACACCGACCATCTTCAAACTCAACCATATTCAGCATCTGCACAGATCGATTCGCGCCGAGCTACGGCACGGGGTAAAAGATTTTCAACTGCTGCAGGCCTTGCATCCGACGCCGGCCGTCGGCGGCCTGCCACGGGAATCGGCCATCAGTTTTCTGCGCCAACGGGAAGGTTATATGCGCGGCTGGTATGCCGGGGCCTGCGGTTATCTGAATAAATATGAGAGTGAATTTGCGGTAGCCATCCGCTGCGCCCTGCTGGAGCCTGGCTGCATCAATCTGTTTGCCGGCGCCGGCATAGTCGCAGGCTCAGACCCGGAAGCCGAATGGCAGGAGCTGGAAAACAAGCTCGCCACCATAATGTCGATTCTGCTGGATTTCTAGGGTGATGGCTGTTCCTGTATCCTCAGTTGCAGCTGCTCCAGGCTCTGCTGTTTAATCTCCGCCAATTCCCCGGAACGCTCCAACTGTTCAAAGCCTTGGTCGAACAAGGCCTTCAGCTCGAGCCCTTTGGGATTATTGGCGAAGGCAAAATAAACATCTGCCCGTAGCACATCCTCAATAAGCACCAATCTTCTGGGCTGTTCCAACTGTGGCAACAGCGGCAAGATGTCCGGCTTATAGTCGAGCACGGCATCGATTTTGCCTTCATTCACCTTGCGCAGCATTTCCAGCAGGCTACTGTTTTCCTGATAGTGCATGGGTACCTGGGTCAGGGTAAAAAAGCGATAAGCGATCAGGGCCTGAACCCTGCGATGGGTCAGTGAGTCCATTCCTTGCCAAACACTGGCCAGCTCAGGGGTCACCGCGGCATCTCTCACCTCGGTTTCTACCTTTTTGGCGCTGTAAATCCCCTTGGAGATATCCCCCAGATAGAGCCCCAACACCATGTCCACCTGTTCACGCTCCAGCATGTAGAGGGAACGGGGAAAGGGAACAAACTGGATTTCCAGTTGCCATTCCGACTCGGGAAAGACCCTTCGCAACAGCTCAAAATAATAGCCTTCGCCATTGGTTTCGGTATAACCGCCCCAACTGGCGGTAGCTATCTGGATCTTGGTCGGTTCGGCAATGGCCGGCCAGACAAAAGTCAGCAAGGCCAGCAGCAGGCAGCAGATTCGATTCATTTTACTCTCCTGTCTTCCTTTTCAGTGTAGAGTAGCTTGAGATGGACTGGACATTTTTTACGCTTCCCCCTTGTCAGCCGGATTATGGGCACTATAATGTGCGCCCTTTCGGTCGAACCGAAAATGCGGGTTCCCTCACCCCGCCCAGCCAACTAAAAAGGTCACAATATGTTAATGTTAACCGGCGCGCAGCTCAAACGCGCACTGATCCTCTTGGTCAGTTTTCACATCCTTATTATCAGTGCCAGTAACTATCTGGTGCAGCTCCCGTTTCAGCTATTCGGCTTCCACACAACCTGGGGTGCCTTCAGCTTTCCTTTCGTCTATCTGGCAACTGATCTGACGGTACGGATATTCGGCCAGGCCGCCGCCCGGCAGATCATCTTCAAGGCCATGCTGCCGGCATTGGTGATCTCCTATGCCATGGGCGTACTGTTTCATCAGGGTGATTTTCAGGGGCTGAGCGCCCTGTCGGACTTCAATACCTTTGTATTCCGTATCGCCTTTGCCAGTTTCGCCGCCTATCTGGTGGGCCAGTTGATGGATATCGCAGTGTTTGCCAGAATTCGCCGCCAGTGTGCCTGGTGGGTCGCACCGGCAGCCTCAACCCTGGTGGGCAACCTGGTGGATACTCTGGTGTTCTTCAGTATCGCCTTCTTCGCCTCCAGCGACCCCTTCATGGCCGCCAACTGGCCGGAAATCGCCGCCGTGGATTACGGCTTCAAGCTGTTGGTCAGTCTGGGGCTGTTCCTGCCGGCCTATGGCGTGCTGCTGCGGGTACTTCAGGATAAGATCTTACAGACGGAAAACCAGCAGCAATTCTCCTGATGCATTCAACTGGCCAGACCTGTTATAATTTTGGCCAGTTTTTATCCCGCAACCTGTGACATTTTGCGGTCCGTTGAGAGAATAATGATGTACTCCATTGAAATCAAAGCTATTACTGAAATAGATCAGCAACAGATCGATGAGATCATGGCCTTGAGTGCCCAGATCCCCGAGTTTGATTCCGGCTACCAAAAGCAGGAGTTCGAGCGTCGGCTGACAGGCAATGCCTGTTTGTTGTTGTTGGCCTTTGTGGAAGGTGAGCTTGCGGGATTCAAGCTGGGTTATGCTCTGGATGAGCAGTGTTTTTACAGTTGGCTGGGCGGTGTATTACCCGATTATCGCAGTCTGGGGCTGGCACGCAGCATGCTTGAGGCTCAGGAACGCTGGGCCACCCAGGCCGGCTACAAGCAGATCCAGGTCAAGACCCGCAACCAGTTCCGCTCTATGTTGAACATGCTGATCAGCCATCAGTATCAGGTAGTGGACTTCCGCGCCGAGCCCGGACATATTGCCGACAACCGTCTCTATCTTGAAAAGAGCATGTACTAAGGAAATCTTGCAAAGGACTAGGGCCATTTGCTGCGAACCACGCCTTGCATCCAGGCTTGTTCGCACCTTACCTAAAAAAAGAGTACGCCAACCGGCGTACTCACAAAGACTGCAGGGAAGCAGTTCTTAAAACGCCTTGCTGATACCTATTACCAATCTGTCATCGAAGATCTCTGTCTGGGTACCATAAACCTTGTGGTCTGATTCAACTGTACTGCCGTGGTAGCGCAGATCCAGGTTGAAACCATAGAACTCCTTACTTACCCCCAAGTTCCAGTGTCCCCATCCCTCAGCACCATTGCCGTTCAGGTCCTGATAACCGACAGAACCGGAAACCTTGATACCGTTCTCGAAACTGTAACTGGGGTGCAGGGCATAGTTGACCCCGTGCCAACCATCGACACCGAACCAGTCATCCACAGTCGGCGTCACTTCCAGTTGCAGATGGGCCCGACCGAAAGACTTGCCGAGTTTCAGCCACAGCTCTGTGTAGTTGGAGTAGGATGCGCCCGGATAGAGATAAGAGAACAGCATGACATCATAAGTGAAACCTGAGTCGCCCAACTCACCGCTCTTGCCGATGAAAGGCGCAGTGACTATCTCAAGGTTGGGGTCGGCAAACTTGATGTTGGAAGCAAATACTCCGGCGTACCAACCGGCGTCATGGTTCCAGCTGAATGTGCCCTGAACTACGGGCACATCGCCATCCAGGGTTTCCGATTCGCCACGGAACACATAGTCAGAGGCAAAGGTCAGATTGCCGGCAAAACTGCCACCGGCGAAACGGGGAGCTTCGTCTGCCAGAGCCATAGAACTGCTGCACAGCAGCAAACCTGATAAAAACAGCTTATGAGTTGGGTTCATCTTTATCCACCAGAGCATGATTATTGTTAGCCCGGATAGTAAGAAGAAGTTGTGAACAGGGTTATCTAGATGAATGAACCATGGAGGAATGAATGTGAACAATTATGAATGACTGCGGCAACGCCGCAGTCATAGCGACTTATTCGAAGCCTTCGGGGCGCTTCACATACTCGGGGATCTCCAGCAGCATGTTGCCCCAGTAACCGAACAAGGCCTGATAGATAAAGTCAATAAATATTATGTATTTACGAGGTAAGTAGGCCCGTTTTGGATAAGACAGCAACAGGGTGTTATGTTCCATGGGAAAGTCTTCCAGCACGGCCACCAACTCCCCCTTTTGCAAGGCTTCATCGGCGATCATGGGAGGCAGACAAGTGATCCCCAAACCGGCAATGGCCGCTTCCCGGGCCAAGGTAATATTGTTGACCTTGAGCTGTACCTCCGGAGTTATCACTTGCCACTCCTTACCATCGAAAATCTTCCAGCAACCATCATTGATGAGCTGGATCCCCCCCTGTTCTATGCCCTTGTGATGCCAAAGATCATCCGGGGTCTGCGGAGTACCGTGGCGTTTAAGGTATTCCGGACTGGCCATCAGGGTGGTGCTGGTCTTCACCAGTTGGTAATGCTGCAGGCGTGAATCTTCGATACCACACAGGTGGAACAGTATGTCTATTCCTTCTTCAACCATGTCCACCTTGCGATTAGTCAGCTCAGCTTCTATGGTGATATCCGGGTAGGCCTCAAGAAAGCGGGCAAATACCGGACCGAGAAATAGCTGCCCCATCTCGATCGGGCAGACCACCCTTAGGTTACCCTTGACCCGCTGCTGGTTGGCACTGAGCTGCGCCTCGGCATTTTCCAGGTCTACCAGTATCTTGGTGATCTTGTTGTAATACTCGGCGCCGGCCTCGGTTAACCTCAATGCCCGGGTGGTTCTGAACAGTAGCTGAACACCGGTCGCCTTCTCCAATTCGGCAACTTTACGACTGACGGTGGTCTTGGTAAGCCCCAACGCCTTGGCCGCGCCGGTAAAACTACTCTGCTCAACAACTTGAGCAAATATTTGTACCCTGTTTAGATCCATTTATTGTTGCACCTGTGGGACAGTGGGTTTATTTCTATGTGACTAATCAAATTATAGTGACAGTAGTAGAATACTCGCCTCGCGGTGGAGGATCCAGCATGACGCAGAGAAATTTATGCAGTTTTGCCTTGGTTCGCTCAACCATAAAACGCTTGCTGTTGTTGGGAAAGAACTCTCTGCCTCCAGGGCAAAAACAGAATCTCTCCCAAACGGGCAAAAACGGGATTTGGATACATAAGTTGTTGAATTCATAAATCTCACAACTAAATGTAAATAAATGGCAATAGTGTCGTTTATTGATTAAAAAATTTTCATTCATTTACACTTTTCGCTTATCCTGTAGCTTGTTGATACAGAATGCTTGTGCGATAAATATGGGTTCGAAAATTTTGCTGGCTAACTGCGCCAGGAAGCCTGTCGTACAAGACATTTTTCCTTCCCGGCAAGCAGATACTGATTAGGAGTTATCATGCGGCATGTATTAAAAGTTGCCTCAGTTGTAAGTATGGCGTTATGGATGACGGCCTGTGGGTCGGAAGCTGAAAAAGCCAAAAGCAATCAGGCGGCCCCCGCTATGGAAGTCAGTGTCCTCGAAGTCAAGTCGGCTCCGCAGGCACTGCAAGTGCAACTGCCTGGGCGCAGCGTAGCTTTCCTTGAAGCCGAAGTTCGGCCTCAGGTCAACGGCATCATTCTGAAACGCAGCTTTACCGAAGGTGGAGATGTGAAGCAGGGTGAGTCACTGTATCAGATTGACCCTTCTACTTATAAGGCGTCTTTGCAGAGTGCCAGAGCCGATCTGGCCCGCGCCGAAGCGGCTCTGGCGTCCGCCAAGGCAACTCAGGCCCGTTACCAGGAACTGGTCAAGACCAAGTACATAAGTAAAGAAGAGTACGACAAGGCAGATGCTTCCTATAAAGAAGCGCTGGCGGCGGTGGAAGTGGCCAAGGCGGCCATCAATACTGCAACCATTAACGTCAACTATACCGAAGTACAGGCGCCTATCTCCGGCCGTATCGGTAAGTCCAGCGTTACTGCCGGTGCTCTGGTGACCGCCAACCAGGCTCAACCTCTGGCGACCATCCAGCAACTGGATCCCATCAATGTGGATATCGTTCAGTCCAGCACCCAGATGCTGCGTCTCAAGAGCATGTTGAAAGCCGGCAAACTACAGGCTTCCGATGATGCTGAAGTGACTCTGCTGCTGGAAGATGGCTCGACTTATGATCACAAGGGTCGCTTACAGTTTGCCGAAGTCAGTGTCGATCAGAGCACAGGTTCTGTGACTCTGAGAGCCGAGTTCCCGAACCCGGATCACACACTACTGCCAGGTATGTATGTTCGCGCCATTCTCAACACAGGTGTCGATCCTCAAGCAATTCTGGTACCGCAAAAGGCTATCAGCCGTAATCCAAAGGGTGAAGCTGTGGCCATGTTGGTTGGCGCCGAAAACAAGGTGGAAGCTCGGGTGATCAAGACTGCCGATGTCATCAATCACCAGTGGCGGGTTACCGATGGCCTCAAGCCTGGTGACAAACTGATTGTCGAAGGGCTGCAGAAAATCCGTCCAGGCATGCCAGTGACGGCTAAACCCATGACAGCAAACCAGTAATAACAGGGCGGAAGTTATGGCACGTTTCTTTATCGATCGCCCCATCTTCGCATGGGTGATCGCGATTATTATCATGCTGGCAGGTGTCCTGGCCATTAAGGCCCTGCCGGTTTCCCAGTACCCGGATATAGCGCCGCCAACCATTGTGGTTGCTGCCAACTATCCAGGTGCGTCGGCCAAAACTGTTGAAGACTCTGTGACCCAGGTGATTGAACAGCGCATGACAGGTCTAGACCACCTGCGCTATATCAAGTCCACCAGTGACAGCTTCGGTAACGCCGAAATCACTCTGACCTTTAACGCCGAAGCTGATCCCGACATCGCCCAGGTTCAGGTTCAGAACAAGCTGCAGGCCGCCATGGCCTTGCTGCCTCAGGAAGTAACGGCTCAAGGTGTCCGGGTTAACAAATCCAGCTCCGGCTTCCTGATGGTAGTCGCCTTTATTTCTGAAGACGGCTCCATGACCAAGGCCGACCTCGCCGATTACGTAGGTTCCAACGTTCAGGACCCCATGAGTCGTGTGCCCGGTGTGGGTGAAACCACCCTGTTCGGTGCCCAGTACTCAATGCGTATCTGGGTCGACCCACTGAAGCTGACCAACTACAACCTGACGACTCTGGACGTGATCGCCGCGATCAGAGAACAAAACGCCCAGGTTTCTGCCGGTCAGCTGGGTGGTGCCCCTGCGGTTCAAGGCCAGGAGTTGAATGCGACTATCTCGGCCCAGAGCCGTTTGCAGACGCCTGAGGAATTCCGCAACATCATCCTCAAGTCCAACGCCTCGGGCGCCAACGTCTATCTGGGCGATGTTGCCAAGGTTGAGCTGGGTTCCGAGAGTTACGCCATTGAGTCACTCTATAACGGTCGCCCCGCTACAGGTTTGGCAATCAAGCTGGCTACCGGTGCCAACGCGCTGGATACTGCCGAAGCTGTTCGCGCCAAAGTCGAAGAGATGCGTCCCTTCTTCCCGGCCGGCATGCAGGTGGTGTATCCCTATGACACAACCCCCTTCGTGAAGAACTCTATCGAAGGTGTGGTTCATACTCTGCTGGAAGCCGTGGTACTGGTGTTCGTCATCATGTATCTGTTCCTGCAAAACTTCCGCGCCACCTTGATCCCAACGATCGCCGTGCCTGTGGTTTTGCTGGGTACCTTCGCCATCCTGTCCTTCACCGGATTCTCGATCAACACCCTAACCATGTTCGCCATGGTACTGGCTATCGGTCTCTTGGTGGATGACGCCATTGTGGTGGTGGAGAACGTTGAGCGGGTGATGTCGGAAGAGGGACTTAGTCCCAAAGAAGCGACCAGGAAGTCCATGGGCCAGATCACCGGCGCACTGGTGGGTATCGGTCTGACACTGTCAGCTGTGTTTGTACCTATGGCCTTCATGTCGGGTTCTACCGGGGTTATTTACCGTCAGTTCTCCATCACTATCGTATCGGCGATGGCCTTGTCGGTATTGGTGGCAATCGTACTGACTCCGGCGCTCTGTGCCACTATGCTCAAACCGTTGAAGAAAGGGCATACCCACGCAGAAACCGGTTTCTTCGGTTGGTTTAACCGCAACTTCGAGCGCATGACGGGTAAGTACGAAGGTACTGTTGCCGGCATCATCAAACGTTCGGTACGTATGAGTGCCATCTATCTGGCACTGGTTGTGGCCGTAGGCTGGATCTTTATCCGCATGCCAACCGCCTTCTTGCCGGACGAAGATCAGGGCATTTTGTTTACCCAGGCGATTCTGCCAACCAACGCCACTCAGGAAAGTACCCTGAAGGTATTGGAGAAGGTCTCGGATCAATTCCTGGCAGACGAAAACGTCAAATCAGTTCTGAGTGTGGCAGGCTTCAGTTTCGCCGGTCAGGGTCAGAACATGGGTATCGCCTTCGTCGGACTGAAAGACTGGTCTGAGCGTACTGCTCCAGGCAGTGATGTTCAGGCGGTTGCCGGCCGCGCCATGGCGGTGTTCAGCCAGATGAAAGAAGCCTTTGTGTTTGCCTTCGTACCACCTGCGGTAATTGAGCTGGGTACGGCCAACGGTTTTGACCTCTTCCTGCAGGATAAGAATGGTCAAGGACACGAAAAGCTGGTTCAGGCCCGTAACCAACTGCTGGGCATGGCGGCTCAGAATCCCAACCTGGTGGGTGTACGCCCCAATGGTCAGGAAGATGCGCCCATGTATCAGCTACACATAGATCATGCCAAGCTGCGTGCGCTGAGTGTCAACATAGGTGATGTCAACAACGTGCTTTCTGCCGCTTGGGGTGGCTCCTATGTCAACGACTTCATCGACCGTGGTCGGGTGAAGAAGGTGTATGTTCAAGCCGATGCCAAGTATCGGATGCAACCTGAAGATCTGGACTCCTGGTATGTGCGTAACACCCAGGGAGACATGGTGCCCTTCTCAGCCTTTGCCACCGGCAGCTGGGAGTATGGTTCACCACGTCTGGAACGCTTCAACGGCCTGCCGGCGATGAACATCCAGGGTGCGACAGTTCCAGGCTTCAGTACCGGTGAAGCGATGAACATCATGGAAGGCATGGTTGACCAACTGCCTCCAGGCTTTGGTATCGAATGGAACGGCCTCTCCTACGAGGAACGTCTGTCAGGCAACCAGGCGCCTGCGCTCTACGCGCTGTCGATTCTGGTGGTATTCCTGGTACTGGCGGCCCTGTATGAAAGCTGGTCTGTGCCTTTCGCGGTAATTCTGGTGGTGCCTCTGGGTATTATCGGTGCCCTGATCGCCATGAATGGCCGCGGCCTGCCAAACGACGTGTTCTTCCAAGTGGGTCTGTTGACTACTGTGGGTCTGGCGACCAAGAACGCCATTCTGATTGTGGAATTCGCCAAGGAGTACTATGAGCAGGGTGCCAAGCTGATTGACGCGACACTGCATGCGGTGCGGGTGCGTCTGCGGCCAATTCTGATGACCTCGCTGGCATTTGGCCTCGGGGTTGTGCCACTGGCCGTCAGTACCGGCGTGGGTTCAGGCAGTCAGAACGCCATTGGTACCGGGGTACTGGGCGGTATGATCAGCTCGACCTTCCTGGGTATCTTCTTTATCCCACTCTTCTTCGTGGTGGTAGAGCGCATGTTCAGTAAGCGTGAGCGCGAAGAACGCAAACTGCGAAAACAGGCCGAGTAATTCGCCTGTCACCTCAAAGCCCGGCCTCTGTGCCGGGCTTTTTGTTGTCTGCAGCAGGCTACTTCTCCATTGAGCTTCAATCACTTAACAGCTGCATACCTCACATCCGGCCTCTGGGCTTGGCATGCCGCCCAAAATGTAAAATTGGAGGGAAACAAAGGGTTAAAGAAGCTGGTCAAGCGCGCCAATAAAGCTTAGGATCTGCACAGAAAACAGCACTTTTTGGAGTAATTCACCTTATGGGTATCAGAGCCATAGTCGTCGACACCGCCGGCACTACGACAGATCTTAACTTTATTCAGGATGTGCTTTTCCCCTATTCGGCCAAGGCATTGCCGGAATTTTTGGAACGCTATCAAGATAATATCCTGGTAGAAAACTGTATCAGCGACACCAAAGAGATGGCGCTGGAGCCGGATGCCGATCTGCCGCGGGTAATAGAAATACTCCAGCAGTGGGTTGCCGAAGACCGCAAGGCCACGCCGCTGAAAACGCTGCAGGGCCTGATCTGGAAACAGGGCTATGCCAAGAACGAGTTCACCGGTCATATCTATCCTGACTTCATTAAAGCCATCAAGGAATACAAGGCTCAGGGACTCAGGATATACAGCTTCTCTTCCGGCTCAGTGGAAGCCCAGAAGTTACTGTTCAGCCACAGTGACGGCGGCGATCTGACCGAGTTGTTCAACGGTCATTTTGATACCCGCACCGGCGGCAAGCTGGATAAGCAAGCCTACTGCAACATCATTAACACCATAAGTCTGAGCCCCAAGCAGATACTGTTTGTCTCCGACATGGTGGACGAACTCAAGGCCGCTGCCGCTGCCGGGCTGATCACCTGCCAAATGGTACGAGAGGCCGGACAACGCACAGGCGATTTCCGGCAGGTGAAGAGTTTCGCCGAGCTGAAGATTGACTGATAACAAGCAGAGTTAGCCGCTAAATCAAGGGGAGCCAATGGCTCCCCTTATTGTTTACAACACCTATTTCGTATCCCGGAAAACCAACGCCTGTACGGAATGTAGTTCCCCTCTTGAGACAGAGAGCCGCTGTTGTTATCCTGAGCCAACAAAAATAAAACGGTCGTTTAAATATGGAAGATTTTACTCAGCGTTACCCACAACACTCACAAATCCCGGTGGCCTGGGGCGAAATGGATGCCCTGCAACACGTCAACAATGTGGTCTATTTCCGCTACTTTGAGACCGCCAGAATCGACTTCTTCAACCGCCATTTTCCCTTGGGTGAGATGTACAAACAGGGAATGGGGCCGGTAATAAGTGAGAATCAGGCCAGGTACAAGCGCCCGGTCACCTACCCGGATACCCTGTTGATAGGCATCAGAATAAGCGACATAGGTGAAGACAGGTTTACCATGCATTACGAGGCGTACAGTAAGGCGCAGCGAGCCATTACCACTACAGGCAGCTCTGTCGCCGTCATGTACGATTTCAAGAAAGGCACCAAGGCCAAACTACCGCAGGAACTGCTGACGATTCTCAGGCAACACAGCCAGGAAGCTTAAGTCAGGGCTCGAGAACAGGCTGGCGCCAGCCCTGTCGCAGTTTGCGCCTGTGCTGCTGTACCAAACGCAGTGCCCGGTACAGATCTTCTGTCGACAGTTCCAGGTAACGGCCGCCGTAAAACCACAGTGGACCGTACAACTGTCGGCCATGGGTTATGCTGATGGGTAACATCAGGTCATCGTTCAGCAGCAATTTCAGTTTCATGCCCTGATGCAAACGGCAGGCGGAGATCAAACCAACCCCGCCGCGGCTGATATCTTTGATATTTCCAAGCCCCAGCTTGCCGGGGCGCCACCAGTGCCAGTGTCCCAGTTGCACCGTCATGCCATCACAGTCGAGCAGGAAGTCGGCGTCATTACCCAGCCTCAGGCTGATACGCAAATGCTCGCGTCGCTGCGCCTCGTCACTGCTATTGTCCGTCATCACTGGTACCTGTCCCTTGGCTGATTAAAGCGGGCCGCCTCATTGGCCTCAAAGAGTGCCTTTCCGCCTGCCAGGCTCTGGATCTGCTCGGAGGCTTCCTTGGTGAGGATCAGTATCTCCACTCTGCGATTGGCCGGGTTAAAGGGCTCATTATTGATAAAGGGCACCCGGTCGGCCATGCCGTTAACCTGAAGAATCTGCCCCTGACGCACGCCACCAAACTCTATGGTTTGTCTGGCGATCAGCGCCCTTTCACTGGACAACTCCCAATTGGTATAACTGCGACCGACATAGGGCAGCGAGTCGGTATGGCCAGAGATGATCAGTTGATTTTTAACCTGTTGCAAAACAGGCGCCAAGGCCAACAACAGATCTTCAAAATAGGGCCGCATCTGCGCCTGGCCCACTTTGAACATTGACTGTTCATTGTTGTCGTGAATGCGGATCCTTATTCCCTGAGGCACTGCGTCCAACTGAACGTTTTTACCCATACCCGCCTGGTCGACGACCCGCTGGATCTGCCGCGCCAACACTTCCAGTTGCACCTGAGTGGCGAACTCGCCTGGGATAATGGCATTTAGTTTGGGCCCCATACCGGCCTTGGGCTGCCACTTGCCTTCTGGTACATGGGTGCGCAGCGCAGGGCCACGCATCTCATCACCACTGGCCGGGGTAGGAACCACAGGTTGCTGCACACTGGGTTGCCCTTGCAGATCGATGAGCGAGGGGATGTTACGCAGATCGAAAGGGTTGATATCGCCGGAGGGATACAACTCACCATTCAAGTACTTAACCACGGTTTCCCGCTCTTTTTGATCCGCCACCTGCATGATCCACAGCACCAAAAACAACGCCATCATTGCCAGGGTAAAATCGGCAAAGGCGACCTTCCAGGCGCCACCATGAGCACCGTGTTGTTTGCCCGCCCGAGCACGACGGACAATGATAGTTTCCTGTCTTGGTGCCATTAACTTCTCTGTTCTGTCAGTATCTGTTCCAATTCCACAAAGCTGGGACGGCTCTCGGTCTGGATCTGTTTGCGGCCGGCATCTATCGCCTGTATCGGCGGTTTGCCCTTGGCGAACGTCGTCAGCATGGCGGCAATACACTTGAGCTGGCTGATCTGCCGATCCACTTGATGTTCCAGCGCCTTTGACAACGGCTCGAGCAAGCAATAACAGGCGAAAATCCCAATAAAGGTGCCCACCAAAGCAGCCGCTACCTTGACCCCGATCAGGCTGATGGGGCCATCAATGTTGGACATGGTAATGATGATCCCCATCACAGCCGCCAGAATACCGAATCCCGGCATGGCTTCGGCGATTCGTCCCAGTGCCAGCGAGGGGCGCAGGCTGTCTTCTTCGATTCTGTGGATCTCTTCCTCGAGTATCATTTCCAGGTCGTGGGGAGAGATTTTACCTATCGACTGCAGGCGCAGGTTATCAACCAAAAACTGCAGCAACTGAGGGTGTTCAAGCACCACCGGATACATCAAAAACAACGAACTCTCGTCCGGATTTTCGATATGGGCATCCAGCACCTTCATCCCCTGGGATTGGATCTGCGCCATCAGCATGTTCATCAGGCCAAACAGCTGAGGGTAGAGTTCCGGCTCAGGAGTATCCTGTCTGGCGATCTGGCGCAACTGCTGCCACAGCTCCACCAGTACAGCGCGGGGGTTGGCAATCAGCAAAGAGCCGATGCCGGCACCTAGGATGATCAGGATTTCTGCCGGTTGCCACAAGGCCAGCAGATTGCCGCCGGCCCAGGCATAGCCGCCGAAGACACACACCAAAATCACCATTAAACCAACAAACTTACTCATTATCAGGTTTCCAAATCAGAGTTGAGCCTGCCGATAAATCGCCTGTAACTGGCGCACGGCAACCTTGTGTAATTGACATATCCGGGTTTCGGTTAACCCCAGGGTGGCTGCAATCTCTCTGAGATTGAGTTCATGCTGATAATAAAGCGACAGAATTACCTGTTCTCTGTTGCTCAGTTGCTTGATTGCCGCAATTAACAGCTGATTGCGTTCAAAATCGACAATTTCCTTGTCCTGACCGCCCAGTGACAACCCCTCTCCCAGCATCTCATCCAAACTGGTCATGGATTCTGCCAGGGTTGCATGCAGGTAATCCCGGTACTCTTCCTGGGTCAGGCCCATTCTTGCAGTGACTTCACTGTCTTTCGGGTAACGGCCCAACTCCCGGGTCAACTGCCTGACCACATCGTTGAATGAGTGTGCCTGCTGGCGCACCGAGCGTGGCCGCCAATCCAGGCGCCGCAGTTCATCGAGAATGGCGCCACGGATCCTCTGGCCGGCAAAGGAGATAAAGCCGGCATCATATTCACCCGGATAGCGCCGGGCAGCCTCCAGCAGGGCCATCAGAGCTATCTGCTCCATGTCCTCCTGGCCGATAAGCGGGCCACAATGACTCTTGAGGGAACAAACTGTGCGTTTTACCAAGGGCAGATATTGATGTAACAACGCCTGCTCGGATTGCCGCTCATTGCCATACGCCTGATAACCCAAATCATAGGCTGTCATCTCACTGTCCAAGGCGCCTCCTTTACTGGATGACCATACGGGTGAACAGGACCTCTTCAATATCCAGAGTAAATTGATCTTTGGTCAGCACCTTGATCAGGGATTCTCTGGCCTCCAGTTGCAGCGTTTCCAGATTCTGCGGTTGATTCAGCACGTTGAAAGACTTGCTGCTGAACATTCGCATCATGGTGTTGCGAATAAGTGGATCGGCAGCCTTGATCTCCTGGGCCGCATTGTCACTGCGGGACTTGAGCGCCAGCTCAAGCAACAGGTAGTGGGGATATTCATCACCCGGTACCGAAATAATCATCTTATCCAGCGGGTAAAAACTGGCCTGTGGTTGCACTTCTTCTTCCGCCGATAACCATTTCCCCAACCATGCGGGCGGCTGATGGCCGATGAAAAAACCGCCTCCAGTGGCCAGAATAAGTAACGCAACTATGAGTAAATTTCGTTTCATATCAATCTTTCATCTCTATCATCAGGCCAGTAGGTTCAGTTGCCTATCGCGTCTGCGCTCGGCTTCTGTGTCACCTTTGGTTTCGTCCACCCGGGATGAAGCGATCGCGCCGGCATACCCTTCTCTGGCATCCTGCTCAGGTTGGTGTCGCTCGCTGTCGGTGGCTACATCCAGGGAAATATTGCCTTTGTGTTCCATGGCCAGTTCACTGCGCAGGCGTTCCAGGCCGCTGAGCAGAGCATCGCGCACATGGTTGTTGGCCGCATGCATCTGAATATGCAGCCGGTCACCGTCGAGGCGAATGTTCAGTTCTATCCGTCCAAGCTCGGGAGGGGTTAATTGCAGCTCGGCGGTTTGAATGCGTTGATCTATCTGAAAGCGCAGTTGATCTCTGAGTGGCAGCAACAGCTCTCTGGCATGCTGCACCTGAGTTCCCTGAGCGCTCAGAGGCAAGGGGCCCCACTGGCTCACGCCCGGGCGCTCGCTTGTCAATGCGGCAACCTCCGGCTGCAGACCAAGCTCAGCCACAGGCTTGCTGGAAGGATCTGCATGCCAGGCCGCCAGCTGCGCCGCGGCATTGACCGTTAGCTGTTGCGACGGCATGGCGGTCTGCGCCATGGTGCCAACGGGCAGAAAAGGCGTGCCTTTGGCCTCAGTTGCCGCACTCGAAACTTGAGTAGCCGCTTGAGGGAAGGCGGCGGCCAATTGCAGGCTTTGTCCCCGCATATCACCCGCACCTCTGCCCTCACCATTGAGCGGGTTCGCTGCCACAGGTTGGCTGATGCCTGCCAGTGACAGATTGGTTTGCTGCGTGCCCACAATGCCCTGCGCCGTGATGCCGGCCAAAGGTGGCACTGTATTTTCACCATGACCTTGGCCCTGCAATTGCGCCAAGGGTGCTCCTGGCGGAGTGGTCACTTGGATTGCAGTTGGCTGCATCAAAGGCGGCAAGAGTTCCTGCGCCACCACAGTATTGGCCTGCATCTCGCCTGCCGACTCTGTCCCTGATTCCCTATCCTCTACTGTGCTGCTTTGCCCTTGAGTAGTCTTTACCTGAGAGCCCTTCTCTTGAGCACCCTGCGCTTTGGCATTCATACCGGAAGCTGTGGAGTTGGCCGGCTGAGTCGCGGCCTGAGAAAGAGACTGTTCTTCCTGCCGATAAGAGTCCTTTCTGCCACTGCTGTCCGGGTGAGCGGACAAGGGCACTTTTTTCGCCGGCGTTTCAGCCAGCGCCGGGATCAGCGCAATACTCAATACAGGTCTCCTTTACTCATGTTTCCCTCTTGAAACTCGGGTTGGCTGAGTTGGGTCAGTTGATAGGCGGACATGCCCTCTTGTTGTGCCAGCAGTTGCTGCATCTGCCGCTGTAGCGATTCACTCTTGGTTTGCAGCTGTTGCATCACTTGCGAGTGACAAAGCTCCAACTGTTTGCGCGCCTGTAACTCAGCCTGAGAACGGGGCTTTCCCTGCTGCCTGAGCAACTGGATCATCTGCCGGTTGACCCGGCATACTCCCTGCCAGTCTTCGGCCGCTGCCTGCTGTTGCAGGCGTTGTCCCAAGGCTTGCCAGCGGGCTATCACAGACTCACTCAAGTTGGGCCCAACCTTCCCTAATCTGTTGAATAACCTGCACCACAGGTTGCAGTGCCTCTGGGTTATTTTCGACACTGGCGCTAACCAGTTGACGGCTGCAATAGTCATAGAGACGGTTGAGGTTGGTTGCTACTTCGCCGCCGTTTTCAATGTCCAACAACACATCAAGCCCATGGATCACATTCAAACACTTGTTGATACTCTGGCCCTTGGCCTCAAACGCCTTGCGTTCCATATGCCCCGAGGCTCTGGCCAGTTCATCCAGTAAGCCATCCAGCAACATACGCACCATCTCATGGGGGTTGGCCGCCGCAGCCCGGGCATCCAAGCTGGCCTGACGGTAGCCGCTGAAAGGATCCTGCTCATAAAACATCGAATAATTCCTCAGTAAAACAATCCACTGGCGCTGTTCAACTCATTGATGGTGGTTTCCATCGCGGTGAACTGCTTCAGATAGATCTGATAACGCTGTTCCATCATACGGTTATGGCGTTCCATATTGTCTTCGACCCGGTCCAACTGGCGTTTCAGGTTGTTCTTCTTCATATCCATATAGCCATCGAAACGGGTATAAGGTTTAGTGATCTCCTGAACCTTATCGACCATGCCGCCCTTGGCTCCGAAGAGATCACTGATCGCCTGCGGTTGGGTCTTCAGGGCGTTTTCCAGCTTTTTCTCATCCAGCTTTAGCTCACCATTACGGGTCAGTTCGATACCGGCGTCGGCCAGAGTCAAACCATTGGGAGCAGCCTGGAAACTCAGCTCACGCAGCCTTTGTTGCAGGGTTCTCAGGCTGGTATCACCCTTGAGGATCCCCAGCTGACTCTCATCTATCTTGCTGCTCTTGCTATCCTTGTCGTCCTTGTCTTTCGAGTCATCCAGGGCATCAACCCCCAGGCCTCGAGTCAATTGACTTATCTGCCGCAGCAGTTCATTGACTGTATCCACATAGGCTTTAACTGCCTCTTTGCCGGCTTCTTGATCCGCCTTGATACTGATATTGCTGCTGTCACCGGCTTCATGAACCTTACGCAGTTCGATATCCACCCCGTCCACAACCTGAGTCAGCATGTTGCTGGCCGAGGTGATACTCATGCCATTGAGCGTAGCCTTGGCATCCTGAGCAGCCTGAGTCTCGACCATGCCCCAGTCAGCACCATCCAGACTGATACTAATACTGTTGGCCTTGCCGGTTTCCTTCGAGGTCAGCATCAGCTGCACCTGGCCGCCGGTGCGTACCAGGCTAGCCTGCACGCCAGGGTTGTTGGGATGCTGGTTGATCATATCCCGCAGCTCACTGACAGAAACGCTGCCACCGCTGTTAACCATGGCCAGATCCACACTCATGCTCTTGCCACCCATGCTGATCTGAATAACCCCGGATGCCGGCAGAGTGGCATCTTCCGATGCAAAGGGCTTGACCAGTTGGTGTGCCTGAGCCAACTGCTCTACCGACAGCTGAAAATTCCCCTGCGGCGCCTTGGCCGAGCTGCTGACATAGATGTTTTCATCTGTGACCTCGGCGATATTGCCCTTGAAGGCATCGGTCCCCAGGGTTGTCAGTTTGCTGTTAAGACGATCGAGCCCCTTATCCAGCAAGGTGTAGGCATCCAACTGTTTCTGGTAGCCCGTCTTGCTGCTTTGATAGAGATTGTCTTTACCGGCCCTCTCGGCACTGATCAGCTGCTGCGCGAATTGGGCACCACTCATTCCGGAAATCATTTTCAACTCCTCATAGACACAGACTCGTGTCCTTGGAATATTCGGGGATAGCAAGAGGTATGCCATTCAAACGGCAAAGCTAACCCTTTGTAAAATTTGAAAGTTATTTAAGAGTGACTACTGTAGCTTGGTACAGTCTCTTCCTCGGAAGGCCTCAAACAGGAATCAGCTCTTCCGCCGTTTCTTTGTCGAGCTTAAAAAAAAGCGCCATCTTGACTGACGGCGCTTGGAACAAAATTTTTGCTTAGCCCAGCAGACCCATAACCAGACCAGTGTTCTGGTTGGCACGGGACAGTACGTTGGTACCAGCTTGAACCAGCAGTTGGTTCTTGGTCATGGCAGCTGATTCGTTGGCGAAGTCAGCGTCCATGATGCGACCGGCAGCAGCCTTGGTGTTTTCGGTCACGTTGGCCAGGTTAGAGGCAGTGTGGCCCAGACGGTTGATGTTGGCACCCAGAGTAGAACGGTTGGTACCGATTTCATTGATGTAAGTGTTGATGGTATCCAGATCGGCAATATCCAGAGCTGTTTCATCAGGTTGAGCACCCAGAGTCACTGTCATGGTTTCAGCCTTGCTGGCACCAATCTGCATGGCAACACCTGTACCCAGTTTGGTGAAAAGTTTTTCACCGGCATATTCAGTGTTGGTCTTGATACGGGTAGCTTCTGCTGTCAGTGCATCAAATTCAGATTTCAGAGCGGCTTTGTCATCGGCAGAGTTCACACCGTTGGCGTGTTGGGTTGCCAGCTCTTTCATACGGTTGGCGATAGAGCTCAGTTCACTCAGGGCACCGTCGGCTGTTTGCAGCATAGAAACGCCGTCAGAGATGTTACGGCTGGCAGTGCTCATACCAACAACGTTGGCGTTCAGACGGTTGGCAATTTGCAGGCCAGCGGCGTCATCATCGGCACCATTGATGCGCATACCAGTAGACAGGCGCTCCATGGCGGTAGACAGCAGGCTGTTGTTTTTGTTTACGGAGTTCTGGGCAACCAGAGAGGCATAGTTAGTATGTACAGACAACATGGTTTGTTTCTCCCGAAGAGTGTATTTGTGTCATTAACAACAAAGCGACCCGAAAAAACCAAACTGAAAGCCTGATTGAAAAAAACTTTAAAAAGACCAAATTATTTGAGCAGATCCTCGGCGTGACCTCGGCCGATGTTGGCCTGAGCCAGCAACGCCTCCAGTTGCGAGCCGAAGCAAGCATCCACAGGTGGCAGAGAAATTTCCCCTAGTTGCTGCGATAAATTGCTGGTAACTTGCTGTTTCTGTGCCTGCCAATCCTGACGCCAGTGTTCTATCCGCCGCGCAGTACGCTCCAGCTTGGCCCGGGTCTGACGCAACATCTCCGGGCTGTCGAAACGCCATTCTCTGGGATCGCGCCAGTCGAGCAGTTCTTCCAGCCTGATATTGTGCATCTCACCGGCCGGCAGGCGCATACCCTGGCCACTGAGACTGAGATTACCCTGCAGCTGTTGCCACAGTTGGTCATCGCATTCAAACACAGCCTGTTGGTTTTCGACATTGAGTGAGATACCCAAAGGCGCCAGCTGCTCGTTGATTAACTGTGCCAAACGGCTCGGGTCGGTATTGGCCGGCAGTTGCAACGACAGGCTCTGTGGCCCATCGGCACCCGGCAGCAGCAGTTGCAGGCTTTCTTCCCTGTGTTTGGGCTCCAGCAGGGAAACCGCCTTAAGTCGAAAGCGCCGCCGCAAGGCTCTGCGTCTGGGATAGATGATGTTGAACATGGGATCCCACAAGGGGTACTGCAGATAACTGGGCTGCAACTGCTGCAACTGCTTTTGCAGCGACAACAGTCGCTCAAACTGCTCGGCAGAAGGCTTGATAAGCAGCAAGGGCCGCATCCTCTCAAGAACCCGCAGCACCTCTTCAAAACCTGCATCCACCAGCTGCATGGCACTGATGTTATGTTGCAGCCGGGTGGCCCGCTCCCAGCGCTCGAACGCCACTTGCCGATAAGGCAGCAGCTCGCGCCAACTCTCCTGAGCGCTGTTGACCACTGTCATATCGAGCAGGGGGGCACTCTGGCTGATGGGTCTTATCTGCCCGGCCAGTTGCAGGGCATCGGTAACCGAATGGATCATGGCACCCTATGACAGTCTTGGAACAAGTTAGGCGTCTCCCCAATCCTGATTAAAGCTGGTTGAACAGCGTCAGTTGGCTGATTTTGACAAAACTCTGCTGCGACACCCGCAAGGCCGTCAGCTTCATCTGAAACTCAGAGGTTGCCGCCGGATAGTCCAGCGCCTCGGTTTCGCCTATCACTTCCTTGGTGAACAGTGCCATCTCCTGATGACTGCTCTTACCAAGACTCAGGCGGTTCTGTTTGCCACCTATGTCTGTAATCGCCGCGCCTATACTGGAGAGAGTATCATCCAGAGACTGCATCATGGCGCCTGCCACGGCTTCAAAATCGGCATCACCGGGAGCCTTGGCCGGATCCCGCAGCACTTCGACATACTCGGCGGCTTGATTGAGCAGATCCTGGCTACCGTTACCGAACCAGAACTCCTGCGCCGTGACGTTGGCATCGACCCAGGAGTCGGCAGCTATCTGCACCTGACGATGCTGGGCATCCCCTTGAAACTGATAACGGCCACTGCTGTCCAGTGCTACCGCCGGAGTACGGCTAAGGTTGCCGGAAAACAGATAGTTGCCGTCGGCATCTCTGGCGTTGAGGATATCGACACAGGTATCCATCAGGGCCGAGAGTTCATCGGCATAACCCTGTTGGTCGGCGGCCGACAGTTGACCACTGTTGGCCGAAATAACAATTTCCCGCATCCGGGTCTGCGCCTGCACCAGGCTATCGAGATAAGTTTCCACCCGCCCGAGACTGGTCGACAGGTTGTCGATATTACTTATGTATTGTGAAGTCTTGGCCAGGTCCCGCTCGCAGTTGAGCACTTTTACCTTGCCTATGGGGTCATCGGAAGGACGCAGCAAGGCCTTGCCACTGGACAGCTGTTGATCCAGTTGCCCCAGTTGACTCAGTGTCTGTTGCATTGAGTGCAAGTTGGCACTGTACATATTAAACATGGCTACCCGCATTCAGGACTCCTTAAATACTGTCCAGCAGGGACTGGAACAGCCTATCGGCCGTGGCTATCACCCTGGCATTGGCCTGGTATGACTGTTGATAAACGATCAGGTTGACCCCTTCCTCGTCCAAATTGATGCCACTGGTGCTGGCCCATTGGCTCTGTGCTTCTTTCTGTAGTGCCAGCGCTGTCTTGTTCTCTTGCTGCGCCTGCCGGGAAATACTGCCCAGCTCACCCACCTTACCGGCATAGGCATTGCCCAGGGTGGCTCGACTGCCCATGGAGGCAAAGTCCAGCTCCTGATTGGCCAAGGCCACAAAGGCCTTGAGATTGCTGTTATCCCCCGGAGTGCCATCCAGGCCGAAGGCCAGATCGCCGGAGTTCAGGCCCTGATTGAGCCGCAGACTGCCCGCCGGGTTGGAAGCATCCAAGTGCCAAATGGCTTGAGTCGCTTTGTTGCCGGCCAAATCTGTGCCTTTAGCCTGAATATCATTCATCTGTTGTGCCAGCTGGGTTGCCAGCTCATCCAGGAAAGCCCGACTCTGTTTCAGGTTGGTATCCCGGTAGTTAAGTAGAGCCCCCAGCTGACCGCCCGTCTCCTGCAACTTAAACTGAGACTGGCCAAAGCTTAGCTCTAGATTGATTTGCTTGGGATTTGCCGGGTCTGTCACGCCCTTGAGTGTTGCCGGAACAATACCACTCAGCAGCGGCTGCCCCTGAGAGAGCGAGATATTGGCCAGGCCCTTGTCATCCATCACTACCCGGACATCCATGAGTGAAGATAATTCAGCTATTGCAGCATCCCGGTTATCCAGTAACGAGGCCGAAGGCACCTTGGCGGCCCCGTCGGCGGCGATATCTTCATTCAAGCGAGCTATCTTCTCCAGCAGAGTATTGATCTCTTTGATGCTGGCCTGGGTCTGGCCGACGATTTGTTGCTCTTGACTGTCCAGCCCTGAGGCTATCGAGTTGAAACGCTGCGCCACGCCGTTGGCTTCATTGAGCACCGCCTGTCTGAGCGCCGGGTCATTGGGCTTTTCCATGGCCGCATTCATGGCGGCAAACAGATGATCCAAGCCGGTAGAAAGGTTGTTGCTGTCGGCGGCCATCAGCTGTTCCAGCTGGCCGGCATAGCTCTGTTTAACACCGGCGAAGCCCACATCACTGCCGGTACGCCACAGTTGCATCACCTGATACTGATCCGAAATCCGCCGCACCCCATCAACACTGACGCCATTACCGGCGCCATAGGCACCACCACCGACTGAGCTGAGCAACACCTGCTGGCGGGAATAGCCAGGCACCATGGCGTTGCTGGTGTTGTTGGACATGACTTGTAAGGCCGCCATGCTGGCATTCAGCCCGGACATGGCGTTATTGAGCAGATTCATTCAGTCTCCTTGTGAACTGGCGGAACCAGGAGTGCAGGTTGCATTGCCATGGTCGTCTTCTCAGAAGAAGCGACCGGTTCGGCACTAAACTGAAGTTTTGCCCCCAATTGTCGACTCATAACATCCGCAAGCCCGGTCGATTGCATCTGCGACAACCTCAGTGCCAGCTCGGAATCATACCAATCCCGATACAGGCCATCGTTGCTGGATGACAGCAGATTCTCTTCATCGGCAATGGCATCGCTGGCGGTACGCATCTGTTTCAGCACTGTCTGCAAAAACATGGCTTCAAACTGCTGGCTGACCTGCTTCAGGGCGCCCTTTTCGCCATGCGCCTTAATCAGCTCGCCCGAATCGAGCCGCCCCAGCAGCCCCGGAGTTTGGGTTACTTTCATCAGATCACCACCAGATCAGCTTCCAGGGCACCGGCTTCTTCCAGTGCCTGCAAGATAGCCATCAGATCCATGGGAGAGGCTCCCATGCTATTGACGGCACGTACGATATCATTCAAAGAGCTACCCTCTGGCCAGACAAACATACGTCCGTCTTCCTGTTGAATATCCACATCCGAGTCATTGGTCACCACGGTTTGACCGGCGGCATCGCCAAAAATCCCCGGATTGGGCTGGCTCACCTGCTGCTTCTCTGTAATGGTCACTGTCAGGTTGCCGTGGCTGACGGCGGCCTTGCGCACCACCACATCACCGCCCATCACCACAGTCCCTGTGCGGGCGTTGAACACCACCTTGGGAGGAATGCGGCCGGGCTCGACCATGATGTCTTCCAGCATAGACATAAACATTACCCGCTCCCGCTCGGATTGCGGCGCCCTGACGCTCACCCGTGCATGGCTCTCGGCCTTGGCGACATCCGGGCCAAACACGGCGTTGATCGCCTTCTCAATATTGCGGGCACTGCGAAAGCCAGCCTGCTTGAGGTTGAGTATCACCTGCGGATTACTGGCAAAAGAGCTGGGAATGACAGCCTCGAGCAAGGCGCCCCCAGGAATACTGCCGACGGTAGGCACATTGATGGTCATGGAGGTGCCGTTGCGGCCCTGGGCCGACACGCCGCCCACTACCAGATTCCCTTGGGCGACGGCATAGATTTCACCGTCGACCGCCCGCAAAGGCGTCATCAACAGAGTGCCGCCCCTGAGGCTCTTGGCATCCCCTATGGAGGAGACGGTCACATCCAGAGTCTGCCCCGGACTTGCCAGCGCCGCCACATTGGCAACCACGGCCACGGCGGCAACGTTTTTCAGCTTGGGATCCATGCTGCCATCAATCTGCACCCCAAACTGTTTCAGCATGTTCACCACCGACTGGCCGGTAAACTTCACCTGGTTCTTGTCACCTGTCCCATCGAGCCCCACCACCAGGCCATAGCCCACCAGTTGGTTTTCGCGAATACCCTGCACATCTACCATATCCAGCAGATGGCGACTCTTCTCGGCCAACACCTGGCCCGGCATGGTAAGCCCCAGCAACAGCAGAGCTAAAAGCAGTCTTGTCATCTTCATTCCTGTTACATAGGGAACCAGGGGCTGTTGAAGTAGCGAGCCGCCCAGCCCATGGCATTACTGTCGGCAATGGCGCCCTGGCCACCATAGATAATGCGGGCATCGGCAATCCGCTGCGATGAGATGGTGTTCTGGTTGTCTATGTCGTCGGAGCGGATAAGCCCGATAAGACGCAGATACTCATCCCCCTGACTGAGGCGAAGCCATTTCTCACCGCGGATCAGCAGCACGCCGTTGGGCATCACCTTGGCCACTGTCACAGTAATGGCGCCGGAAAGCTGGTTCTGCTGAGTCGTGGCGCCGCTGCCATTGAAGCCACGACCAAACTTGCCCTCACCATTGGCGCTGAAACTACTGTCATCCACCCCGCCCTGAACGCCAAAGTTCAGATCCTGAGACTTATTGGTCTGGGTATTGGCCTTCTTGCTGGAGTAGGTCTTCTCATCCAGGGAGACTGTGAGTATGTCTCCCTCGCGAAAGGCCCGCTTATCCTTGAACAGGGTCAGCATAAAACCGGGGCGATACAGGCTGCCGTCTTTGGCTTCCGGCAAGGAGTAGTCCACCTCAGGCGGCGCCCATTCTTTGTTGCCCGGCTGCTGTTCTGCGTCGGGGAAGTGGGAGATACAGCCGCTGAGCGACAGCATCAGCAGCGCCAACAAGAGTCTCATGATCTTCATACCGATTGGTTCAGGAACTTGAGCATATCGTCAGTGGCTGAGACCACCTTGGCGTTCATCTCGTAGGCTCTCTGGGTCGAGATCATCTCTACCATCTCTTCGACCACATTGACGTTGGCCCCTTCGAGCGCCCCCTGGCGTAAACTGCCCAAAGCCTCCTCGCCGGGAACCCCTTCTATCGGCACACCGGAAGACGCGGTTTCGTGGTACAGGTTATTGCCTCGGGACTCGAGCCCGGCCGGGTTGGCAAAGTGCGCCAGGGTGATCTGTCCCAGCTCCATCGCCTCTGCCTGACCCGCCACTTTGGCACTCACCACACCGTTTTCGGCTATGGTGATCCCGGTGGCGGTTTCGGGGATCTGGATGTTGGGCACCAAGGGCAGCCCCTGGGAGGTCACCATCATGCCGTCGCTGTTACGATAAAACTGGCCATCACGGCTGTATGCCACTTCGCCATTGGCTTCTTCAATCTGGAAAAACCCCTGGCCCTCAATAGCGATGTCCAGTTGCTGATTGGTAGTGAGTATGTCGCCTGTGGTGAACACCTTCTGGGTACTGGCTACTCGGGCGCCCGTGCCCAATTGCAGCCCGGATGGCAACTCATTGAGCTCGTCTACTTGGCCGCCTGGTTGGCGCTGTACCTGATAGAAGAGATCGTTGAAACCGACTCTATCGCGCTTGAAACCTGTGGTATTAACGTTGGCCAGGTTGTTGGCGATGGTCGTCATCTTCACATCCTGAGCAGTCAATCCTGTCTTACTCACCCATAATGCCGATTGCATTTAGACTCTCCTCAATATTAGGCGTCACGCAGCAGGCGATTACCCGCCTCAGCCAACTTCTCTGCGCTTTTCATTAACTTAATTTGCACTTCAAACTGACGTCCCAGCTCCATGGAGGCCAGCAACTCACCAACGGCATCGACATTGCTGCTCTCCAGCGCGCCGGAAGCCAGCCGCACTTGCTCGGACACCTGGGCCTCGCCGTTGTTGGCATACAGCAAACCATCGGCGCCCTTGTGCAGCTGATTCTGGGCAGCGTTCACCAGCTTGAGCTGGGCAACCTCTTCAATCAGCCCACCCTGCTCGGCCACTATCGACAGGCGGCCGTCTTCACTGACAATCAGCTCGCGATACTGAGGCAGCACCAAAGGCCCATTGGCGCCCATCAAGGGGAACCCCGCCACTGTCAGTTCACCGTTGGCACCTTCGCTGATGGCGCCGTTACGGGTATAGGCTTCGCCCTGAGGTGTTTGCACTGTGAAATAGCCATCGCCCTTAATCGCCATATCGAGCCGGCGCCCAGTGCTGACTATCTCTCCATGGCGGCTGTTGAAACCGACATTCTGGGTCTGCGGCAAGATCCGCGAAGCAAAGCTTCCTTGAGTCTCAGGCACAGGAACCGCAGCAACCCGCTCCAGATCGGCACGAAAGCCCTGGGTATCGGCATTGGCCAGGTTGTTGGCCCGAATCGCCTGGGACTGCAGAATGCGGCTGGCACCCTGGGCCGCGGTATAAATCATCTTATCCATGAGTCATCCGTCAGATGGCGTTCAGCAGCGCCTGCTGCATGGTCGAGTTGGTGTCCAGTACCTTGGCATTGGACTGATAGTTACGCTGCGCCGTCATCAGGCTCACCATCTCGGCCGTGGTATCCACGTTGGAACCCTCAAGATAGGCGCCCTTCAGGCTGCCCAGAGTACCGCTGCCAGGTGCGCCGACTGTGGCCTGCCCAGCTGAAGCAGAGGCCTGCCAGGCGTTGTTGCTCACCGGCGTCAAACCATTGGGATTGTTGAAATCTGCCAGCACCACCTGGCCCTGCAGCAACTCCTGACCATTGGTGTAGGTACCGAAGAGCATCCCGCTGTCATCCAGGCGTATCTTGTTGAATTCGCCGGCGGCATAACCATCCTGGCTCAGGCTGGAGTTGTTATAGTCATTGGCGTATTGAGTGAACCCTTCATAGTTCACCGCCAGGCTGACATCCTCGGCACCGGCCTTGGCGGGCAGAGTCAGGCTCAGCTTGTCGCCGCCGCTCAGGCTGCCCTTCTTGTCAAACTGCAGGCTGTGGCCGTCTTTGGGTTCGAGAACGGCCGAGTCCAGCACGAAGTAGACTTTCCATTCATTGTCGCCTGTCTTGGCGTAGTACTGGGTCAGGGATCTCTGGTTGCCGAGTGAGTCGAACACACTGACAGTACCCGAGGAGTGATAACTTGCCGGGTCTGTGGGCGAAAATGGCGTCGTTGCAGGATCTATGGCTTCCATACGCGCATCCAGGTTGGACACCTGATTGACCAGAGTCGACGCCTTGGCCGGCAGAGAACCTGTCTTGATCTGCAAGTCACCCATGGTGCCTGTTTGCAGCACGCCATCGGCCGTGGCCGGATAGCCCTGCAGACGGTTGCCGACAGGATCTGTGATAAAGCCCAGAGCATCCTGGCCGAAGATCCCGGCGCGGGCATAAAGATTGGAGCCATCGGTGCCACGCAACATAAAGAAGCCACTGCCCTGGATCCCCATATCCAGCTCACGGCCTGTGTAGGTCAGCGTGCCCTCACGGGAGAAGTTCTGGCTGGTATTCATCACATTGACACCGGCACCCATGCCACTGTTGTAGATGGCGGCAAACTCGCTGCGACCACCACGGAAGCCCCAGGTAGAGGCGTTGGCAATGTTGTTACTTATGGTGTTGAGGTCCTGACTGGTGGCCTGCAATCCACTTAGCGCAATATTGAAAGACATCTTGTCTCCTGTTATGAAACTTCGGAAATATCCAGCACAGACACTGTGCCCAAACCATTGGCCAGCTCAGCCATCATCATGCCCTTGGCACTGACGAAATGAACCTTGCTGATTGTGCCGGCGAGAAATGACTGAGCCTTCAATGCTTTTTCACCGTCGCTGGCCTGAACTTTCAATTGGTATTCCCCCGGAGGAAGCCCCAGTCCTTCGGGATCTATCTGAAAACTGACATCGCCTGCCGCCTGACTGCCGAGCTCCAGGGTTTTGACGACTTCCCCGTTTTTATCGCTGATCTCCACAGTCACCGCCGAGGCGCTGTGCTCCAGATAGACTTTGCCGTCTATCACATGTTCGGCCGCGGTAAAGCTGTCTGCCGGCACCATGGCCTGCTTACCTATAAGGGAAGCCGATTGCACCAGCCCGAGGTTTTCCATCATGGTCATCTGGTTTTTCTGGTTCTGGCGCATCGCCTCCAGGCTCTCCACCTGGGAGAACTGCGCCAACTGGCCCAGATACTCACTGGCATCCAGGGGGTTGGTAGGGTCCTGATTCTTGATCTGGGCTATCATCAACGACATGAACTCGTTCTTCAGCGAAGCGGGATCATTGCCGTTGGCACGGATGGCATCTGTCTTCTGGCCATCTTCGCGGGTATTGACGTTCTGTACCTGTTGCATCCTCTATTCCCTTATTTTCCCAGAGCCAGGAGTCCCTGCTGCATGGAGCGGGCGCGGTTCATCACTTCGACACTGGTTTCAAAAGCGCGGCTGGCGGCCATCATGTCGGCCATCTCTTCCACTGTGTTGACATTGGAATAGGTCACATAGCCATCGGCATTGGCCAGCGGGTGGCCGGGTTCATAACGGGTTTCCAACGGTGCATCGGACTGCACCAGGGCCTTGATCTGCACCTTGGCACTGACGCTGTTGTTTTGTTGCTGATAGAGGGTGGAAAATACCGGTTTTATCGCCCGGTAGGCGCTATCACTGGACTCGGCAGCCACACCTGCGTTGGCCAGGTTACTGGCGATAGCGTTCAGTCTCAGGGTCTGCACCGTCATGCCACTGCCGGCAACCTGATATATCTCTGCAAATGACACGACTATTTACCCTCGATAGCGGCCTTCAGGCCTTGGATTTTCATGTTGAGAAAGGTCAGGCTGGTCTGAAAGTCCATGGCATTTTGTGAAAAACGCGCCTGCTCCTGCCCCAGTTCAACCGTGCTGTTATCGGCACTGGACTGATAAGGTACCCGATACCCCACTGTGTACTGCCCTCCAAAAGGGATGCCGGCATCCAGCTGCGCCATCAGAGCACCAAAGTCAAGATCTCTGGCCTGGTAGCCGGGTGTTTCGGCGTTGGCCAGGTTTCCGGCCAGCACCTTGCTGCGCTCAACCCTGAAATCCAATAATTGAGGATGCAGACACAATGCCGCATCGAGCTTGATAGCCATGGTTTCTCCTAGTAAGGTATCCATAGGTTTTCGCTCCTTGTAACAAATACCATGCCAATAGTTTTTATCCTTAAAATACAATGACTAACAAGCCAACCCTCAATAATTGCGGAACCCTGATTTCCCCTTTTGCCTTGCTGCTTTTGCTGTTGTTTCCGCTGCTTCCGTTGCCGGCGGCCGCCTCGGCCAACCAGGTCGAGCAAGCGGCCAGACAATATCTGCAGCAGCAATTGCAGCAGTTTGCTGCGGCGCAACAGATGAAACCGCTTCAAAGCAAGATTCGAATGACACTGCCATCTGGGGTCAAGCGCCTGGCCGACTGCCCGCAAAAGCCGGACATCAGCCTGGCCAACCCTTCGGCGCCGCTCTGGGGACGGGTATCTTTGGAGGTGCGTTGTCCGGCGGCCGACTGGCGTTTCTTTCTACGGGCCAGGGTCGAAGCCAAGGCCCAATTGCCTGTGTTGACACAAACCCTGCACAGAGGCAGCATCATCGACGCGCGGAACATAGAGTGGCGCTGGCTGGAGTTGCAGGCCAGTGACAGAGACATTGTCAGCAACCAACGCGAGCTCATAGGCAAACAGGTGGCGCGCAGGATCCGCGCAGGTGAAGCCATCTTGCTGCGACAGCTGAGCCAGAGTGATTGGGTGCGTGCCGGCGAACAGGTGATCATCCAGGTCAGCCAGGAGGGTTTTGAAGCTCAAATGCCGGGTACCGCGCTGGAAAGTGCCTCCCGGGGAGAAGTGATTAGGGTGCGAAACTTAAGCTCGCAGAAGGTCATCAAGGCCTACCCGATAGCGCAGGGCATAGTTACACCACAAAAGTAGTTACTCAGCAAAAGTAGCCACATCACAAAAATAATTTTATTTTTTACGGATCCGGTCGCCTTTACTCACTAGAGCACATTATTTCGGGGGTTCAATGGAAATCACTCAGCGTCTGCATGCGGTTGTCAGCGACAGTGGCGTCACCGCAGCGAATCGGCGTCAACGCCAGGAAACCACGGTATCCGCAGCCCAGCAGGATAAGGTAAGCCCTGAGTATCACTGGCTGAATCAGGCCCAGACTCAACTGGCTCAGGAGAGCGAGGTAGATCAACTCAAGGTGGCCAGCTTGCGTCAGGCTCTGCAACAGGGCAATTTTGAACTGGATGTCGAGGCCATGGCCAAAGCTATGCTGCAGCAGCACGGGAAACAGGACAAGTAAGCCATCCATGAGCAATAAACGCGAAGCACTGCAAGGTCTGGTCGCCGGGATCCGCCAGGACATACTGGACTACCGGGAGTTAAAGAAGCTGCTGCAACAGCAGCGCCAGTTGATGCTGCGCCATGACAATCAAGGGCTTATCCAGCATAACCAGCAGCAGGATCAGTTAGTTGCCAAGTTACAGCACAATTCGCTGCTGCGCGCCGCACATCTGGCACAAATAGGTGTCAGCAATGATCATCAGGGCATACGCCAACTGCAGAGTAAACTGCCCGAGCAGGCAGCTCATAAACTGGAACAACTGTGGCAGCAACTGCTGCAACAGGCCAGAGAGAGCCAGAGACTCAACGAGCTCAACGGCCAACTGCTGGTGCGCCAACAGGAGATCATCCGCGGTATTCTGGGGCTGGGAAATGCCGATGAGTACCCACAGAACCTTGCCTCACCTCAGTTTCCCTGAAGCCTTAAGCCGCGCCATACTGCTGCCCGCCAACTCATCAAGCTGAAACTGCTCCTGCTGCTCCAGCCGTCGTCGCTGTCGCTGTTGTTGCTGCCCGTCAAACCAATTCACCCGCTGATAACGCCCCAACTGCTGCTGCCATAAGCCCTGCAGCCTTTGTTGTTCATTGCCGAGCAACTGCTGCTGAGTATTGAGACTCTGCTTCAATGGTTGCAGTCTTTGCAGCAAGGCCTGACTGTTGCAAAGTCCCACAATTGAACCCTGACGAAACTGGCTGTAATGGGACTCCAGTAACGCCACCTGCTGTTGTTGCCCCTGCACCTGGGCCTGACGTTGCTGCAGCGCCTGTTTTTGCTCCGCCAATTCGCTGAGCTTACGCTGCTCAAGATGGCTCAGGCGTTGCAACAGTTTCATGACTCACCTCGCAGTGCGCGGGTCAGCGATTGCAGTTGCTGTTGACTGCCCGAAAGGTCAACTGCCTCGTCTGTGGTTTGGGTCAGGTAGTCGGCAATCCTCGGGTAATGGCTCACGGCGGCATCCAACTCGGGATCCTGCCCCGGTTGATAACCGCCCAACGGCAAGAGCTCACGTACTTCCTGATAACGCGCCAACATACGCCGAACCAGTGCCATCTCCTGCTGTTGTTCCTTGGGGGCAATCTGCAGCGCCAAACGACTGATAGAGGCTCCCAAATCCAGTGCCGGGAAATGCCCGGCCTCAGCCAAGCGGCGGCTCAGGAAGAAGTGACCATCCAGTATCGCCTTGGCCGCATCGGCGATGGGATCCTGCGTATCTTCCCCTTCGGTCAGCACAGTGTAAAACGCCGTCAGGGTTCCCTGTGGATGAGTGCCGTTGCCCGCCACCTCCACCAATGAAGGAAGTTGGGCGAAGGCCGAAGGCGGATATCCTTTGGTGGCCGGCGGTTCCCCCAAACTCAGGGCTATCTCCCGCTGTGCCTGGGCGTAACGTGTCAGTGAATCCACCAGCAGCAACACCCTATGGCCCTCGTCGCGAAAGCCACAGGCTATCTGGTGACACAGGCGCATGGCTCTGAGGCGCATCAAGGGAGAAGTGTCTGCAGGAGCGGCAACCACCACGGCGCGGCGGCGCCCCTCTTCACCCAAGGCCTGCTCGATAAACTCGCGCACCTCACGGCCGCGCTCGCCGATGAGCCCTACCACCACGCGGTCGGCCTCGGTGAAGCGGGTCATCATCCCCAGCAGTACACTCTTGCCCACCCCGGGACCGGCAAACAAGCCTACCCTTTGACCGCAGCCAACCGGCAGCAAGCCGTTGACGGCTCTGACCCCTACATCAAGAATGCGGGTAATGGGTTGCCGGGCAAGAGGATTGGGCACCTGAGTGACCGGGCGACAAAACTGCACGCCACTCAGCGGCCCGAGCTGATCCATCGGCTGGCCAAGGCCGTCGAGTACCCGGCCGAGCAGGCCGGCACCCAAAGGGATCTTATGGGTCTCTGTCTGGGGAATGACCCGGGCGCCAGGGCTCAGCCCCTGGGTGTCTGTGATAGGCATCAGGCAGAGGATCCCCTGATGGAACCCCACCACCTCGGCCTCGACATAGGCGCCATCGCGCCGCTCCACCATGGCGCGATCGCCAATCCCCAGGTTGCAGCCGACCGCCTCCAGCAACAGGCCACTCACGCGGATCAGGCGTCCGTATATCTGGGCTACCGGTACCCGGGGCCAGTTTCCGGCCAGGACATTAGTCTTCATTGCTGGCGACTGTGGCCTCGGCTTCTGGAATCAGGTCGTCGTTCAAATGAGCTTCAACCTGATCCATACAGTTGTTGAGGCGGGTTTCCATGGAAGCATCGGCATCGCACTGATCACAAACCACCCGGCAACTGCCCTGGCTCAGGCTGTCGTCGGCTACCAGGTGCCAGTCAGCCACCTTGTCGGCCGCCAGATGTTGTAGCTGTTTGATGGTTGAGGGTTCCAGGTGGATCTTGATATCGCTGGCATCCTTGGGCAGTGCCTGCAGGGTTTCTTCAACCAGGGCAATGATCTGCAGTGGCTGCAGCGACAACTCGCAGCGGATCACCTGCTGTGCCACCCTTCTGACCAGGTCGACAATCAACTGCTGTTGCGCCTGGATCTGCTCGGCGTGGCTCTCGGCGAGCAACTGCTGCAATGCTGTCATGGGCGTCAATAGCTGATTCAACTGCTCATCTATCTGTGCCAACCCCTGGCTGCGCCCCTGCTCCAGCCCATCCCGCAGCCCGGATTCCTGGCCCGCTTGGCGCCCCTCGGTTTCGCCCTGAGTCTTGCCGGCTTCAAAGCCCTGTTCCCAGCCTTCCTGATAGCCCCGCTCCAACGCTTGCTGGAAGTCTTGCCAGTTGCCTTGTTCAGGACTCTCCCCTTCCAGGGGAGCAAATTGATAACGGCGCACCTGAGATGCACCTATGCGCCAAAGGCGACTATCTGCACCCATTACTCAACCACCTGTTCTTCAAACAGTTGCAGCTCGATTTCGCCGTTCTGCATCATCTCTTTGGCCGTTTCCATAATGTTGCGTCGCGCCTCATTGGCCATGCTCAGCGGCACAGCGCCCAAGGCCTCGGCCTGGGTCTCAATGGCGGAAGACATCCGCTTGGGCAGGGCGTTGAGCAGAGTGCGTTTCAGTTCGCCATCAATACCCTTGAGTGCCAGTGCCAGCGACTCGGCTTCGACCGCCCCGAGGATTTCCTGCAGGGTTTCCGGCTTCTGACGGCCCAGGATGATAAAGTCGAACATGTTTTCGGTAACATCATTGGCCAGATGCTTGTCCTGCAAGCGTATCATCTGCATCAGATGTTCACGGTCACCATCGAAGCGGTTGAGAATATCGGCCACCTGACGCACGCCGGACACCTGGGTATGGCTTTTCTCCATCGCCATCACCATGCAGCGCTCCACCAGTTGCCGCAGCTCTTCCACCACATCCCGATCCAGCTCGCCGAGGCGGGCTATGCGTACCAGCACTTCGTCCTGATTGTCTCCCGGCAAATGTTGTAATACCTGAGCGGCAATTTCCGGTGGCAAGAGTCCCAACATGATGGCCTGCAGCTGCACATGTTCGTGCTGCAGCTCCCGCGCCAACAGCTTGGCATCGACCCACTCCAGCCGCTTCACCAACATCTTGACCTCATCGCCATAGATGCTGTCGATAAGCCCCTTGGCGACTCTGTCACCCAGTGCCAAATCCAGGGTTTTCTGGAGATAGGCTCTCGATGCCCGGGCGATACCGGCCTGCTCTTTGTAGCGGTTGAAGAAGCGATCCAGTACAGATTCCGCTTCCTGCTGGGTCACCGAAGACAGGCGTGCCATCTTGTAACTCAGTTGTTCCACATCCTGGCGGTCGAGGTGCGCCATGACCTGAGAGGCACCTTCCTCACCCATACACAAGAGCAACATGGCCGCCTGCTCAAGATTGTCCAGAGTCGTTTGTTCAGTCACGATTTTTGTCCTTCATCCAATGGCTGATCACTTCGGCGACTCTGGCGGGTTCTTCCGTTGCCAGCAGTCCCAGGTGCTGCATTTTCACCGTCAGTGGCGAGCCGGGCGGTGGCAGATTCGACTGCGGCAAGGCCTTGCTGTCCTCAGCCTGCAATGCCAGCTGAGGCGGCTCAATGGCTTGTGTCAGGGGCTCGGCTTCCAGCGCTATTTCAGCGGCTTTGTCACCGGCCTTGTTGCCAGAGTGTCTTGAGCCTGAATCACTGCGGGTCAGGTGCTGAACCAAGGGGCGCAACACGAACAGAATAAGCAGTAAGGCCAATAGAGTGCCTATGCCATATTTCAGGTATTCACGCAGATGCTCGTTCTGCCACCAGGGCAAAGCTTCTATCACGGGCTTTTCCGGCACCACGAAGTCAAAACTGTTGATATTGATCTGATCGCCACGAGCCTCGGAAAAACCTATGGCGTCTTTAACCATGTCGCTTATCTGCTGCAACTGCTGCGGTTGCCAGCCTTCTTTGCCTGCCGCCTGTTGGTTCAACAGGATGGCTACCGACAGCCCTTCCAGCTGCATCTGTTGGAATTTGGTGTGCCGCACCGAGCGCCCAACTTCGTATGAGCGGGTTTCCTGTTGCCGCAGACTGCTTTCCTGATTGTCCTCTTTCTTGCCCTTCTTGCCGGACACAGGCTTGTTGCTCAGAGCCCCGGGGATCCCCAAGGCCAGGTTGCCGTTGGTTTGGTCTTTGTTGAGCGTTTCCTGAGTCATCACAGGATTGGGATCCACAGACTCGCGGGTTTCCTCTATCTGGTTAAAGTTCACCCTGGCGACCAGCTGCACCTGATAATTGTCCCGTCCCAGAATCGGATTCAACATGGATTCGGCGCGGGCGATCAGGTTGTTTTCCAGCTCATGGGTATACTTGAGCTGCTTGCTGCGGGATTGGCTGATGTCCTGGCCGGAGGCCATATCGGCATTCAGGTAGTTGCCGGCCTGGTCGACTATCTGCACCTGTTCCGGGGTCATGCCGGTAATGCTGCCGGAAACCAGGTTGGCAATAGCGCTGACCTGTGACTCATCCAAACGCGCCCCGGAATAGAGTTCCAACAACACAGAAGCGGTCGGCTTTTCCGGCTCGGCACGGATGAACAGGGTTCGCTTGGGAATCGCCAGATGCACTCTGGCATAACGTACGGCTTCGAGCGCCATTATGGTGCGCGCCAGTTCCCCTTCCAAACCATGAAGATAGCGAGCATGCTCCATAAACTGGCTGGTACCTATGGGCGCCTTGGCCAGGTTTTCCAGTCCTTCCGGCAGTTGGGCTTGTACTCCTTTGGCCGCCAGCAGGAGCCGCGCCGAACTCAACTTGTTTTCCGCCACCAGGATCTGTCCCGAATTGGCTTCCAGGCGATAGTCAATGCCTTCACCCTCAAGCACTTCAATGATCTGGCTGCTGTCGACCTTTTCCTTGAGCCCGTACAAGGGCCGATATCCCTGGCTGCCACTCCAGAGGAACAACACCAGTACACAGGCCACTGCCGAGGCCAGTATAGCCAGCAACAGCATTTGGTTGACATGGGATAACTTCCCCTTGATCGCTTCCAGCATGGGCTTCTGTCCGGCGGCAGACGGTTTTGCCGGTAGAGCTAAACTCGTTGACATCTATTGTCCTTAAATGGGCATTTTCATAACATCATCAAAGGCTTGAACAAGGCGATTACGCACCTGCATCAAGGCCGAAAACGACAGACTGGCCTTTTGAGACGCCACCATGGCGCCCACCAGATCATCGCTCCTGCCGCTGTCGACCGCTTGGGTCAGCATTGATGATGTCAGCTGATCTTGATTGATCTCCTGCAGCTTCTGCTTCATCAGGCTGCCAAAGGAGACGACTTGGGGAGTATGGCCATCGATGGAAGGCATGATTGCGCCCTGGGCAATCTCCTTGTGGATAGCCAGTGTTTGCTGGATATTGTTAAAACCGGCGGAAATACTATTGTTGCTCATTGCTGCCATTCTCTGTTGTCAGCCATTCAGGCGGCCTTGGCCTTGGCTAAAAGGCTGTCGATATCTATGCCCGCATCCCGCATCTGTACCAGCTTGTAGCGCAGTGCCCGGGTGGTCATTCCCAAAGCATCGGCACTGCGACTGCGGTGACCGCCAAAACGCTTCAAAATCTCAATGACATATTGGAACTCTGCATGTTTTTTGGAGGCTTTAAGCCCATTGGAAGGTTCCGGAATGGAATTTACACTTGCAATATTTTCCGGCAGCCTGATGCCTAAATCGACAACCTGTAAAATAGTGCCATGACGCATAACCAATGCCCGCTGAATGACATTTTCCAGCTCTCTGACATTACCAGGCCAGTTATAATTAATTAGCGCATTTTTAGCCGCATCGCTTAAATAACATTCTTGACCATTGGTCAAATAGCCATAAAGCTGAATAAAATGTTCCGCAAGCGGAATAATATCTTCCGCCCTTTCCCTAAGGGGTTTTAATTCCAGTGTCAACACATCCAAACGATAATAAAGATCTTCCCGGAATCGGCCTTGAGATACAGCTTCTTTTAAATTTTTGTTGGTAGCTGCAATAACGCGTATGTTCAAAGGAATGATTTTATGACCGCCGACTCTTTCGACTTCTCTCTCCTGCAATACCCGCAAGAGTTTTGCCTGCAAAGATAAAGGCAGTTCCGCTATTTCATCCAACAACAGAGTGCCACCTTCTGCCAACTCGAATTTGCCCGGTTGATCTGCGCTGGCCCCGGTAAAGGCACCTTTAACATGGCCAAATAGTACCGACTCGAGTATCTGCTCAGGAATGGCGGCGCAGTTCACCGCCACGAAGGGCTGCTCTCTGCGACTGGAATGGCGATGAATGAAATGTGCCAGCGGCTCTTTGCCGGTACCACTCTCGCCGGTGAGCAAAACTGTGGTATCCGCCTTGGCGGTTCTGTGGGCCAGCATCAACAGCTGCCGACTCAGGGGAGAAGCCACCACCAATTCGCTGTCTTCCTGCTCCATCTGCCGCAGGCGAAACAGCAGCTTGATCAGTTGGCTTTCATCCAGGGGCAGCAGTAGGTAGTCCTGAGCCCCGGCCTGCATGGCCTTGACCGCCAGCTCAGTCTGCTCAGGTTGCAGCAACGCCACCAGATTGTGGGCCCGCTGTCGATGCAGACGTCCGGCTACCTGCTCGGGGCTGCAGGCAGAAACATCGACCAGCGCCAGCCAGCTGCTGATCCCTTCAATGATATTAAACCCTTCCTGTTCCATGAGCTGGGCTGTCTGAGTACTGACCAGCCCCTTGCAGCCAACCACGCTGTAGTTTTTCAAGACTCTATCCTCATACCGCTTTGACCAGTCGAATCCGTACTCTACGATTCACGTCGGACTGTTCCTTGGAATAGGGCTGACGATTGCCATGATGTCTGGCTTCTATCATCTGCCGTTTCACCCCCAGCTCCACCAGAGCCGCCACCACGTTTTCCACTCTGTCTTTGCTCAATACCAGATCCGCCAGCCTGGAGCTGCCGTCGTCTGCGTGACCATCGATCAGGATTTTTTTGATGTTGCGATCCACCACCACATAACGGGCCACGGCTTGAATATCGGCCTGCATGGACGAATCCATTCCAGCGATTCCTGAGGGGTAGAAAATAGATAAATCATGAACATAGTCATAATCTTGTGGGAGCAGTTGTTGGCGGCACTGGCGCAAGGGTTGTAACTGGCTTCGGGCACTGAGGGTATCGACCTCAAGCAGGAATCCATCACTTTGTCCAAGTTCAAATGTCCAGCGCCATCCCTGCTCCAGCCCCTTGATAAAGACGCCCAGTTCCCCGCCTCTCAGGCTGGCCTTTCCTGTTTGCCATTGCATCTGCCGGCTCTGCACCTTGCCCGGAAATCCCTCGCCCCATGCAGGATAGCCAACGCTGGCGTTTACGCTGTGGGCTTGATTGAGCCAGGAGGAGATCAGGGACAAGTTGGAATGTTGCCCTGGCAGTAGTTCCAGCTGCAGTAAGCCGGCTCCGGCAACAGCAACGCTGAGCCGGCAACCAAAGGGGCTGCTACTCAGTTGCCAGGCATCATCGTCCGCGGCCACTCTGTAGGTCACCGTCTGCGTGATGGGTTCTGCGAAACTGATAGCGCTGAACAGCAAGAAACACAGGGCTAGGGTCAAAGGCTTCAACACAGTAAATTCCAGTTAGTGAAGGATAAATAGATGGAATAATTACAATGTAAATTCCTTTGTTATTACCCTTAATTTCAGCGATGAATTCGAATTGAACTAAATATACTCCAAGCACCTAAAACCCAGAGGTAGGCGCTATTTTAATCGCTATTAATATAGCCAATTCGATTAACCTTAAAACAGTTAAAAATCTCTTAGAATATTAAGTAATCACTTTTCTATCGAGAAAATTGACGGCGAAAATAGCTCATACAAATGTATCCTGTCAAATTACAAAGCGCTTTTTTTGATTAACATCAATGTGTCAATTTTTTGTCTTGGAACCATTTTTTGACACTGAATAAATACACACTTTTCAGCTTGTATGATGCCCAGACTTTGATAATATTCTGCCCCCTACGTCTAATATGTCATTGGTTATTTTTATCAAAAAATTAACTTATTTTGTAGCTGTATTGTTGCGAACGGCGACTGCGCGGTAATGGTTTAATGAAAATAACTGCACGGTAATAATGGAATGAAGATAACTGCACGGGCAGAGCTAATAAAATCAGATCAGACTCATGATTGTAGGCCGATTGCTCTAATTCGAGAAAAATTAGCCCGTAGTCGTTTATTCGGACAGTTGGATAACTGTAATCAAGGATTATTACAAGCGCTAAATCAAATACTCAAACCATTGACAAGACAGGGACTTCCGGCATTGATTCGTACCGAATTAACGCCCGGTGAAACTCTGCTGAAAAGTTGTAATAAACATCATTGGTTTGCCTTTAAATATCAACGCAAGCTATTGGGTTTATTGCGAATTGATCGCTGTACCCTCGAACAGCTGGCCAGCAGCTACTATGGCGGTCAATCCGGCAAGCTGTACTCGCCGCTGGGAGCGCCGACTCAGTCGGAATTTCGCTTGGGGCTCAAACTGATGCAGGCGGTGCTGGAAAGCATGCCCTTTGATCCCATCAAGCCGGACGAACTGCAGATAGAACTGTCCGGTGCCGAGACTGAATACAGGGTCGCGGCCCTTTGGTCGATGAGCTTTCCGGACAGCCATTACACCAGTCCTATGTTGTTTGCCATGACAGACGAACTGCTGGGACGTATCGGTCAGGCCGCCCCCCAATATCAACAAGCGGACAATCTCGAACAGGCGCTGGAACAACAGCTGACCCAGATCCCGGTCAAGCTCAAGCTGGAGCTGGGTTGGCAACCCATGCCGGTACAGGCTCTGGCCGAACTGCAGCCCGGGGAAATCATTCCACTGAATCTGCATCAACGCTGCCCGATTTCACTGGGAGGGCTGACCTTGTTCTACGGCTCGGTACACAGCCACCAAGGCAAGTTGGTCGCTCGCCTGAATCAAGATGCTTTCCAACAAAATGAGGATGATCAAAGTGGATGGACAAACATCGCTGAGTGATGATTTTTTACTCGACAATGAACTGCTCGAAGAGCCGTTGACCTCGGTACAGGTAAAGCCCTCCCGGGATATGAGCTTCTTCAAGCAGTTGCCTGTGCAGGTCACTCTGGAACTGGCCAGTACTGAGATGACACTCGGCGAACTGACCCATATGGGACAGGGGGATGTTATTGCCCTGGATCGCATGGTGGGTGAGCCTTTGGATATCCGGGTCAATGGCGCCCTGCTCGGACGCGGCGAAGTGGTTGAAGTCAATGGTCGTTACGGTGTGCGGCTGCTGGAGGTCGTTGCCAGTGGCGCAACCTTGGTCAAAGAATAGCGGCCTATTCCTGCTCATTTTATTGCTGCTGTCACTGCTGGCCCTTCCTGTGTCTGCCGCCGATGGCATGACACTCTTCACCCTGGACGACGGTCAACAGGCACAAAAGGTCAACATCAAGCTGGAAATTCTGGCGATGATGACAGTGATGAGTCTGTTACCCGCCATGCTGCTGATGATGACCAGTTTCACCCGTATCATCATAGTACTGGTAATTTTGCGTCAGGCCTTGGGTTTGCAACAGAGCCCGCCCAACAAAGTATTGATAGGTATCGCCCTGGTACTCAGCATGTTTATCATGCAACCCGTGGGCAAGGAGATCTATCAAAAGGCCTACCTTCCCTATGATCAGGGGCAGATAGAGCTGCCTCAGGCGATTGCGATTGCCGAACAGCCGCTGAGGCATTTTATGCTGGCGCAAACCCGGGAAACCGACCTGGAGCAGATGCTGAAAATCGCCCAGGAACCCTTGACCCTGACCCAGGAGCAGATCCCCTTCTTTGTGATCCTGCCGGCCTATGTGCTGTCGGAGCTGAAAACCGCCTTTCAGATTGGTTTCCTGCTGTATCTGCCCTTTTTGGTGATAGATCTCGTGGTGGCCAGCGTGTTGATGTCCATGGGGATGATGATGCTGTCGCCGCTGATTATCTCCTTGCCATTCAAGTTGTTAATCTTCGTATTGGCCGATGGCTGGTCTATGACTGTCAGCACCCTGACGGCCAGCTTCGGATAGCGCCATGGAGCTGAGTGAACTGACAAGCTTCTTCTCCGATGCCATCTACCTTGCGGTATTGATGGTATTGGTGTTGATCAGCCCGGGCCTGTTGCTGGGTCTGTTGATCGCCATCTTTCAGGCCGCCACTCAGGTCAATGAGCAGACCCTGAGCTTTCTGCCCAAGTTGGTACTGACTCTGCTAATGGTGCTGTTCGCCGGCCAGTGGCTGGTGCAGAAGCTGCTCGATCTGTTCAACCAGCTGTTCCTCTCGATCCCCCATGTGATTGGCTAAAATGCTGAGCCTGACGACAGACTATCTGCAGCAACTGCTCGGCTCTTTCTGGTGGCCTTTCAGTCGTCTTCTGGGGGCTTTTCTGGTGATGCCTTTCCTCGGCCATATCCATGTCCCCGTATTGATTAGAGTATTGTTGGCACTGCTGCTGGCGGCGCTGATCATTCCGATACTACCGGCGGTTCCCGTCCTCGACGCACTCTCATTCAGGGCAGTGTTGCTGGCGCTGGAGCAACTGCTGCTGGGCATGATGCTGGGACTGTTTCTCAGCATCATGCTGCATATCCTCAGCCTGCTGAGTACCATTTTGTCGATGCAGATGGGGCTGTCCATGGCGCTGGCCAACGACCCCGGCAGCAGCAGTAGCCAACCTCTGCTGGGGCAGATGCTGGTAATGTACGGCACCCTGCTGTTTCTGGCGTTGGACGGGCACTTGGTTGCCATCGGCATCATAGTGGACAGCTTCCGCCTCTGGCCCATAGGCAACGGCTTGTTCGACCTGCCCTTGATGCAGCTGATCGGCCAGTTTGGCTGGATGTTTGCCGCCGCCTTGATGCTGGCGCTGCCGGCGGTGATGGCGATGTTGGTGGTCAACCTGACATTTGGGGTGCTCAGCCGCTCGGCGCCCTCTTTGAATATCTTTGCCCTGGGTTTTCCCATGACCATGATCATGGGGCTTGTCTGTGTCCTGCTGTCGTTCTCGACCCTGCCGGACAGGTACAGTGACTTTTGCCTCGACGCCCTGTTTGCCATGCATCAGTTTTTGGGAGGGAGCCAATGAGTCAATCCTCCTCCCAGGATAAAACCGAAAAGGCCAGTAGTCACAAGCTGCGCAAGGCCAGAGAGAAAGGCCAAACCCCGCGCTCGAAGGATCTCGGCGCCTGTGTGCTGATGATTGCCGGTTCCCTGCTGCTGAGCAACAGCGGCGATTGGCTGGCGCAGCAGCTGATGCAACAGACTGAGCTGCATATGCTGGTCAGCCGCGAAAACCTGGATACCCCGGGAATGATGCAGAGTCACCTGGCCGCTGCGCTGCTGGGGATACTCGAGCTGCTGGGACCACTGTTTCTGATGATACTGCTGCTGGCCGCTATTGTGGGCGGCTTGCCCGGCGGCCATGTGTTCAACCTAGGCAATGCGGGCTTCAAGTGGAGCCGTATCGCTCCCTTGAGCGGCCTCAAGCGCATGTGTGGCACCCGCTCCCTGGTGGAACTGGGGAAATCTTGCCTGAAAGTCAGCTTGCTTATCGGGATCATGCTGCTGTTTTTAAAGCATGATTTTGATCACTTGCTCTACCTGAGTCAGCAGGATCTGCTGCAGGGTGCCAGCACAGGGCTGCAACTGCTCAGTGACTACATCCTCTATCTGGGACTGGGAATGTTGGTGATCGCCCTGGTCGATGTGCCCTACCAACTCTGGCAGCACTACAAAGAGCTGAGGATGAGTAAGCAGGAGGTCAAGGATGAACATAAACAGATGGAGGGTAAGCCGGAAATCAAGGCCAGAATACGCCAACTGCAACAACAGTTTGCCCGTTCCCGCGCCTCGGTCGCCGTACCTCAGGCCGATGTATTGATGGTCAACCCCAGCCACTATGCCGTGGCACTCAAGTATGACCCGGCCAGGGCCGAGGCCCCCTTCGTGCTTTGTAAGGGCCGCGATGAAGTCGCCCTCTATATGCAACAGATTGCCAAGCAGCATGGCGTCGAAATCCTCAGGATCCCGCCGTTGACCCGCGCCATCTTCCACTCGACGGCAGTGGAGCAACAGATCCCCGCGGCGCTGTTCAAGGCTGTGGCCCATGTACTCAATTACGTCTTGCAGATCCAGGCGGCCCGGGCCGGACGCAAACCCATGCCGGCACCGCTGCCGGAATTTCATATTCCACCCCACTTGCGACATGACTAAAGGATAACCCAATGAACTGGCTGCGATTACTTACCGCCAATAAGTCCCATGCCATGGTGCCATTGCTGCTGCTGACCCTGATGGCGATGATCATTCTGCCGCTGCCGCCTTGGCTGCTGGATGTGATGTTCACCTTCAACATAGTGCTGGCCATCATGGTGTTGCTGGTGAGCGTGTCAATTCGGCGGCCGCTGGACTTTTCCATTTTCCCGACACTCTTGTTGCTGGCAACCTTGCTGCGACTCACGCTGAACGTGGCATCGACCCGGGTGGTGCTGATCCGCGGCCATGAAGGCGGCGATGCCGCCGGTAAGGTGATCCAGGCGTTCGGTGAAGTGGTGATCGGAGGCAACTATGTGGTTGGCGCCGTGGTGTTCCTGATCCTGATGATTATCAACTTTGTGGTGATCACCAAGGGGGGCGAGCGGATCTCCGAAGTGTCGGCCCGCTTTACCCTGGATGCGCTTCCCGGCAAGCAGATGGCGATAGATGCCGATCTCAATGCCGGTTTGCTGACCCAGGATCAGGCGCGGGAGCGGCGTAAAGAAGTCGCCGCGGAAGCTGACTTTTATGGCTCTATGGACGGTGCTTCCAAGTTTGTTCGCGGCGATGCCATTGCCGGCTTGTTGATCCTGGCAATCAACATCATAGGCGGTATCTGTATCGGCATCTTTATGCATGATCTCAGCGGCACAGAGGCGTTCAAGACCTATGCACTCTTGACCATAGGTGACGGTCTGGTGGCGCAGATCCCATCGCTGCTGCTGGCAACTGCTGCGGCGATTGTAGTCACCCGGGTTTCAGATGCCGAAGAGATGCCGGCCCAGTTCAACGAACAACTGCTGGCCAATCCCAAAACCCTGGCGACTGCGGCGCTGGTGATGTTGATCATGGGTCTGGTACCCGGCATGCCCACTTGGGTATTCCTCAGTGCCGCGTTGTTGCTGGGTTTTGTCGCCTACAAACAGTACCGCACCAAGCCGACAATCATGCCACCGCCACAGGCCAAACAGGCCGGCGAGGCCCTGAGCGAACCTCAAGCGCCCAGCTGGGACAGCCTGCCCTATGTCGATGCGATAGAGGTCAAGCTGGGTTATCGACTGGTGTCTCTGGTGGAAAAAGAGCGCGGCGCCGAACTGATGAAACGCCTGACCGGAATTCGCCGCACTCTGTCGGAACAGGCGGGCTATCTGCTGCCGGAAGTCAGGGTCAGGGATAACCTGGCGCTGAGCCCCACTCACTACCAAATCAGCATAATGGGTACCTTGGTGGCCACGGCAGAACTGGACCCAGAGCGACTGCTGGCGATTCGCAGCAGCAATGTTTTTGGTGAGCTGGACGGCATCATCACCCGGGATCCTGCCTATAACATGGAGGCGGTCTGGATAGAGCAGGAAAAGAAAGCCAATGCGCTGAACCTGGGCTATTCCGTCGTGGACAACGCCACTGTGATCGCCACCCATGTCGCTAAGTTGCTGCGGGAGCGAATGGCCGAGCTATTGCAGCACGATGATGTGATTTCACTCAATGAACGACTGGCGCGCCAGGCCCCCAAGCTGGCCGAGTCACTGAGCCAGGCGCTGTCGCCGATTCAACAGCTCAAGGTCTACCGGCTACTGCTAAGGGAACAGGTTTCTTTGCGGGATATTTTGACCATAGGCACCACACTGCTGGATTGCAGTGAAAACAGCAAAGATCCCGTGCTGTTGGCAGCCGATGTTCGCTGCGCGCTAAGGCAGGCGATAGTACAGGCCATCTGTGGAGATGCGCCTCAGCTCAAGGTGATGACCCTGACCCCAGAGCTTGAGCGACAACTGATGAGTGCCCTGAGCACCGCCCAACAGCAAGGCAGCGTGTCACTGGATGGTTTCCCTGTGGATCCGCAGTTGCTGGCGCAGCTACAGCAAAAAATGCCCCAGCTGTTGGCCGAGGCCAAGGCCGCCGGACATCATCCTATCCTACTGGTGCCGCCTCAGTTGCGCCCGCTGCTGGGCCGTTATGCTCTGGCCTTTTCAAGAGGTCTTAATGTGTTGTCTTACAATGAGATTTCTGAAAACAAAGACATTATGGTCGCCGGTCAGTTGGGATAAACGGGCATTATCGGCAAGGAGTAAATCGTTGTAATTCACCTTAAACTTATACTAAAGTCCTACGAGAAATGATTGCGGGAAGATTAAGGTAATGCGAAGACTTACCAGCTTAATAATATTGCTGTGCTGCTGTCTGCCGGTTTGGGCGGCGCAAAAATTACCGGCCAGGGCCGAGCTGCAACAGCTGGCCTCGGCCAGCGCCATGCTAGTGGATCTGGAAACCGGCGAGGTCCTCTATGAGGACAACCCACAGCAGGTACAGCCCATAGCCTCGATAACCAAGTTGATGACGGCGCTGGTGACACTGGATGCCAAGTTGCCGCTCAACGAACGGATTGCCGTGGATGTCAGCCAGGCCGATATCATGCAAAACGTGGTGTCCCGTATCCGTATCGGCAGTGAATTGAAACGCAAAGAAGCACTGGCGCTGGCATTGATGTCTTCGGAAAATCGCGCCGCCGCGACCCTGGCACATCACTATCCCGGCGGCTACCAGGCCTTTATCAAGGCGATGAATGCCAAGGCGGCAGAACTGGGGATGACTGACAGCCGCTTTGTCGAACCCACAGGGCTGTCGGAGCAGAATGTCTCCAGCGCCAGAGACCTGGTCAAACTGCTGCGTGAGGCCAGGAAATACCCTCTGATAGGCGAACTGAGTTCGGCCCCCAACCGTAGCGTCATGTTTCGTAAGCCAAGATATAACCTGGCGTTTTACAACACCAATCGCCTGGTGAACAAGAAAAACTGGCAGATCCACCTCACCAAGACGGGTTATACCGATGACGCCGGCCACTGTCTGGTTATGCTGACCCAAATGGCCAAGCGGGAAGTCGCCTTTGTGGTACTGGATGCCTTCGGCAAGCTGACCCATTTGGCCGATGCCGGCCGCCTGAAGAAGTGGCTGGAAACCGGCAAAGTCAGTCCGGTTCCCCAAGAAGCACTGGACTATAAACAGCAAAAGCAAACAGAACGTCAGGCCTTGGCCGCCACCCGTTAATATTCGGCAAACAGCGGTGACTCAGCGCAGGTTTTCACGCTTGTGTAGCCGCATCCACAACAACTTTTGTTATCATCCCGCCTCGTTTAAAGGCCTTTGGCCTTCGCAGTTACTGAGTCAGGAAGATGCAGTCATTTAAAAAGCACACCCTTATCCCGCTGGATCCCCGGGATCCCCTCTCCATCAGCCTGGCACTGGCGCGATACCGGCAACAACTGCAGCAAGGTACTATTCTGCGCCAGGGCATGTTCGATATCGAATTTGTCGCCGTGACCGACAGCGGCAACCGCCGCCTGCAAATCGATGACCTGCAAGACTCAGGACTGCGCGCTCTGCTGCAGGAAGCCCTGAGCCTGGGGCCGGATGGCGAAGGGTTCATGCTGCCGCCACTCATCAGTGACGAATGTGACCTCTACCTCTCTGAACCCTTGCTGTTCGCCATTGCCATGCAACACCCTCGCCTGGCCCCCGAACTGCTGGCCACCGCCGAGGCCATGATAGCCTTCGCCCGCAGGCATAACGATCTGCAGCGCATGTGGCTGGACGACAGCCGCATTTTCGGGGTCGAGGCCCTGTTTCTGCTGGCCCGGCGCATGCCCGAACTAGCCTGGCTATTGGCACGCTTTCTGATCCCCGCCTGGGACAATGTCTACAGCAATGGCTATGAGCAATATATGGCACGGCTGCTCGAACTCAATGGCTGGAGCCCGGATATGCTGCGGGCCTTTGTCTGGTGCGACAGCGACCACTTGCGCCAGGGCTTCTTCTACAGCGGCGAAACCGGCATTCAGAGTCATCAGCCACTGGCCGACTTCCTCAAGCAACATCCACAGCAATATCCTCTATTCAAACAGCTGTTGAGCGAGCGTTTACTTAATAGCCCCAAACTGCTCGCCGCCGAAGACCGCCCACTCGGCAGAGTCGATGCCGTGCTGCATTTCTTTGTCAGCATGTACCCGATTGAGTTTGCCTGGTTTGAAGTTGAACAGAGCGAGGGGCTGGATACCCTGCTTGAAAGCCAGTTTATCCGCGCCAGTCTCGAAGAGGAGATAAGCGACCTGCGCGCCGCCATAGAGAGCCAGGCCAGTGACGCCCTGGCCTGTTACAGATGCGGCATATCCGGGAGCGTCGAAACCGACGCAGATGAGCAAGACGACAGCTATCAGGATGAGGACGATGAGCGGCCGGGCAGGCTGCTGCGTCTGTTAAAGCCATTGGTACTGGCGCAACCCCAAGGCGCAGCATTGTGGCAATATCTGCATGATGGCAGCCAATCCCAGGCGCTGGCGGTTCAGCAACCAATAGCATTAATTCCCGCTTGTAAGGCCAAAGCCCTGGGGCTCTATCACTACATAGTCGACTACTGCGTTACGGCAGAATCCAATCGGCATATTGCCGAAGAGCTGAGCAGTATTCTCAGTGATAGCCGTTATGAACTGCTCTATGGTGATCAAGAAGATGTCGAAGCCTTTGCCGATATCTTGCCATCCAGGAGTCTGCAGCAAAGGCAACAGCAATATTTACGCCTGCTGGATATCTGGTTCGCTTGGCTTGGCAACCCCGAACTGGAAGAGATCCGCGAAAACCTGGTCGACGATGAAGGGCTGCTCGATGACGGCCAATATCTGCAGCGCTACAGCAACCTCAGTGACACGAGTGAGCAGGCGCTGCTCGAGGCGAAACTGGCTAAACTGTTGCAGCAATGGAACGACAAGCGCCAGGTCTACAACCGTCCCTTGTTGAACAAGACACTGGCCTTGTTCCGGCAACACCGGCAGCTTGCCAACCCGGATAACTGGCCGCTGAGCCAGATGGAACTCGGCCACTATGTGTTGCTGGCCTTCCTTTGGCAACAGGACTGTCTGGCCGAGTGCCATGATGCCACCAGCCGAGCGCTGAGCGAGAGATTAAACGCTAATAGCCCATGGGAACTGCTTGCCGGGCAAGTGCTCAAACAGGCCGCAGACGATGCCAAGCCGCTCAAGGCGTTTATCTGTCGGCCCGCCCCCTCTCTTTGTGAGCTTGAGGCGCTGCAACTGGCACAAGACCAGCTCTATCGAAGAGGGCGTGATGATGTTGGCCGCCAATTGACCCTGGAGCCCATCAGTGACTTCCAGCCCAAATACCTGCTGCTCGACAAACAAGATGGTTTTCGCCGCGGTGCCATGCTGTGCTATTTCCTGCTGGCCTCGCAGCACGCTTTAACTCACTCCTCGGCTCAGCCAAATGAGCCGCAAGCGCCGGCTCTCATACTGGCCCGGCGCCTGTGGCAATGGCTGCTGGAACTGGCGCCACTCAAACTCTTGCATTATGCCGCCATGCCTTACAGTGACGATAATTTCGACCCTGAGTTTGACTCTGATACCGAGCGTCAGGGCTTTGTCGGTAGCATGCAATCACTCGGCGTCAGTGAAGCCCTGCTGACGGTGTTTAACTTCCAACTGTCGCTGAGCAGCGGCGATGGCGCCAACACCCTGCGCGCGGTAGCGCAGCTGAGCCAGTTGGCCCAGGCCTCATCGAGCCAGGCAGATTCACTGCTGCAGGCACTGAGACGACTGCCGGATAGAGAGAAGCTCAGTGCCTTCGAACTGCTGGAGCTGCAGTTTCCCGGGCAAGGCTTTATCCAACACCCCGAGCTGCAGCGGGAGTGGTCACTCTGCCTCGAGTATTTTATTCGCGACAACCTCAAGAGTTGGCAGCGGGTACTGGCTCAAGACTTTGATGGTCGCTGTCAGTTGCTGGAGCGGGGCATAAAGCAGCCTGTGGTTGCCGCGCCGCAACTTGTGGTTTGCGAGCAGGCCCAAGATGACAGATATGACTGGCTCAACGTCAGCCTGCTTCGGCGTCAGGGTGAAGAGTTGCAGGCATTATTGCTGACCCAAGCGATACCGCCGGAGGGCTTGCCCCAAGGTATTCCGGGCGAGGTACTGTTGTTTGACGAGAGTGTCAGCGCCGAGGAGATCTTGGCTGCATTCAAGACCCTGTACTCGGTCGATGCCAGGGTCACCTTGGTCAATGCTCGACTGCAAGCATACCTGAGTGGTGAACTGCCGCTGGCAGCCATGCAAGCCTGCCTGCAACGCCTGTTCGTCCTTGATGAGCTGAGTATCTACTCATCCTTCGAGCGTTATGATCTCAAGCAGTGCCTGTGGCTGCTTCCCACCCCAACCCGGCAGCGACTGCTGCAACTCCTGCTTGGCTACCAATTGGGATTTGAACTGTTCGATGAGCAGCTATTGCGGGCCTTTATGGCCGACAAGGTGCGCCGCGGCGACTGGCCAGCGGCACGATACATAGACAGGAGATACCAGGACAGCGATGAGCTGCAGGAAGCGGCGCTGAGCTGGCTGCTGCAAACCTTGGAGCCGCTGCGGCTTGAGCCGATGAATCTGCTGCTTTTTTGCCTCGGCAAAGGGGAATATGAAGCTCCCTGTGACTGGCTAGTCGCTCAACTGAGAAACGGCACTCTGACGCCCCTTATTACTCAGTTGACTGTCAATGAGAAAATCGAGCTGATCGATTGCCTGGAAGGCGACTACCCCGACGCGGCCGAGTTGCTCTCGGCGCTGGCCAACGATGCCTCCCGCCGGGTCAGAGATGCCATGGCAGAGCTTGCCTAACCGCCGCCGATTGGGTAAGGCAAGGGGTTTGGCGGGCTACATAGGCTATGGGCCACATAGGCGCCAGGCAGCATGGGCACGCCTTTTAGGCTGTCTATGCTGCCCGCTTCAGCGCACCAGCCAGTCCAGAAATTGCCACAACAAGACATTCATCTCCTGAGTCTCGGCCTGGCGCAGTAAATCAGGTGACTGCACCCAAGGACGGGGCTGACCAAACTCGGCGGCACTGTGACTGATAAGCGCCTCTATCGCCTCGGCGTCAAATTCCAGATGGCACTGAAAGCCGTACACTCTGGCACCATATTCCACTATCTGCCTCGGACATACCTCACTGAATGCCAACACCTTGCTATCGGCCGTCAGCCCAGGCATATCATGGTGCCAATGCCCCAGTGTGACACTGTCGCCGAAGCTTTCCAGGCCTGGATGCGCCCTGCCGGCCGCGGTCAAGGTCACGGGAAAGAAGCCTATCTCAACCTCTGGGCTGGGTTCGAAAGGAGCACCGAGCGCCTCGCCAATCAGCTGCGCTCCCAAACAGATACCCAACACAGCCACCTGCCCGGCAATAGCTCTGGCTATCAAGGCCTGTTCCGCCCGGGCATCAAAATAGTGGCACTCGGCAATGCCGGTTGCCGGTGACTGTGGGCCTCCGAGCACAACCAATAAACCTACGCCTTGGAGGCTCTGCGGCAAGGATTCACCAAGCCAGAGGCGGGTATAGCTGGCTTCATAGCCGCGCGCGCGACACCAGTTCGCCAAAACCCCCGGCCCTTCGAAAGATTCATGTTGAATAAAATATACCTTCACCTGTCGCTCCCGCGTTTGTTGTTCAGTTGGCCGTCATGTTAGCCTTGACAGCAGACCGATAGATATCGACACAAAGACAGATAACATTGCCAAACCGCCAAGCTATTTCCCCAACAGATACCCTAGCTTCAGAAGCACGGTTCGATGCCAATGGGCTGATAGCGGCTTATCCCGACGCCCGGGTGCTCAGCAAAGTGCTGTGGATGCCCAGAGGGCATGTCGATAGCTGGCACAGCCACAACTGGCATCAGTTGGTGTTTCCGGCAAGCGGCCTGTTACAGACTCAGGTCAGGGATACCCGCTTTATACTGCCCCATAACGGCGCCCTGTTTATTCCGGCAACCCAGGAACATGAGTCCAGAGTCCTGGTGGATACCCAGTTCATTGGTCTCTACCTGGATCCCTCATATAGCCAGGGCTTTCCCACTCAGGCCAAACCCTTGGCAGTATCTCCCTTTCTAAGGGAATTGCTGCTGCATCTGACACAAGCACCCAGCCCGCAAGCCTCAGACGCAAGGTTGAGGTTATTGGCGGTTCTCAAGGATGAGGTGATCCAGGCGGCGCCCTATCGTTTGGGGTTACTGCTGCCAAAAGACAAACGTCTGCTGCGGATTTTTGATGAACAAGTTGCCAGACCGGCATTGGAAATGACTCTGGCCCAATGGGCCGAGCGGGTGGGCGCATCCGAGCGCACTCTTTCCCGGCTGTTTGCCCGGGAACTGGGTTGCAGCTATCCACTCTGGCGCCAGCACCTACGTTTGCTGAGTTCGCTGACGCAGTTGGAACAAGGTGAAACAGTGCAACAGGTGGCATTTCAGGCGGGCTATCAGTCCGATTCTGCCTTTATCTGTGCCTTCAAAGGACTCTTTGACCAGACACCTCACCAATACCGTAGCCAGAATAGGCCAACGTAGAAGACGCTGGCCTAATGGCAATAGTGGCTGAGCTCGAAAAGTGCTGGTTCACTCCCGCAGCAAAGGCTGCAGACGCTGGCGGATCTCATCAGGAATAGGTCGACTCTGCTCACAGCTGTAGTCGTAGTGCACCAGGGTGGTCTTGGCTTCGGCGGTTAGCAGCTCTCCCTGCCAACTCTGCTGCAATACTTCGAACGAGCTGTTGCCTATGCGGCTGACCGAGGTCAATACTCTGACTGTCTTACCGTAATAGGTGGGCGCCTTAAAGGCGATGGTGAATCCGGCCACAATCAGGTTCCAGTTAGCCAGATCCAGACCTGGGTTGAAGATTTCGAACACAGGCTCTCTGGCGGCTTCAAACCACACGGGCAGCACAGTGTTATTGATATGGCCCAGGCCATCGGTTTCATTGAATCTGGGTTGAATATCCAGGCTTAACGCTTCCATAGGGTATCCTATTGTTATTATTGTTGATTAAAACTCGCACTTGTCTTTGCCGGCCCTCAGCTTACCTTGAGGGTCAAACTGTTTGCCGCAAATTTTCTTGCCGTCCCGATACAGGGTTTCATAGCGGCCATCGTGATAGATGCCTATGACCACGCCATCGAAACGGGCACCATTGAAGTTGTAAACCTGTTCGCCATTGATCATCCGGTTGTATACAGAGATCCTAGGCTCCTCCTTATGGAGCTTGCCATTGATGTAACGGCGTTCAACCATCTTGTTGGCCGCCGTCAGCTCCTGGCTCTTGAGCAGCCGTCCCTCACGGTCATAGCAGATATATTCCTGTTCATAACCGTAGCTGAGGCGTCTGAAGCAAGCATCCTGACCATCTTCATAGAAGCTGTGTTGCCAACTGCACAGGTTATTGCTGGTTGCCGCGCCGTCATAATCGCAATAGAAGTTGATCTCCTGCAACTGGCCGTTGCGGTGAAAACGATAGCCATCGCCTATGGATATCCCTTTTTCTACGGTCCGAAAAGAGGAGATCCCATGAGGACTGAAGCTGGCCTGCATTCCCTGCCCCAGCCCTTGACTGAAGTTTTGCAGGCGCTCCAGTTGCCCCTGTTTATCGAAGCGATACCAACGCCCCTCGGCGCGAGCATCACGATACTGCTGCACCTCCAGCAGTTGCCCCTGCTCGCTGTATCGCAGAACCTGTTCCTGAAGGATCTCATACCAACGACCCTCTTTATCTTGGTACGCCTGATAATCATACAAACTGCTCAGTTGACCATTTTCATGGAAATACAGCTGCTGGCCATCTTGCTTACCCTGCTTGAACTGCGACAGCTTTTTCAACTGGCCACTGGCATAGAAGTAACGGCTCTGGCCATCAAGCTGATCGGCAAGATAATTTTCTTCCAGCAGTAGTTTACCGCTGCTATCCAGTCGCTGCCGCAGTCCCTGTTTCTTACCTTGATGGTAATGGGTCCGCAGCTCAGATTCGCCATCCATCTCAACCCAGAGGCCATCTTTCAAGCCATGGTCATAAGTCACCCTGTTGCCATCTTCAATCCAGGGGCCATGGCGTTTGTTGTCAAGGTACGCACCCTTGAGCCAGATTTTTGTGGGTGTGGGTTCGGCGTCACTGCCAAAATCGGCCAGAAGCTCCTCGTATTCACCATGCAATAAGCCATCTTTGTAGTTCGCAAACCCCAGCGACAGGGTTTCGTCATAGTCGGATTCCAGCTTCCACAGGCCCTGTTGCTTGCCGTCGACGTACTGCCCCCGCCAAAAACGACCATCGAAGTCAGCCTCTATCCACTCGCCCTGCTGCAAGCCATTTCGATAGTCACCGGCGGCGTTGATACGGCCATTACGTGGGCTATAGCTGGCCCAACTACCATGCAACTTACCGCCCTGGTAATAGGCACTCAGTGTCACACCGCCCCAGGTGCCACCGGTAGGAGCAAACCCCAGCAGCGGGCCACTGCGACCAGCCTCCCCCTCAATATCATCGCGCTGGTAAGCCACTTCGGTCACCATAAATCCTTCAGCTTCACCAATACCAAAGCTGAGCCGCTCGAAGCTGGCGGTCAGGAAGAATGCTGTCTGTCCCTCTTTGATTCTGACGGGATACTTGAGCCGATAGGAGTACGCCTGTTCGGCGCGCTTCACTGCCCGCCCCTCTTCATCCCGGTAACCCAAGAGTTGCCCGTCACTCTCCAGGGTACCTTGCAGCAAGGCCCTGATGTTGGCGTCATCAGTGACGTCAATATCGTAAGTCATCAAATATTGTTGCGGCGGCCAGCGCTTCAACTGTTTACGCACTTCGGCCACGGTGAAGTGTTTGAGGGAAGGAGCCAGCCGGTCCAGCCTGGGCTGCAGGCGTTGCAGCCACTGCCAATTGCTGTAGTCCCGACCATATCCCCTGATGGAAAGTTCTGAGCCGGTCTTTAGCATCACCAGGACTTCGCGCTGCTCATCACCATCGAGATCCTGATAAAAGACGGCGACGACCTGAGTTGCTGACGGGAAGCTATCCAGCGTTTTACTGCCCTTATCATCCTGAACCTGGGCCAATACCTGCTCGGCATCACGGTAGAAAGACAACTGCTCGCCGTCACCGCCGGGCAGTGTCAAAGGGCCGTGAGCCAATTCAGAGGCTGAAGAAAGCGGGGAAAAAATAAGGAGAAATAAGCCTGTGAGCAAGCCTGGTTGGAATAGTCGTTCCATATACTGCTTCCTTGAGAAATGACCTTGGCAACCCGGCCAAGATTGGGGGCCAATACTACAACAGCCGGTATTAAATCTAAAGGAATCATGCTATTAAAAAAGGCTGCCCAGGCAGCCTTTTTCAGAATTAACCACCATACATGGCGTTAATTTCGCGGGAATATTTGTGATAGATCATCTTGCGTCTGAGCTTAAGAGTCGGGGTAATCAAACCCGCCTCCATAGAGAAGGCTTCCGGCAGCAGGGTAAACTTCTTGATCTGTTCAAAACCCGCCAGCTCCTGTTGCAGGTGTTTGAGCCTTTCTTCAAAATGCTCCACCACATGGCTGTGACGTATCAGTTCCAGCGGGGATTCATAACTGAGTCCCTTTTGTTTGGCCCAGGCTTCCAGGGCTTCAAAGGCCGGAACGATTAGCGCAGTCACATAGTTACGGGCATCGGCAACCACCGCCACCTGTTCGATAAAGGGACAGCAACCCACCTTGCCTTCAACCCGCTGCGGCGCAATGTACTTGCCGTTGGAGGTCTTCATCAGCTCTTTGATCCTGTCGGTGATAAACAGATTACCCTGTTCATCCAGGTAGCCGGCATCACCAGTCCTGAGCCAGCCATCTTCGAAGGCCTCGGCTGTGTCCTCGGGACGATTAAAGTAACCGCGCATCACGGTATCACCGCGAACCAAAATCTCATTCTCGGCCCCGAGACGAACTTCCACCTCAGGCATACAGCGGCCGTTGGAACCTGTAACCCTGTTGTCCAATGTATTACAGGTAACGGTTGCCGTGGTTTCTGTCATACCGTAACCACAGAGTACCGGCAGATTAATGGCCGCAAAGAACGCACTCACTTTGGCATCCAAAGCCGCGCCGCCACAGGGCATCAGCTGCAGGCGACCACCGAGAGCGGCTCTGAGTTTGCCGTAAACCAACTTGTCGGCCAGGCGCCATTGCAACGACAACCAGGCACTGGGTTTGGCCCGGCCCTGCATCACCTCAAATTGGCGCTCGCCCACTGACAATGCCCAGGCAAATAACTTGCGGCGACCATTTCCGGCTCGGGCAACTTTGTCCTGCACCGCGCTGTATACCTTCTCCAGGAATCTGGGTACCACACACAGGGTGTGAGGACGCACGGTGGCGATGGCTTCTTTGACTCTTTGAGTGTCCGCAAGGTAAACGTTACGGCCACCACGACTGAGCACATAGAAGCTCCAACCCCGCTCGTAAACATGGCTCAGGGGCAGGAAAACCAGTGACACCTGGTCACTGCTGAAAGGGATCTTCTGTTGATGCTGGCGCATGGCCGAGGCGAAGTTACGCTGATCCAGCATCACCCCCTTGGGATCGCCGGTCGTACCTGAGGTATAGATAAGAGTCAGCAGATCATCCAGCGTGGCGCTCTGCTCCATGGCGGCCAGCTCAGTGCGCGCTTCTTCGGGCACTGTCTGCTCAAGCAGGGTGTCCAGGTGTTGATGATGGGGCTGCTTGAGGGTGACTTGCTTGTCAAACACCACCACGCAATTCAGTGTCGGGCACAAGGACTCCAACTCACAAGCCAGTTCATACTGAGCTTTGTTGTCCACAAACAATAGCTTGGCACCGGCATCATTGATGATATAAGCAGCTTGCTCCAGGGTGGAGGTAGGGTAAACCGGCACTACAACACCGCGGGCGCGGATCACACCGACATCGACACAGGTCCATTGCGGGCAGTTGTGGGACAAGATCACGGCGCGATCCTGAACCTCAAAGCCGTTGGCAATCAGAGTTCCGGCAATGGCAGCACTGATACGGTTAAATTCATTCCAGCTGACCTTATCCCAAGGCGCAGCCATTTCGAAGCCTTCCAGGGCGATATGCTCTGCGCGCGCTTTAAGCTGCTGACGCAAGAGATGGGTGATTCTGTACTGCTCTAGAGACATAACTCGGTTTACCTTTTTAGCTTACAGCTGTTCCGCTTTTGAGATTCTACCCCAAGGCTCAGGCAAACATAAGAGCTTTTGCTCTAATTCCGTACAGTATCACGCTCCACTCATAGAGATCAGACCAGTTGTTATATCAGGGTTCCAGTACTTCTGTACGCCATAATCTATTGCGGCCAAGATGAAACAACGCCCTTGGTAAAGAGCAGCCTGACCCGCGCCACCGCAGCTAAGGAAGGTGCCTTGAACGCCAATTGCTGTGCAAGCCACTCTCTACAAAAGAGAAGACCACGAGGACTTATTCGCACCTTCCCTAAGACTCACAGTCCAATCTTGGCGAAATGCAATAACCGGCCGGCTGCTTCATACTTGTTCCCTGTTATTCCTTGGTTCGGGGCCAATGTTTGACTATCAACTGTTGCAGCCCCTGTTGCGACAACCCCAATTGCTGCGCCGTTGCCAACAAGTCTTCAAGCTGCGGCATTATAATGGCCTCGGCCGACAAATTCTGATGGGCCCGGCGCTGGGCTACCCGGGTTGCCTGGCCGCGTCGCCGCTCCAGCCATCCCTGCTCCACCAACTGTTTCACCGCCCTGGAAACTGTCATGGGGTTTACAGCCAGATGCTCAGCCATCTGCCGCACCGAGGGCAATACGGTTTCCTCGGGCAGCTGGCCGCCGACGATCAGATGGATAATCTGCTCGCTCAATTGACGGTAGATGGGTTCGCCGCTGCCGGGGTTGACATGCAATAGTTCTAACATTAGCCTTGAAACACTGTATTAATACATTGATACACCAATAAAACTAACACACTCCGGCAGGAATGCCAAAAAGGAACACAAGCATGAAGCAAAGGAACTTTGGCCGGCACCACAGGCTTGCCGTAACCAGCATGCTGCTGTTGGCTCTGGGGCTTTGTTGGACGCCGCTGAGTCAGGCACAGACAGCTTCCGAAAGCACGGGCTGTTATGTCGATGGTCTGTCTGAACGTCTGCGTTGCGGCACGATTCGAGTCGCGGAGGATCCGCAAAAGCCCGAAGGCCGCCAGTTGGCAATCCACTATGCCGTCTTGCCGGCAATCAAGAATACCGCCCCTAATGAAGCCGTACTGGCCATCGCCGGCGGGCCGGGACAGTCGGCCATCGAAAATGCCGCCACCTTCGACCTGATCTTAAGCAAAGTCCGTCAAAACCGGGACATATTGCTGATAGATCAGCGCGGTACCGGCCAGTCCAACGCCCTTGAGTGTGCGGCGTTGGATCTGGAACAAACCCTGGCCTATAACGACGAAGCACTCGATGTCGAACAGGAAACCCGTAACTGCCTGAGTAAGTTGGATGCCGACATCAGCCAATACGGCAGCGAGCAGGCATTGCACGACTTCGAAGCGGTTCGCCAACATCTGGGTTATCAGAAGCTGCACCTTTATGGCATCTCCTACGGCAGCCGCATGGCTCAGCTCTATATGCGCCACTATCCCGAGGCACTGAAGACAGTGACCCTGGATGGCATCGTGCCTATGCAGCAGAGTGTGCTGGCCATAGGCGCCGCCATTGGCCGGGCCCAGGATCTGCTGCTGAGCGATTGTGAGCAGGACGCTTTGTGCGCTCAAACCTACCCACAGCTGCGTCAAGAACTGAACCAACTGGCCGAGCGCCTGGGGCAGCATGCGGTGATGAAGAAGGTGCCTCATCCGGTAACCGGCGATATCGCCATGCTGACCCTGACCCGTAGCAAGCTGCTCGGCAGCCTGAGAATGGCGCTCTACAGCCCATCGGTCAGAGCTCTGCTACCCTACGCCATCCACCGGGCGGCCATGGAGGAATACCAACCCCTGCTGGGATTAATGGCTCTCAGTGTCGATAGCACAGGAATTGCCATGGGCATGCACGCCGCCGTGGTTTGCGGTGAAGACTGGCCCAGATTGACCGCCGCCGAGCGCCAACAGGCAGAGGCCAGCGTCATAGGCAAAGAGATGCTCAGCAGCCTGGACAGAAGCTGCCCTATCTGGAATGTCCCGGCCGCGGCGGCCACCTTTGCCGAGCCGATAGCCAGCGATATCCCCACCCTGTTGCTTTCCGGAGCCAAGGACCCCGCCACGCCGCCTTCCTGGGGTGAGCTGGCCATGGCCCAGTTGAGCAACGCCAGACACTTGATCTCCCCCTATGCCACCCATGGTGTTGCCGCCCAGTCCTGCGCCAATGAGCTGATCGCCGAGCTGGTCAAGGGCACGGCGCCGGACAAGTTGGATGGCGAGTGTCTCAACAAAGATGTGCGTCGCAGTTTCTATCTCAACGCCAGCACAGTGGAAGCCATTCCAGGAGGAACAAAATGATCAAGGTGACCAATCTGAGTAAGCGCATCGGCAAGGTTCAAGCCCTGGATGGCCTGAGTTTCAGCGCCGAAGATGGCATGATTACCGGCCTGCTCGGCCCCAATGGCGCCGGCAAGACTACCTGCCTGCGCACTGTGTTTGGCCTGCTGAAACCGGACGAAGGCATAGCCGAAGTCGACGGTATAGATGTCGGCCGCAATCCGCTGGCGGCCAAGCAGCAACTTGGGCTGTTTCCGGATCCCTTCGGCCTCTATGAACGCCTGAGCCCGAGGGAATATATTCGTTTCTTCGCCGAACTCAGCGGCATGCCGAGTAAGGCCGCCAAGCAGGCGACTGCCGATGTGCTCGGCAAACTCAAGATGGACGATATTGCCGACCGCCACTGCAAGGGCTTTTCCCAGGGGCAGCGGATGAAGACGGCACTGGCTCAGGCCATAGTGCATCAACCGACCAATATTATTCTCGACGAACCCACCCGCGGGCTGGATGTGATGAGCACCCGGGTACTGCGGGAGCTGCTGTTAGATCTCAAACGCCAGGGCCACTGTGTGTTGTTCTCCAGCCATGTGATGCAAGAGGTCGCCGCTCTCTGTGACAAGGTGATAGTCATGACCCAGGGACGCGTGGTGGCCGTTGGCAGCCCGGCCGATCTATGCCGTCAAACCGGTAAGGAGTCACTGGAAGATGCCTTTATACAACTGATAGGCACGGATGAGGGGATAGCCGCATGATGAGTCGACTCTTGACACTGGTTCGCAAGGAACTGCTGGATGCCGCCCGCGACAAGCGTTCTGTAATGGCCGGTCTCTACTATGCCATAGGCACGCCGCTGATCATGTGCGGTCTGTTTGTGGTGCTGATTGGTCAGCTCTCCAGCCCGGATGACCTGCAAATTCGCATAGACAACGCCGAACAGGCGCCGGATCTGGTGCGCTATCTCGGCCAGAAGGGGATCAATCAGGACAGCGGCGAGCAGGCAGGCGCTCTGATACTGCAGATAAGCGAGCAATATCGGGCGCAGATGGCCAAAGGCGAAAGGGCCGAGGTGATCCTGATAGCCGACAACTCGGATGAAAAGCTGCAGAAATCGATTCGCCGTCTGGAGCGGGCGCTGCAGGGTTATTCCTCCGAAATGGGCAGCCTGCGCCTACTGGCCCGCGGTATAGATCCCAGGATAATGCAGCCGATTAAGGTGCAATTGCAGGATCAGGCCACGCCAGACTCCAAGGGCGGAATGATCCTCGGAATCGCCATCTTCACCATGATCTACTCGGTATTTATTTCCGGGATGAATCTGGCGATAGATACCAGTGCCGGCGAACGTGAACGCAACTCATTGGCGCTGCTGCTGAGTCACCCTGTCACCCCGAGGCAATTGGTGATCTCCAAGCTGCTGGCGGTAACTGTGTTTGCCATGTTGGGCTTGATCCTGATTTTGCTGATCTCCAAGTTTGCCTACCCCATGGTGCCCTGGCAGGAGCTCGGCTTCAGCATCAGTATCAGCGCCGAGTTTATTGCCCTGATGCTGTTGATAGGCTTGCCGGTCGCCCTGCTGGCCGCCAGCATGCAACTGTTTGTGTCCTTCCTGGCCAAGACCTTTAAGGAAGCCCAATCCTATTTGACCATAGTGCTGTTCGTGCCCTTGGCCCTGGCGATGACCGCCAGTTACGACATAGCGCCGGACACCTTGCAATGGTTACCGGTCTCGGGGCAGCAACAGGCGCTGATGGCCTTTATCAAGGGGAAGGAGTTGCCGCTACTGCAGCTGTTGGTATCCAGCTTGCTGACGTTGGCCATAGCCGCCGCCCTGGTGCTGGGGCTGGAGCGCTCCCTCAAAAGCGAAAAGGTGGTGTTTGGCCTCTGATCCAAACCCCAAGGCCGCAAAAGAAAAGGCAAGCCGAGATTCAATGTTGGCTTGCCTTTCGATTGCCGAAACCCCGAAACCCGCCCCCCGAAACCCAAGGGTATCGGCCGGGTAAAAACCGGGTTGGCTTATTTCGCCTTGGGACGAAACGGCTTGATCACTGCCTCATCGCATTCGAGGAAGGGGCCTTCCATCAAATCGATGCAGTAAGGAATGGCTGGGAATACCGCATCCAGGCACTCACGAATCGACTTGGGCTTACCCGGCAAGTTGACTATCAGGGTGTCGTCTCTCAGCCCGGCGGTTTGCCGTGACAGAATCGCCGTCGGAACAAACTTGAGCGACTCGGCGCGCATCAGCTCGCCAAAGCCAGGCATCATACGGTCGCACACGGCTTCGGTCGCCTCGGGCGTAACATCGCGCTTGGCCGGCCCTGTGCCCCCTGTGGTCACCACCAGACAACAGCCGTCTTCATCGGCCATCCGCTTGAGGGTGGCTTCAATCACCTCCCTCTCGTCCGGGATCACTTCATAAACACTTTCCCACTCACTGGTGAGATAAGCATTGAGAGTCTCTATGATCGCCTTACCGGAAATGTCTTCATAGACTCCGGCGCTGGCACGGTCACTGACGGTTACTATCCCGATTTTGGCTTTGGCCATGCTGTTCCCCTTGGCAAAAATGCTTGTGTTGCAGTGGCGCCTAACATACCACAATTAGGCTTTCCTGCCCCCATCAGCGGGAGCATTTTGTCGTCTCGGGGGCGGGAGTCTCAAGAGGCTTGGTTTTCAAGCGGTGCCAGGCGCTCAACGCCAACAGATACAGGGTCGCCACCACAAACGCCAGCACAGTTCCCCAGGCAATGCCGAGCAGCGGATAGAGCCAGCTCACCGCAATCACATAACACATGAGCGACCCCAGGCCTCTGGGATAATGCTTGATAATGGTTTGCGCCTGCGGCGCACCATAGGCCAGATGAATGATTAACAAAAACGGATAAAGCGTAATGGGGAAGGCAGCCAGAATACCGGCCTGAGCCGGCGTCAGCAGTTTGGCCGCCGCCGTGACCAACAACACTATCATGGCCGCCGCCGCAGCCCTAAGCAGCAATACCAGCGGGCTGAGGCGAACGGGCTTGGCTACGGTAGCGTCCGGTATTTTGGCAAGCACCAAGCCCACAAGCACTATCGCCAGCAGCAGCGCCAGGCTTCCGCCGAGGAGATTAAGATTCAACAGACTCAGAAGATAGCCACTGAGGCCAAAGGCCAGCAATCCCAGCCCTGACCCCAGCAGTGCCACTAACGGCAGTGGCCGCTCGCCGCCGAGACGAATACCCAGGGCATAACCACAAATCAGCAGCAACGAAGCGATAAAACCGGACAAGGCGGCGGTAGCACTGGCGGCGGCAAAGGGCTCACCCAATTCAATGCCGATAAAAAACAGCGCGATAGCCGTACCAAGCGGATAGCCGGACAAAATACCCGCCACTCTGGGGCTGACCCGCTCGGCCACCAGCGACAGGCCCACCACGGCTATGATGGCGGTCGCTATTTTGGCGAGTAACAGGCTATCCATTTCCCTTCTCCCGACACTAGAGCAGGCGCCTGGCCTGCCAATACTTTTGCTTCCAGTAGCTGTTATCCAGCGATGAGATCATCACCCCCTGACTGGTAGAGGCGTGCATAAACTCATTGTTGCCTATGTAAATCCCCACATGGCGGCTACTCCAGCCAGTCTTGAAGAACAGGAGATCGCCCACCTTGAGCTGACTTTTCTTGACCGCAAACCCCAGCTTGCGCTGTTCATCCACTGTGCGCGGCAGCATGATGTCGCTCAAACGCCGGTAAGTCAGGCTGACAAAGCCCGAACAGTCGACACCTCGCTTGCTCATGCCTCCCAAACGATAGGGAACCCCATGCCATTCTCGCTGCATCGTCAGCAGCCGCTGCTGTGACAGGGGCGCTTGCTCAGAGCGCTTGGCTTCGGACTCTGTGCCGTCTTGGGGCTTAGCCACTGTAGCCGGAGCGGAAACAGGATCGGGACGACCGGAACAGCCACTCAGGGCGCCCAACAACAGGAATGTCGCCAATATCTGCCACAGCTGCATGCTCTTTCCAACTCAGATGCCATTGAAGAACCCCTAATGTGCAATAAGCCGCCGCTATTTGCAAAAATCGGACACCTGCTCCAGGCTATCCTCTGGTTAGCAACCTCATGACTCAAGGATGAGCAAACTATGATGCTTGAATTCACACCTCAGTCCCCATTGTCGGCCTCAATGGCCACGGCAGCCGACACAGCTTTTATCCAAAAAGTCTTCAACTCCTGCCGCAGTTATTTTCTGCATCTGGGCTTACCCGAGGAGATGGCTCAGGTGCTATTGTTACAACAGTTTCAGCTGCAACAAGCCTGGTTCAAGAATCACTATCCCAATGCCATTACCCAAATACTCCGGTTGCAAGAGCAAGCGGCAGGAATACTCACCCTAAACACAGGTACTGAAGCACTGCATATTCTGGATATGGCTTTGTTACCAGAGTATCGGGGACAAGGCCTGGGCAGCGAATTGCTGAACGCCATTCAATCTCTGGCCCAGCTAAACCAACTGGCGGTGTCCCTGATGGTCGCCAGGGACAATCCGCAAGCGAAAAAACTGTACTTGAACAAAGGTTTTGTTACCCAGGATGTTACTGAGACTCACGAATTGATGCGCTGGCACTGCCACTAAGTACCGATTGTAGGCTTGCAAAGATACAACTTACCTCCCTCCGCAATTCTCTGCCAACCACCCAACCAAAGTTAAAATCCAGTAAACAACTTGTTATTCCCAGACTTGTGTACCAGTGTTTATGGAGACCTGTCACTGCCTCGCAGCGACACCTCTAGGTAAATGGACATCATCAAGAGGGCTTGCTCAAGCCAAGCCTTCATTTTCAAGGAGTGAATATCATGGCAGACAACTTTATCGGCGAAATTCGTATGGTGGGCTTCAACTATGCTCCGCCAGGTTGGGCGCTGTGCGCCGGACAGACAATAAGCATTGCCAGTAATACGGCTTTATTCTCTTTATTGGGCACTATGTATGGCGGTGATGGAGTAAGCACTTTTAAGCTGCCGGATCTTCGCGGCCGGGTACCCGTCAGCTTTGGCCAGAGTCCAGGCACCAGTTTATACAACCAAGGGCAGATGCTTGGAACTGAGGGGACCAATCTGACAACAGCCCAGTTGCCCGCCCATAACCACGCCATTGATTCAATCAATGCCAGTGTCAGCCCTCTGGCATCCACCGGCAGCGGCACCACTGATGAGCCTGGTCCCAATACGGTACCGGCAAAGATTGCCAGCGGTCTCAATGCGCTGGAAGCATACAGCACCACGGCGAACACCAGTATGCAACCGTCACCAGTCAGCTTGGATGGCAACACAAACACAACGGGCAACAGTGACACTGTCGACTTGCGCCAGCCGTTAACCGTGGTGAACTTCATCATTGCCTTACAAGGCATTTACCCTCCCAGAACATAAAGCATCACAATCAACGGCAGTTGGAAGTGTGCTTTCCTGCTGCCGTTGAATTGCTCAAGCTAACACCGGACTATTCAGGGCTGCCAAAACCATGAACTCTTTAATACGGATATTAAGCCTGGTGACATTGTTGCTGTTGCCATTTGTACAAGCAAAGAGTGTCACAGAACCAGGGACAAAGGCTGAGCTCATCTTGGTCGATGCCACAATCTCTCAGTATCAAACCTTGCTGGAACAGGCATCTACCACGGCCCTCACCTCTAGACCCATTACCGAACTGACCGAACTCAACACCTTGATAGCCCAAGACAAGAAGTACTCGGGTTTACACTTGATCACTCACGGTCAAAGCGGCGAAATACTGTTGGCAGGCCACAAGTTGGCGCCGCGGGAACTGGCCACTCAGTTGGATCAACTGCTACTGCCGGGTGCCCCTCTCTATCTTTACGCCTGCAACTTGGCTCAGGATCCAAAGGGCCAAGCCTTTGTCGATAATCTGGCCTCGATTTTAGCCCGGCCCGTATTGGCCTCAACCAACGCCACAGGCAACCAGCGTCTTGGCGGTGATTGGCAACTCGAATACTCCACCTCCTCGACCATGGCTGCCAGGACATTGTTTTCCGGTGACGTGAGAGGATTTAATACGCTATTGTCCAACACAGCTTACGAATTCTCCGACGGTGATGCGGTTACCCTCACCAATGCCGCCTCTGCACTCGCCAATGACAGCACCTTTACCCTGGAAATGTGGGCCAATTTTTCCAGCACCTCAGGCATCATCAATCTGATGGATATTACCGGCTCACTCGATGCCGGTGGTTTTATCATATATAACAATACAATGACGGTTGATCTGAGCGGCGACTTCAGCTCTTTGACCCAAAGTAATCCAATCACTATTTCAACCAATGTCTGGTATCACTTTGCTTTTGTATTCGACAACGGCCTGTGGGATTTTTATCTGGATGGCCAAGCCACAGGTATTGGTGTTGCCGACATGGGTGGCAACAACACAGTGCCGGATTATCAAGCGGCAAACGTCAACAACCTGGTCGCCGGTCTTCAAAATCATAGTTCGGTAAACAACTTTACCGGCAAAATAGATGACATCCGCCTTTGGAGCACGGCGCGGACTCAAACCGAAATTCAAAATAACCGCCAGCTCGAGCTGGCTGGCAATGAAACCGGCTTGATTGGCTACTGGAAACTCAATGAAACCAGCGGCACAGTTGTCAATGACAGCCAAACCAATGGTTCCATACTCCAGGGAAGCAGCAGTGGTGTTACATTGGGTGTCACTGGAGCCTTCAGCGGTAATCAAAGCCCAACAGATATCTCGCTTTCCAACAACTCCGTCAGCCAAAGCGGCGGCAGCAATGCTGTGGTGGGCACCCTGACAACCACGGATGCCGATGTTGGTGACAGTTTCAGTTATGCCTTGATTGCCGGTAGTGGTGACACCAACAATGGCAGCTTCAATCTCAGTGGTGATTCCCTCAGAGCCAACAATGCCTCCACCTTGGTTGGCGGTAGTTATAGCATCCGGGTGCAGACGACAGATTCAGGCAATGCCACATTTGAAAAAGCCTTTAGCATCACAGTGGTGGATGACCTTGCTCCGGAAGTGACCGGCATGACTATCGATGGCTCACCCGCAGATACAGCAACCAGCATCAGTTACACAGTTAGTTTCAATGAATTGGCCAATAATATCTCGACCGACGACTTTAACCTGACCAACGCGGGTTCTGCCGCAGGCAATATTGCGTCGGTATCCGCCAGCTCAGGCACCAGCGTTACTGTAACTATCAACAATATCAGCGGTAACGGTTCGCTGCGCCTGGATCTGAAAGCAGCAACCAACATCAGCGATGCTCAGGCCAACAGTGGGCCGGCAGCCTACACCTCTGGCGATGTTCATACTGTTGCCGTCCCTACTGTTCCCGGCGCCCCCATCATAGGCACGGCATCTGCCTTGGATGGCCAAGCCGTGGTCAACTTCTCGGCGCCGGCAAGTGATGGTGGTTCTGCGATTACCTCATACCAAGTGACTTCATCTCCAGGCGGGATCACCGCCAGTGGAGCCAACTCGCCGATAGGGGTTGCAGGCCTGACCAACGGCACGAGTTATACCTTTACTGTGCAGGCCATCAATGCCGTGGGTACAAGCTCGCCATCCGCACCATCCAACTCGGTAGTCCCAAAGGCAAACCAGACCATCAGCTTCAACAACCCGGGGGCGCAGGACTTTGGTACCACACCAACCCTTGCGGCCACCGCCAGCTCAGGGCTGACGCCTGTGTTCAGCTCCAGTACCACTGGGGTCTGTACCATCACGGCCTCCGGCACCTTAACCTTTGTCACCACGGGTAATTGCAGTATCGATGCCGATCAGCCAGGAGACAGCAGCTACAATGCGGCGCCAACCGTGACCCAGAGCTTTACGGTCAATGCCGTGGTGCCCGGAGCACCCACGTCCGTCAACGCCGTTACCTCTGATGCCAGCGCCACAGTCAGTTTCAGTGCCCCGGCAAGTACCGGCGGCGCGGCGATCAGCAGTTACACAGTCACCTCAAGCCCGGGTGGTTTCACCGCCAGCGGCACCGCCTCACCGCTGACGGTTAGCGGTCTGAGCAACGGCACCAACTACAGCTTTATCGTCAGCGCCAGCAACATCGCAGGCACAGGCCCGGCCTCAAGCCCCTCCAATACGGTAACCCCCAAGGCAAACCAGACCATCAGCTTCAACAACCCGGGGGCGCAGAGCTTTGGCACCACGCCAACCCTTGCGGCCACCGCCAGCTCAGGACTGACGCCTGTGTTCAGCTCCACGACCACTGGGGTATGTACCATCACGGCCTCCGGCACCTTAACCTTTGTCACCACGGGTAATTGCAGTATCGATGCCGACCAAGCCGGAGACGGCAGCTACAATGCGGCGCCAACCGTGACCCAGAGCTTTACGGTCAATGCCGTGGTGCCCGGAGCGCCGACGTCTGTCAGCGCTGTCGCTGCCGACGCCAGCGCCACAGTCAGTTTCAGTGCCCCGGCAAGTACCGGCGGCGCAGCTATCAGCAGCTACACAGTCACCTCAAGCCCGGGCGGCCTCACCGCCAGCGGCGCCGGCTCTCCACTGACAGTTAGCGGTCTGAGCAACGGCACCGACTACAGCTTTACTGTCAGCGCCAGCAACACGGCAGGCACGGGCCAGGCCTCGAGCCCCTCCAATACTGTGACCCCCAAGGCAAACCAGAGCATCAGCTTCAACAACCCGGGGGCGCAGAGTTTTGGTACCACGCCAACCCTTACGGCCACCGCCAGTTCAGGGCTGGCGCCAGTATTCAGCTCCAACAGCACTGGCGTCTGTACCATCACAACTACCGGCACTCTCAACTTTATCAGCGCGGGCAGTTGCAGCATTAACGCCGACCAAGCCGGGGACAGCGGCTACAATGCAGCGCCCACAGTGACCCAGAGCTTTATGGTCAATGCCGTGGTGCCCGGCGCGCCGATGTCTGTCAGCGCTGTTGCCTCTGACGCCAGCGCCACAGTCAGTTTCAGCGCCCCGGCAAGTACCGGCGGCGCGGCGATAAGCAGCTATACCGTCACCTCAAGCCCGGGTGGTCTCACCGCCAGCGGCACCGGTTCGCCACTGACAGTTAGCGGCCTGAGCAACGGCACCGACTATAGCTTTACTGTCAGCGCCAGCAACACAGCAGGCACGGGCCCGACTTCAAGCCCCTCCAATACTGTGATCCCCAAGGCAAACCAGAGCATCAGCTTCAGCAACCCGGGGGTGCAGGACTTTGGCAGCGCGCCCACACTCACAGCCACCGCCAGCTCAGGACTGACGCCTGTGTTCAGCTCCAGTACCACTGGGGTCTGTACCATCACGGCCTCCGGCACCTTAACCTTTGTCACCACGGGTAATTGCAGTATCGATGCTGATCAGCCCGGAGACAGCAGCTACAATGCGGCGCCCACAGTGACCCAGGGCTTTACGGTCAATGCCGTGGTGCCCGGGGCGCCCACGTCGGTCAACGCCGTTGCCTCTGATGCCAGCGCCACAGTCAGTTTCAGTGCCCCGGCAAGTACCGGCGGCGCGGCGATCAGCAGTTACACAGTCACCTCAAGCCCGGGCGGCCTCACCGCCAGCGGCGCCGGCTCGCCACTGACAGTTAGCGGCCTGAACAATGGCACCGACTATAGCTTTACTGTCAGTGCCAACAACACAGCGGGTACGGGCCCGGCCTCGAGCCCCTCCAATACTGTGACCCCCAAGGCAAACCAGACCATCAGCTTCAACAACCCGGGGGCGCAGGACTATGGCACCACGCCAACCCTTACCGCCACCGCCAGCTCAGGGCTAACGCCTGTGTTCAGCTCCAGTACCACTGGTGTCTGTACCATCACGGCCTCCGGCACCTTAACCTTTGTCACCACGGGTAATTGCAGTATCGATGCTGATCAGCCCGGAGACAGCAGCTACAATGCGGCGCCCACAGTGACCCAGAGCTTTACGGTCAATGCCGTGGTGCCCGGAGCGCCCACGTCCGTCAACGCCGTTGCCTCTGACGCCAGCGCCACGGTCAGTTTCAGCGCCCCGGCAAGTACCGGCGGCGCGGCGATCAGCAGTTACACAGTCACCTCAAGCCCGGGCGGCCTCACCGCCAGCGGCGCCGGTTCGCCACTGACAGTTAGCGGCCTGAGCAACGGCACCGACTATAGCTTTATCGTCAGCGCCAACAACACAGCGGGTACGGGCCCGGCCTCAAGCCCCTCCAATACTGTGACCCCCAAGGCAAGCCAGAGCATCAGCTTCAGCAACCCAGGGGCGCAGAGCTTTGGCACCACGCCAACCCTTACGGCCACCGCCAGCTCAGGGCTAACGCCAGTGTTCAGCTCCAACAGCACTGGCGTCTGTACCATCACAACTACCGGCACTCTCAACTTTATCAGCGCCGGCAGTTGCAGCATTAACGCCGACCAAGCCGGGGATAGCAGCTACAATGCGGCGCCAACCGTGACCCAGAGCTTTACAGTTAATGCTGTGGTGCCCGGCGCGCCGATGTCTGTCAGCGCTGTCGCTGCCGACGCCAGCGCCACGGTCAGCTTCAGCGCCCCGGCAAGTACCGGCGGCGCGGCTATCAGCAGTTACACAGTCACCTCAAGCCCGGGTGGTTTCACCGCTAGCGGCACTGGTTCGCCACTGACAGTTAGCGGTCTGAGCAACGGCACCGGCTACAGTTTTACCGTCAGCGCCAGCAACATCGCAGGCACAGGCCCGGCCTCAAGCCCCTCCAATACGGTAACCCCGGAGCCGGATAACAAGGCCCCCAGTATTTCAGGCACTCCAGCCGGCAGCGTAGATCAGGATAGTTATTACAGCTTCATCCCCACGGCCACAGATCCGGATCAGGATCCTCTGACGTTCAGCATCAGCAACAAACCGGCCTGGGCCAGTTTCAACACGGCAAGCGGCGAGCTCAGTGGTACTCCACTGCGGGAGCATGTAGGCGTTAGTGACAACATCATTATCCGAGTCACGGATGGTGCGCTCAGTACAGATTTGGCGCCCTTTAGTGTGGAAGTCAAGGCTGTCAATCAAGCGCCACAGGCCAACCACGACCGGATAACCCAGGCCTTCAGCCAAGAAAATAGTTATTTACTCGATGTACTGGCCAACGACAGTGACCCAGATGACGATCCACTGACGATTGTGGATATCAGCACCAGTCTGGGCACTGCTACTGTACTGGGAGATAAGCTGCAACTGACAGTGCCGGAAAACTTCAATGGTCAGGTGCGACTCAGCTACAGCATCACGGACGGAGAGTTTTATGACAGTGCCAAGGTGAGCTTCAGCATAGAAGGCAGTAATCCAGAAGCCCCTGTCATCAATATCCCGGCCGATGTCACAGCCAACGCCACAGGTCTGTTTACCCGGGTAAACTTGGGTCGGGTCGGCGCCATCGACAGCGATGACAACCCCATTCCGGTATCCTTGTTGAACGGCTTCCCGTTTTTTGCTCCCGGCCAACATTTGGCTTACTGGAAAACCACAGATGGTAAGGGGGTAAGTGCCACAGCGTCGCAGTTGGTTACCGTGTACCCCAGGATTAACCTGGGAGCCTCAAAAACTGTCGCCAACTTCACTCGGGTGCAGGTGCCGGTTTTACTCAACGGCTCGGCCCCCGAGTATCCGATGGAAATCCGCTACAGTGTCAGCGGCGATGCGATTGCAGGTCAAGACCATGATCTCGCAAGCGGAAGCCTGCTCTTGAGTCAGGGAATGTCCACCAGCCTAGAGTTCAATGTTTTTGCCGACTTGACCGCCGGGCAACAAAAATCGCTGACAATCACCCTGGACGACGGCCAAAACCCCGGGCACAACGCCGCTACTGAAATACGCATCAGTAACAATAATCTGGCGCCCAACCTCAGCTTGAGCGCCAGTCAACAGGGTGAAATGCGCTCCAGTGTCAGCAGCTCGGATGGCTTGGTAACGGTAACGGCAGAAGTCGCTGACCCCAACCCGGCAGACAATATCAGCCTCAGTTGGTCCAGCGAGCCAGCTATGACAAACCTCTCGACCTCAGCAAACGAGTTCACCTTTGACCCCGCAGTGCTGGCCCCAGGGATTGTGACTCTGACATTGAACGCCATGGACGATGGTTCCCCCCAACTGGGAAGCAGCAAGAGTCTCAAGCTATTGCTGCTGGCACAGCTACCGGCTCTTGGGGAAACAGACGCCAACAACAACCGTTTACCGGATAGTGCCGAAGGCTATGGCGATCCGGACGGCAATGGTATTCCGGCCTATCTGCAGGGCGATCACCCCTGCAATGTGATCCCCGAACAGCTCAGCCGCCCCAATAGCTACCTGGCCGAGGCGCAACCCGGCATCTGCTCCCGTAAGGGGTTGCTAAGTCTACAGCGGCTGGATAACGGTATTGAGCTGGAAGATGGCTCAATGTTGCCAGATGACAGTGAAGGGAAAATTGTCGGAGGTTTATTCGACTTCGAACTCGAGGGCAGTGAGTATGGCGGCAGTGTCAGCATAGTGATCCCGCAAGTTCAGGCGATACCGGCACAAGCTCAATACCGTAAATACGTCGCTTCCGGCTGGCAGGAGTTTGTAACAGATGCCAACAACCAGATATTTAGCAGCGCGGGAGAACCCGGATATTGTCCACCAATGGGTGATGCCAGCTGGCAGAGTGGCCTTACTGAAGGTCATTGGTGTGTGCAACTGCTTATTCAGGATGGTGGCCCCAACGACGGTGACGGCCAAGCTAATGGCACCATAGTCGACCCGGGCGGCGTTGCCGTGAAGCTGTTAGCCAACCAAGCCCCTATAGCCCAGGCTGACAGCTTTAGTTTGCCATGGAATCAGCAACATCTGCTGGACGTACTGGCCAACGATAATGATGCCGATAACGACAGCCTCTATCTGGTGCAGGCCAGTGTCTCTATCGGTGAGATCAGTGTCAGTGAAGACAAGCTCAGCCTGATGTACACGCCGCCGGAAGACTTTATCGGCAACGCACAGCTGAGTTATACCGTCAGCGACGGCATGGGCGGTACGGCAATGAGCCATGCCGAACTGGTTGTCTTTTACAACAGGGCACCCGTGGTGAATGACAGCAGCGCCAGCACGGATGACAGGACGACGATAGAACTGGATGTATTGAGCACTGCCAGCGACCCGGATGGCGACAGCCTGACGCTGGAAAGCGCTGTAGCTCAATCCGGTAGCGTCAGCATCACAACATCACAGACGCTGAGCTATCAACCTAAGACCGGCTTTGCGGGCACAGATATCATCAGCTTCAGTGTCAGTGATGGCAACGGCGCCTCGGCAACCGCTCAGGTAGTGGTGACGGTCACGGCCTATCAAGAGGTTGTGGTGGAAAACGGCTCTTCCGGCGGGGCGGTCGCCCCCTGGGCCTTGGCACTAATGCTGTTAATGGCAGGATTCAGGCGCTTAAGCCTGCGTTTGGCAAGCCTGCCGCTGTTGCTGCTACTGGCAATTGGGGTCAGTTTCAATGCCCAGGCGCGCTGGTCTGTGAACCTCAACTTGGGTTACAGCCATGCCCGCCTCTCGGAGTCGGATATCAACCAGGCCTTACCGGCAGAGATCAAACTGACAGAGTTGGACAAAGATGATTTCGCCTGGTCTGTGGCGCTGAACTACCAGGCTAGTGATGCCTGGGTGCTGCAGTTTGGCTATCTTGATTTGGGCGAAACCTCACTCATGCTGGCCGGCAGCACACTCGACCCACAGGCCTTGCAGCAATCACTTGCCAACCTTGGGCCGCAACTGGCCTCCGGGGTAACTGCCGGAGCCGAATACCGCTTTTGGCGATATCACGACTGGTCTTTCAGCCTCAACGGCGGGATATTTGTCTGGGAGAGCGACTTCAACAGCCAGTGGCAACAGCAAGAGTTGCGTTATGACGACTCCGGCGTCGACTTCTACTGGGGTCTGGGTGGCCAATATCAACTCTCCGAACAGTGGGCGATCAGAGCCGATTACCGCCGTTATATGTTGGACAGAAATCAGGTAGACGGTGTCTTTCTTGGTCTGGAGTTCTTTTTCTGAGTTTGGATTAGCTTAAGCGATCCTCCAGGATGTAAGAAGACCGCCCAATGGCGGTCTTCTTATCAGTAGGCTTACCAGATCCTGACTCTGTCCTCTGGCGCCAAATAGAGCGCATCTGTGGGTTTGACATCGAAGGCGCGGTACCAGGCATCCAGATTGCGCACAGTCAGGGCCCGGTAGTTGCCGGGAGCATGACCATCGGTGGCAATACGTTGGCGCATGGCCTGATCTCGCATCTTGGTTGCCCAAGTTTGGGCATAACCGATAAAGAAACGTTGATCACCGCTAAAACCGGCAATAACGGGCGCCTCTTTGCCCTTGAGTGACGCCCGGTAAGCATCGTAAGCGGCAGCCAATCCGGCTACATCAGCAATATTCTCCCCCAGAGTCAGTTTGCCGTTGACATGCAAGTCGGGGAAAGGCGCATATTTGTCAAACTGCTTGGCCAGGGCATCCCCTTGGGCGGCGAAATGCTCAAAGTCCGCCTGAGTCCACCAATTGCGCATAGCGCCGCTGGAATCGAAAGCCGCACCATTATTATCAAAGCTGTGGCTGATCTCATGGCCGATGACCGCCCCTATGGCACCATAGTTATAGGCATCGTCGGCAGTGGCATCAAAAAACGGCGGTTGCAGTATCCCGGCCGGGAAGTTGAGCGCATTTTGCACCGGCAGGTTTACCGCATTGACTATCTGGGCGTTCATCCACCATTCCCCTTTATCTTGGGGCTTACCTATTTTGGCCAATTGATGAGCGTATTCGGCCTGTTCACCGGCCACGGCATTGGCATAAGCACTCTGCCCCACCTGATAATGGCTGTAATCACGCCAATTATCCGGATAGCCCACACTCACCACCAGAGTATCAACCTTGGCCAGAGCTTCCTGTTTGGTGGCCGGTGCCAGCCAATCAATCGCCTCAACCCGGCCATGGAAGGCATCGACTATGTTATCCACCAACTCGCTGACCTTGGCCTTGGCCGACGCCGGGAAATAACGGCTCACATAGGCGCGGCCAACAGCATCTCCCAGATAATTATCCAACGCCTCCAAGGCGCGCTTATCGCGGCTGCGTTGCATAGGCGTGCCTGACAAGGTCGTGCCATAGAAGGCAAAGTGCGCCTGATCCAGCGCCGAAGGCAAGACATCTGTGTGGCTATTGATCTGGTGGAACAGCAACCAATCTTGCCAACTCGCCAGCGGCTCGGAAGCTACCAAAGCCGAGAGTGCGCGGATGGCGGGGCCATGATAAGCGGCAAAGCGTGGCTGCTGGCCAAGTTGCGCGGCCTCAAAGAATGCCTGCCAGTCGATACCCGGGGCCTTGGTGTCAAAGTCAGCCCGGCTCCAAACTGCGGATGATTTGGCAAAGTCTTCACTGTCTTCACGGCTGACGTGGGCGGCAGCTATTTTCAGCTCCAGCGCGAATATTCGCTCGGCCCGTTCACCGGCATTGTCTATGCCGGCGGTTTGCAACAAGGTCTCGACATAGTGACGATAAGCCTGCCGCAGTTGCTGCATCTTGGGATCGCTCGACAGATAATATTCCCGCTCCGGCAATCCCAGCCCGCCCTGCAACAGATAGGGCAATACCTCTCCCGGAGTCGCCAGCCCTTGGGTGACAAATACCCCCAGCAGATTCTCAGTGTGATAGTCGGTGGCATTGAGCGGGTCAACATCGGCCCGTAAACTGGCTCCCAAGGCCGCCGATAGCGCCTGTTTGGTTTTCAGGGCTGCTATCTGCTTTTGGTAATTCGCCAATGGCTGCAGGCCGGCTTTTTCGATGGCATCAGTATTGGTATAGGCCAGATAAAAATCGGCAATTCGCGCTTCATCACTACCGGCAGCATGGGGCTTGGCCACCAGCTCAGCAATCAATTCGGCCTTGTGCTGCTCGGTCGATTCAAAAGCCACCAGAAAAGACCCAGTGGAGGCTCGGTCGGCAGGTATCTTGGTATCCCGCATCCATTGACCATTGGCGTAATTGTAGAAGTCATCTCCTGGTTTAATACTGGTATCCATGGCCGCCAGACTAATGCCTATATTGGCCTCTCCCTGACGGGAAGCCACAGACGGCACCTTGGTTGAAGCTGTATCTTGAGACTGGCAAGCGGCCAGGCCGCCGAGCAGGGCCGCGGCGGTAAACAGCGCGATTGCATTGGGCTTGAACATGCAAATTTCCTTGATCTTATTTATGGGGTTTCAGGCGTTTAATCTTCGAGTCTATCCCATTTCACCGCTTGGCGGCCAAGCAGAAAACTGTCACAAGATATGAGGCAGATTGCCCCCTGCGCATCCCTTAACCTCAAAAGCGTCTGAGGTAATTCCCACCCAAAAGGCGATAGGCAAAGGCGGATTTCTGGCTTATTGTGGAGAAGCTGTTCAACCTATTGCAGAAACCTCAAGCCAAGATGGCTTAACAAAGGAAATAACCATGAAATGGATTTCAACCACAACCTGGATCGGGTTAGCTGTCACGCTACTCTTTCTCTGCCTAACTCCCGTGATAATAGATGAAGTGCTTATTCGAGAAATGGGGATGAGCCAAAGCGGCGCTGAAAAGCTGCAGCTACTCTTCCTGAGTGCCTTTATCGTACTGTGCCTCTGTTTGTTTACTTTCCGTCGTTATCAAAAACTGACGCTGACCATGGCAATCATTGCCAGCCTTCCCTTTATTCCCTGGAGTATATTTTTCCTCGATGGCCTGGGAAACGATATGAAGCGTTATCGCTTCCGCAACCTGCAAAAGAGCGACCCTGAGGAAGTGAAGCAGCATCATACAGTGTTTAAATATGCCGATATTACCGGGGGCACAGCAATCATGATGGCTATAGGCGTGCTCATGATGGGCTTCGGGTCGGCGGTAGGGGGCTTTATGGCTTTCGCCGCTTTATTCGCCATGATCAAATACCAGCTCAAAAAATCCGGCTACCTGTTTGCCATAGTCAATGAAGGGATCTCCTTCTCACCCGACTCCAGTGGCAAACAGTTTTACTTGTTACCCTTAGATAAAATCACTCTGGGTTATCAGGACAGCAGCAAGTTGGCGCTCAAGGTTAGAGACGAGCAAGGGGTCAGTCATGAACTGAGAATTCTTTATGGCATGATAGATAAATCGCAGCGCGATGAAGCCCAACAGCAATTACTGGCTTGTCTGGAACCTCGGGGCTCGAAAGCACCGACACAAGCGGAAAGCCTTTAGCCTTGAGTAAAATGGCGCCTCGGCAATGACATTGCAGCCGCCGCAGACAACAAAAAAGCGCCCTTGGGCGCTTTTTTACAAGCTTGACTCAACGAGTCACAGCTTAACGCATAGTAACAAACTCTTCTGCGCCCGTTGGATGGATAGCGACTACGGCATCAAAGTCAGCCTTGGTGGCGCCCATCTTGATGGCAACACCAAAGCCCTGAAGGATTTCATCCATGCCAAAGCCGATACCATGGATCCCGACGACTTTTTCATCGGCGCCGGCACAAACCAGCTTCATCTTACAAGCCTGACGGTGCGCAGTAACTGCAGTGTACATGGAGGTAAAGGAGGAAGTGTAGACCTTCACCTGATCCTCTCCGAAACGCTCTTTGGCCTCGGGCTCTGTCAGCCCCATGGTGCCAATTGGCGGGTGGCTGAAGACCACAGTCGGGATGCAGTCATAGTCCATCTTGGCATCCGGCAGGGCGCCAAAGAGACGCTCTGACAGCAAGCGACCCGCCTTGACGGCAACCGGTGTCAGCTCTACTCCGCCCGCCATGATGTCACCGACACAGTAAACCCCTTTGGCACTGGTGTTTTGCTGGGCATCAGTTATCACATATCCCTTGGGATCCAACTGCACATCGGTATTTTCAAGGCCGATATTGCCTGTGGCCGGTGCCCGACCTATGGCCCAGATCAGGCAGTCCACTGTGTACTCTTCAGCGTTTTCCAGCACCAGAGTCAGGCTGCCATCAGCATTTTTACGCACTTCCTTGGGAATACTCTGGGTATGCAGCGAAGGCCCTTCACTGGCCATGGACTCCATCAGTGTTTCATAGAGCATGGGGTCGAAGTTACGCAGCGGCGCATGTTTGCGTACAAACAGATGGGTTTCACTGCCCAAGGCATGCAATACACCGGCAATTTCCACCGCGATATAACCGGCACCCACTACGGCTACCCGCTTGGGCTGTTCACGCAGGGCAAAGAAACCGTCCGAGTCTATGCCATATTCTGCCCCGGGAATGTCGGGAATGCTGGGCGCGCCACCGGTAGCGATCAGAATATGCTCGGCACTGTAGTGTTCGCCGTCGACCTCAATGGTGTGGTTATCAACAAAGCGGCCATAACCGTTAACCACAGTGACCTTGTTGTTGGCCAGACCGCGTTCATAGGAGCCATGGATACGTTCGATATAGGCTTCACGACTGGCCACCAGAGTGTTCCAGTCAAACTGGTTGACGCTGACATCAAAACCATAATCTTTGGCATAGAGATGCATTGCTTCGGCCACTTGGGCGCCATACCACATGACCTTCTTGGGCACACAGCCGACGTTGACGCAGGTACCACCCAGGTGTTTGGCTTCAATCAGCAACACCTTGGCGCCACGCATGGCGGCCCTGTTGGCTGACGCAATACCACCGCTGCCCGCACCCAGGCAGATATAGTCAAAATGTTGTGCCATGTTTATCTCCGTCGATTGATACAGATTCTTTCGCCCAACAGGGCGACCTCCCGTCTGGCGGGATTCTTGTGAGCCATTGTAGGGGGATTCAGATCAAGTGACCAGACCAGAGTCTGCCGGTAAAAATTTCAGTGATACAAGGTGCAGCGCGAATAATCCTGGGTCTCAGGCCCTGAACCCGAGCACTTGAGGCAACGAAACTGCTGTTGATGCTCGCCGAGTTCAGCCTGCAAAAATCTGGCAGTGTGGGAATCTTTCTGCCTGAGGCGCCGCTCCAGCTCTGTCATTCGCTTATCCAACCAGCGACAACTGGGATCATCGGCGACTTGGCGGCGAGGCTTGGATGCCTTCTTTTTTCGGGATTTCGTTGGTTTACTGTCGCGCGAGGCCTTGGGCAAGGGAGCAGACTCATATTCAAGTGCGGCTTCAAACTGCTGTGGAATGGCGATAGGATTGCCCTCGCTGTCGAGCACCAACCCCAGAGGGAGCGAACCAGGCTCTTTGTCCGGGTTGCTGAGTTGCTTATCTATTGAGGGCTCTGAACTCGACACTAGATTCAGGTCTGAGCTTGATTCGGCCTGGGATTCAGCCAATGGGGCGACTCCCAACCAAAGGAGCAGGCAGCAAAGCCCGCCGATTCTGTAGGTTAACATTCCCTGTACTCCCGCATCGATCCTTCGACGCTGTTTGTCTTCACATCAGAGTCTAGAAGCTGCGGTGAATGTTAGCCAGTTTAAAACTGCCACTCCAGATGCAAGCCGGCATAAGACTGATCCAGGTCGCCATGCCAATCCTCCTCTTGCGCCTGCTGCTTGATATCATCCTCCGCTATGCTGTGACTCAAATGCAAGGAAGCCACCAAAGAAGGGGTTAATGAGTAGCATGCCTCTACACCAAGCTGCAGATGATTGGGGCCATCATGGGTCTGGCTGGCATAGCCAAAGTCGAATCCCTGGGTCACATAGGGGGTCAGAGTCAGTTGCTCGTTCACTTGCCAATGGCTGTGCAGGCTCAACTCAACAAAATAACCAGAGGCTTCAGTAGCATAGGTATAGTTAATCGATGGTGTCAGCCAGCTCAGCCCCTGATAGGCGAGATAGGCGTACACCTCATTGTCATGGGCACGCTCATCACCGTAAAACTCCAGTCGCTGCATGCCGACACCGGCTTCCACTGATTCGAGTGGGTTGAAACAGTATTCCACCCCGGCATTGAGCTCGGCGTAGTTAACACTGTCGGCTCGACCAAACAACACGAAGGCCCCCAGGCCATCACGGCTATGGTGAATACCACTCCAGGCAATCCCGCCCGCAGACAAGTTGTCACGCCCCTCCGAAACATAGCGGCTGTCCCACCCCAGCATGAGTTGGGTTTCGGCGGCCTCATCGGCCAATAATGGATTGCAGCACAGGAGTGTCAGCAACAAGAGCGGATAGCGCATAAAACGTACCAAACTTACAAAGTAAAGTTTATTTTATTCCACCACCTCATTATGTAAATGATAACGAATCGTGTTTTAGATCCAGTTATCATTTATGATTTTTTTGTGCATTGACGGTAGGCTCTCTTCCTCGGCAGCAGTGACTCGTAACTTACAGGTATTTCACTGTCGAGTTTGGCGGCTATGTTTCACTGCTATGTTTCACATCTGTGCCACTGCTATGGCACCAATCGCTTTTATCACCTTGATAAATCAAAGCGGAACCCTTATCTATTAGCCACGCCCCTGAATATTCGCCGCCATGGCGGCAAGACCAGGCATCCAATGCAGGCCCTATGGCCCACGCCCAAAGAGAGGACAGACAATGACCAATCCGCTGCTGACAGCACAGGAGCTGCCGCCCTTTTCCAGTATCAAGGCCGAGCACATTCAACCGGCGGTCGAACAGGCCATAGCCAAATGCCGCGATAAGATAGAAGCCGTGCTGGCCGCCGGAGGCCCCTACACTTGGGAGAACCTGGTGGCCCCTCTGGAGCAGGTGGACGATGAGTTGAGCCAGATCTGGTCGCCGATTTCCCATATGAATTCTGTACTCAGCAATGAAGAGTGGCGCGCCGCGCACGATGCCTGCCTGCCATTGTTGTCTGAGTACAGCACCTTTGTCGGCCAACATCAGGGCCTGTATCAGGCCTATAAAGAGCTCAAGGCATCGGCGGAATTTGCCCTGCTCAGCCAGGCACAACAGACTGTGATAGAACATAGCCTGAGAGACTTCGAACTGTCGGGAATAGGCCTCAATGATGAACAAAAAGCTCGCTATGGAGAGATTGTAAAGCGCCTGTCCGAACTCAGCAGCACCTATTCCAACCAACTGCTGGATGCCACACATGCCTGGAGCAAGCTGGTTACCGATGAAGCCGAATTGGCCGGTCTGCCAGAGTCTGCCATTGCCGCCGCCAAGGCGATGGCCGAGGCCAAAGAACAGCAAGGTTGGCTATTCACCCTGGATTTTCCATCCTATCTGCCGGTCATGACCTACAGCGACAACCGCAGTCTGCGTGAAGAGTGCTACCGCGCCTTTGTTACCCGCGCTTCGGATCAAGGCCCCAATGCCGGCGAGTTCGACAATGGCCCGCTGATGGACGAGATCCTGAGCCTGCGCCATGAGTTGGCACAGTTACTGGGCTTTGATACCTATGCCGATAAGTCCCTGGCCACCAAGATGGCGCAATCGCCCGAGCAGGTTATCGCCTTCCTCAATGAGCTGGCACTGCGCTCCAAATCTCAGGCCAAGGCCGAGTTGGCCGAACTCAAGGAGTTTGCCAAGGAGCATTATGGTGTAACCGAGTTGGCGGCCTGGGATCTGAGTTACTACGGCGAAAAGCTCAAGCAGCACAAGTATGAGATATCTCAGGAAGAGCTACGTCCCTTCTTCCCCGAAGACAAGGTGCTCAGCGGCCTGTTCTACACCATCAAGCGCTTGTTCGGTATGGAGGTCAAAGAGCAGCAGGATTTCGACAAGTGGCATAAAGATGTGCGCTTTTTCCACATCCTGGATGCCGAGGGCGAACACAGAGGCAGCTTCTATCTGGACCTCTATGCCCGAGAAGGCAAGCGGGGCGGCGCCTGGATGAATGATTGCCGAACCCGGCGGATGACGGCCACAGGCCTGCAAAAGCCGGTAGCCTACCTCACCTGTAACTTCAATCGCCCTGTGGGTGACAAGCCGGCGCTGTTTACCCATGACGAAGTCACTACCCTGTTCCACGAATTTGGTCATGGTATTCACCATATGCTGACCCGCATCGATGTCGGCGGGGTTTCCGGTATCAACGGCGTACCTTGGGATGCCGTGGAGCTGCCAAGCCAGTTTATGGAGAACTGGTGTTGGGCCGAAGAGGCGCTGGCGGAGATCTCCGGCCATTATCAGACCGGGGAGCCGCTGCCCAAGGCGATGCTGGACAAGATGCTGGCCGCCAAGAACTTCCAGTCCGGCATGATGATGCTGCGGCAACTGGAGTTTTCTCTGTTCGACTTCCGCCTGCATCAGGAGTTTGATCCGGCCAAGGGCGCCCATATTCAACAGATGTTGGATGAGGTTCGACGCCAGGTGGCAGTGGTCACACCGCCTGAATTCAACCGCTTCCAGAACGGTTTCGCCCATATCTTTGCCGGAGGTTATGCCGCCGGCTACTACAGCTACAAGTGGGCCGAAGTGTTGTCTGCCGATGCCTTCTCACGCTTCGAGGAGGAAGGTATTTTCAACGAGAGCACAGGACGCGACTTCCTGCACAACATACTTGAGATGGGCGGCAGTGAAGAGCCTATGGTGCTATTTACCCGCTTCCGTGGCCGCGAGCCCAGCATAGACGCACTGCTGCGTCACTCAGGGATCCAAGCCTGAGGCAGAAGCAATTGATTAGGCGCCTGCGGGCGCCTTTTTTGTGAGCCAGTTCTCGCTTGCCGTCTGGTATGACCTTTGATAGCCTTTAATTCCTCTCAACTCTTGGACCCTTTGATGAACCTCTACTTTCGCCTGTTTTGGCTGCTGCTCTGGCGAGTGCGCCGGGCAAACGATATCGGTTTTCTCGGCACCAGCCGCATCCGTTATCGGGCTTTACCGAGTGACTGTGACATCAACCTACACCTGACCAACTCCCGCTACCCGGCATTTATGGATCTGGCCCGCACTTATATGATGGCCGAAATGGGCTTGCTGAAGCGCTTTCTAAAACTGAAATGGATGCCGATAGTCAATGCTGCCGAGTTCACCTATGTAAGGGATATCAGGCCATTACAGCAGTTTGAAATTGCTTCTCGCGTGGTTGGCTGGGATGAAAAGTATTTCTACATAGAGCAACGTTTCCTGTCGGACAGAGGCCTGCATGCCATAGTGCATGTCAGAGGTTTGTTCGTCTGCAAACGCAAGCCGGTACCCACGGAAAACCTGTTGACGGAAGCCGGGTTCGATGAAACCACGCCCGAGTTACCGGCAGAGATCATCAAGTGGAAGTCGTTCCTGGATCTCAAAAAGGCCCGTAACAGCTGAATTCTTGTTCAGGGGATTGGCCTGAGCCCGCTGCTGGCCTCCTCCTGAGCCAGAGTCACTTCATCCTGCACCAACATCCAGGAACCCCGCAATTGCGCCTGCAGCCAGTAGCGCCCCAAATGCTGGTAATCCAGTAAGTTGAAACTGCGCTGCAGATAACCAAGACAAGGGATTAAGGCACAATCGGCCAAAGTGAACCCATCTCCGCAAAGCCAATGATGCTCAACCAGGCGTAAGTCCAACGCCCGCAGGCAAAGTCTGAGACGGTTTTCAATTTGACGCTGCACCAGTGGAAGTTGCTGCTCTTCCGGTAAGCTATATTGCTGCTCCAGCTGATAGAGACTGTTGTTGAGGTCGTTATCGGCAATTCTGTCATAGAGACGCACTTGCAGATTGAGCTCGGGCTCCTTGGGCAACAGCCGGGTGCCGCCGTCCATTTTATTGTCCAGATACTCTATGATAATGCTGGATTCAGGCAACAGGCTGCCGTCCTGACACACCAAGAGTGGCAGCTTACCGGATGGATAGAAATGCAGATAGTGTTGGCGCTCCAATGGATCCTGCAGATCCGTTACCCGGGGAAAGAAGTTTGCCTGCTTTTCATAAAGTGCCAGCAGCACCTTTTGCGAATAACGCGACAATGGATGGTAGTAAAGCTCCATAGACAGGGATCCCCATGGTTACCAACTTTAACTTTAGTTGCTGGCTACCGCTTAGGGAAGGCGTGAACAGTTACCATGAGTGCTGCAAGGAATTATCCACCCTCTGTTTGACCCAACTTCTGCTTGAGAAAGTCCAACATGACCCGGACTCTGGGTGGCATCCCCTCACGGTAAGGGTGAATGGCATAGATACCGCCCTCACGCAGATGATAATCCGGTAACAGACGTTCCAGCGCTCCCGAGTCCAATTGCCTTTGCAACAGATGATCCGGCAAGGTGGCTATGCCAAGCCCCTGAGCAGCCAGAGCCGCGATGGCATTGGTACTGTTGCAGCTGATAAAGGGGGTAACCCGAATACGAAACTGTTCGCCCTGACTATTGTGCAAAGTACAGCTGCGAGGCAAATGACTCGATGCATGCATCAGCCATTGGTGATGATGCAGGTTATCCGGATGCAGCGGCTTGCCGTGGCGACTGAGATACTCGGGCGAAGCCACCAGATACTCTTCGAAGTCGCCCAATTTTATCGCCTTGAATTCAGAATCTTCCGGCCAGCCGGCCTGAATGGCGATATCTATCTTATGCTCCAGCAGATTGAGCTTATTGTCCTCAAGCAACAGTGTCAGCCGGATATGGGGGAAGCGCTGGTGAAACTCGCCCATCAAGGGCAGCAGTGACAGTTCACCGACCCCCACAGGTGCCGTGATCCGCAAGCTGCCATGTAGCTGTTCATCACTGGGGCGAGTCACGGCCTCGGCTTGCTTGGCCAGCTGCAACAACTCGGCACAATAGTGATAGAACTGCTGACCATCTTCACTCAAGCCTATCTTGCGCGTGGTTCTGTGCAATAAACGGCTGCCAAGACGCTGTTCCAGTTTCTTCAAATGTTGACTCACCATGGAGCGGCTGATCCCCAGCACTTCTGCGGCCGCCGTTAACGATCCCTGTTCCACTACAGTGGCGAATACCAACATACGATAGAGTTGTGCCGCATCCATCTCTCACCTTTGTTTAATTTCAATAACCAAAGTGATAAGTAAAGCACTCATTATCAATTTTTGCCACGGGGATACACTGATGCCATAAACCTACTGGAGTAAAAAACATGATCCTTATCTTAGGTGCATCCGGCCAATTGGGCCGTCTGGTCAGCCAAGCCTTATTGGCAAAGGTTCCTGCCAAACAGTTGAGATTGGCAAGTCGCCACCCTGAACAATTGAACGAGTTTGCTGATGTAGAGAAGGCCTTTGCCGATTACAGTGACCCGGCTTCACTCTCGAAAGCCATGCAGGGTGTCAAACGCCTGTTGTTGATCTCGGGTGATGCACCCAATGATCAGAGACTGCAGCAGCACATGAATGTGCTCAGCGCCGCCAAGGCCGCCGCTGTCGAACAATTGGTTTATACCAGTTTCCAATTGGCGACCCTGGACTCGGCATTCGACTTTGCCCGCACCCATGCGGCAACAGAAGCTGCAATAGTTCACTCAGGTGTGCCTTACACCTTGGTACGTAACGGTCCCTATGCCGAATTGCAGTTGGCCGGGTTGGAGCACACTCTGGCAACAGAAACCATGCTCAATGCCAGTGAAAATGGTTTGTTTGCCCCTGTGTGGAAGGCCGATCTGGCAGAGGCCATCGCCGGCATTCTCTCATCGGAATCGCCTGTAAGCAGCCATCTTGGGCAAACCTATACCCTGACAGGCCCGGAACTGTTGAACCAGGCCCAGGTGGCACAATACCTGTCGCAGGTGAGTGGCAAAAACATTCGGCTGCAAAACATTTCAGTCGCAGAGCTGGAGCAGATTTTCCTCGGGATCGGCCTCCCCGGTTTTATGGCCAAGGCGTTTGCCAACAACTCCAAGGCGATAGCCGATGGTGAATATCAGCAGCAAAGCGCAGATCTGGAACGTCTGCTGGGGCGCCCAGGGCATTCACTTAAGGCCCTGTTTGAACAGAGCCTCACTCAATCCTGATACCCGATATCGCGTGCCACAGTCCCTCCCTTTGCCTGGGAGGGGCTGTGATGGTTAATCATCATTGATCACTCCCATCTTTATCCCGATTGGTATTACACTGGTGCAGCAGTAATTGAATCAAAAGGGAAAGCACATGAGCAAGCCGGAAGATTTTGCCACCATCTATGCCAGAGCCTGCGAGCGCAAAGGCGGCGCCGAGCGACTGGAGAGCCTGTTACCCAGAGTCTGTTCCACGGAAGAATTGCTGGAATATACAGATGCCGAGTTGCTTTCAGCACTCAGCAAACAGGTATTTCAGAGCGGCTTTGTCTGGAAGGTAGTGGAACACAAATGGCCGGCCTATGAAGAGGCCTTCTTTGGCTTTGAACCCATGAAAGTGTTGATGCTCTCCCCTGAGCAGTTGCAGGCCAGAGGTGAGGACAGTCGCCTCATTCGCCACCAGAAAAAGACCCAGGCCATTTATGATAACGCGCTCATGGTGCAGGATATTGCCAGAGAACACGGCAGCCTGGCCCGATATATCGCCCTCTGGCCGGTGGAGGAGATCACCTCACTGTGGCAGGAACTCAAACGCCGTGGTGCACGCTTGGGTGGCAATACCGGCCCCTATTTTCTGCGTGGCATAGGTAAAGACAGCTTCCTGTTGACCGCTGATGTTCAAAACTATCTCAAGAGTCACAAACTGGTGGACGCAGGCTTCAGCTCAAAAAGCGGCCTGGCCCAGGTACAAGCTGTATTCAATCATTGGCAGCAGAGCAGCGGTAGGAGCATGGCCGCCATCAGCCGTATCTTGGCTTGTAGCACCGGGGACAATCGTATCTGAGGCCTGAGATAAATTTGTCTTGAATATAGACAAAAAACAGTTGCAATCGAAAATGAGAACCATTATCATTTGTTCTGCGTTCCAAAACTCATCCTTAACTGAGAGTCAGTTAACCGCTAGTCGACTGAGATTTGCTTGAAGTTATGGTGTTCCTGAGTTTGCAAAGCACGACATTGCTCACACACTCTTTTAGGCCGGGTTAATTACCCGGCCCTTTTTT
>NZ_JBICJO010000037.1:0-2147 GCF_043103185.1 Shewanella sp. YQ_9
CCTTGCCATTAATGCTGGGTGTCCATATTCTCCCACATCAATGGCAAAAACGGCCTCCAATTCAAACAGTAAAGATTCTACCCAACCACGGCGGTGGTCATAATTCTTGCCCGAGTAGGCATCATCACCACATAGAAAGGCACGTCTCACCACGCGGCTGCAACAGTGGTAGTAGGGCGTATCTTCAAGGCTAATTTGAGTTCGGCGAGGGCGCGGCATTATAACCTCCTTGTTAAATGCTTAAACAAAGCATAGTCGGAGGCTAACTTCCTTGCCATTAATGCTGGGTGTCCATATTCTCCTTCGGAAGACTCAGACTATACCAGTATTCAACGGCGGATACGGGCCGCGATGCAGGGCGAAAACACACCTGAGCTGTTACCCTTTGTCGGCAATGAACGGCTGAACATACCACAAGGATTGCACTTTGAAGCCAAGGATTATCTGCAACTGGTCGATGATACCGGGCGCATTATCCGCCATGACAAGCGCGGTCAGATTACCGCCGGCACTACGACCATTTTGAATCGTTTAAACATCCCCATCGACAACTGGCTCAAGTTAACGACGGATTTTAGCCGTCTATTCAAAGGGCCAGTTGGGACACTGGAGTCACTTACCGACTACTGTACTCACCTACAACGACGACGAAGGCAAGGGGCCGCTAATTGTCAGAAGCTGTTTAGCTGAATCCCCGAGGCTCCAAGATATTTATCTCCAATCGAACTTTGTTCGACCTCCATCGTGTCCGAAATTCGTCCTTTCACTCATTTAAGCAGCTGAATGCCCTCAAAAGGCTTGAAAGATGATTTTCTGCCAGTGGAAACATCTGTGTTTCTGTACCCCAGATAAACAGAGCCTTCACTCAGCTAATAGTGGGTGTCTTTGTTGTCTTTTTGATTTCCGCAAAATGTTCCTTGGAATAGACCCATTTCAAGTCATCTCTTTTGCTAAGGTTAATATTTCCTTGCAACTGTAGACCTATAATATTTTGATCGATGTAGACTAAGGGGATAACCATAAATCTCCGAGAAGGCTAACGCCGCGCACAGAGGTCGACAAATAAGTGCAGCTTTTTGGCGGTCCCTGCGACCAACGGGAGCTACTGCTGCGGTTTGTTAGGGCTCTTCATTAGCTCTTGACTCGATCGGCACTTGAATGTCTTGGATTGTTAATTCCCCAACAGTTTTACCATTACCTACTTGAATAGAAAATGCTGTTTGTACAAAAAGATTTATGCCAAGCACAAAAACCAACGCGGGGATCACGTAATAGAATAAACTGCCTACGTTTCCGGCTTTATGCTCTCTCCTGACTATGCTGTTGAAAGACTTTATATTTAAGGTGAACAAGTAGACCGAAAGAGCAAGCATTAAACCACCTGTTAAGTAGTTTACGTATATCATGAAGTGCACTGTCATGGGCTTGCTAAAGTAGTGCATAGCAACATAAAAAACGACACCACATAAAGCAAAGTTTCTTATGCTATCAAATATATCTTTTGCCTTCGCTTTATTATCATTCCATTGTGACATGGTACTTAGTACTCCATTGCCCTAACGCCCGGTGCAGCGGGCAAATTGGAGCGAGGAACGAGCGGAAATTTGATCCGCCTGCCACCACTTGTTAGGCGCCAACTCTTCCTGGCCCGCTGCGAATATAGTCAAGATATTCCTCCTGAATCATCAGTTGGTTTAGAATTTTCTCGGTCGCCCCTGGCTCATGCTCGTTGAGCCAACCATAAAGTGAGGACAAATCAGGAAACTCCAACTGGAAATCCGGATCCTCGAATTCTAACTCTTCGTCCAGAGGACCAAATTCATAGATATCACAGAACTCTTCACTACCAATATCTGCTGACTCATAGATACAGAGCTTCAGCGCATCACCAGATGAAAATATAGAAAGCCAGCGAATTCCCTCTCTTCCACTCCTGACACAGCGCCCCAGAAAACACTCTACCGCCTTACCTCGATTTAAAGCACCTGCAACCTCAGATTCTGAAAGGTATCTTCTGGACATGTGTCTTCTGCCTAACGCCGCGTTAAGGGGCGCAGGCACGCAATGCAACAGTTGCCGCATAACACCTTAACCACTAAACAAACTGCAAACCAAAAATGCCACGCGTGCCAAGTCCCTCTTGAACG
>NZ_JBICJO010000038.1:0-834 GCF_043103185.1 Shewanella sp. YQ_9
CGCTTGTCAGTACTCATGTTGTCGTTATTGTGCTTTTCATTCGTCAGTCATGTAGCGCTGCTACACTCCTTCCTCACTCAAATCACCGCTTAGACACCATGTCGCCTGACTGCGCTGCCTTATCGGCAACATAGCGGAAAACACGGGCTGTATCGCAACCAGCTTAGGTTTACTTGTCTCACCTCCGGGTTAAGGAAGTGGACTCGCCTTGAAGAATTTCCAAAACACTTGATTGAAGTGTTTGAGAACTCAATTTGTATGCATCAAATCCTACTCCGAAGAGAGGTTTTGATGTCTACTATCAGCTTTCCAAATTGTTAAAGAGCGACCTCCATGGAAGGAGGAAGTGTCGAAAATTGTATGGAACAATTTCGACCGGGCTTAAAAAAGCCAAAGATAAATACTGACTTATCTTTGGCGTCTCTCGTCCTTTGTAGAGTGACGGTTCCAGCACTTCCAAAGGAAGTGGTGGAGCTATGCGGGATCGAACCGCAGACCTCCTGCGTGCAAGGCAGGCGCTCTCCCAGCTGAGCTATAGCCCCGTTTCTTTGCGGTTCTTTTTACCGATTTCGTTGTTAGCCTTCGCCTCTTCGCTCGGCTGCCTCAAACTCAATAAAAATCTCTCGCAAACAGTCTTGAACATTGACCTGTTCATTCCTTCGACGCTAGTCAAGGCAAACAGGGAGGAAGTTTACTGGAGTAAACGACGACCTGTTTAACGCAGAATAGCGGAAGAATTGGTGGGTCTGAGTAGACTCGAACTACCGACCTCTCGCTTATCAGGCGAACGCTCTAACCACCTGAGCTACAGACCCCCATGCTCTACTTCTTTTA
>NZ_JBICJO010000039.1:0-175877 GCF_043103185.1 Shewanella sp. YQ_9
CTATTTGACAATGGGAATCATATCAACGCCTTGGGCATATTTTTGCACCACAAACTAGTAGAAATTTGACAAAATTTCGAAGAGTCACGACAGTCCTGTATAATCTTTAATTCTGGTATAAATGAACTTCTTTTGATAGCACTTGTAAATCTAATCCTACAGATGGATATAATATCGAATAGATAAGATCTCCATTTTTGTATTTATGCATTACCTCACCATTAAGTTCACACTTGAGTCCTAGACGTTGCGGTGACTGTATCAATTCTTCCACTGAGCAATTTTCGCAGCTTAACAGTAACAAATCTAAAATTGTATTTTGTTCACAAAACCCACCCATGACCATCTGCTCGACTTCTACAAACTTAACAACAAACTCTTTATCCCTATCACTTAAATGTAGAAACAAGTTTTTCTTAAATATTCTTAATGACTTGACATCGAAATCATGAAGTGAAGGCGCCACAACTTCAGCGGCATCATTAAGCATAACTTTTATTTCATTCATTTTTAACCCATAAAATTCACCTACCTAAATAACTATTCCAAATAGTAGTTCACTGCACCGATATCGTCTAAAAGTAGTAACTTGACGCAGTTAGAACACTAAGCCTGTTGAGCTGGGTTCAATAACACATGTCCGGAAACTCTTACGCTACAAGGGTTCTCAAGGTGTAGCACAAATAAAATCTGTTAGTTAGAACAAGGAGCCTACGATCTGCCAAGAATTATGGGTTTCTCCATTTTTCTCTAGCGCAGCATTAAGACTGAGTGTCCATATTCTTCTGCTTTTTGAATCAGACTAAGAAATAGCCCAGTCCTAAACCAGCTTATTCTCCACAACACTAAAGTAACTAATTTCGTACTCTGCCCCTAATTCCAGTTTCAGTTTTTCCCAAATGTCTCTCCCTTCTAAGTCAAATTCCTTCTCTTCATCAAGATTAGAAAAACCAGATTGACTAGGATCATGATTATTAAGAGTTGAATCATAAAGGTCTTCCCATTTAGATATCTTCTCTTTTAATTCATCCGATATAGAAAGCTTTCTCGAATCTAAATTTTCTAAACTATCAACATCCCAAAGAGCATAACATTCATAATCAGGCAAAAGCTTTAATCTATTAGGCATATTTTCACTCCGAGATATATGGGGTTAAACGCGATTGAGGGTTCGCACCAACAATAAAGCCATTGTCGGAAATTGTAACACTAATTCGATGTCGAGTATCGTTATAGACAACATCATAAATAGTTCGACCTCTGTTTTTCCCCTGATACCCAACTACCTTTCCTTGCGTTACTGCTGTCATAACCGCATCTGGTATTTGGTCAGCATGTATACCAACACTAGCAAAATCTTGCTCATGACGAACCATAATATGCTCAAGGCCTGCTTGCTTATTTCCTATCTCCAAGAAGACTACTTGGCCATTTTGTGTCTTTCTGATATCTACGACATTTTCAGGAGTATGCTTTATACCATTAGCACTTAACTCATCCAAGAGACCTTGACGATCAAGAGCTTTTAGTTGATTTACGTGTTTAGCATGAAAAGCACTATTGAGAGCACTGTCTCCCGTATTCGGAACACCTTTTGGATTCTCCTGACTTTTCAAAGGAGTGTCAACATCACCCTTTGGTGTCTTGCTATTCAGTGGAGTCTGGTGTTTCCCGATATAAGTTTGAACTGCATGGTCGTTCCGAACCGCCTTTTGGGCCTTGGCGATATCTTCCAATACGCTGCTGGCCGGGCTGATAATCCTATTGGCCCGTTTCTTTGTCACCAAAAGGAACATCAGGATCACCCCAAAGACGCTGCCAACCAGCGCCGCAAGCAGGACAAGAGACATCTCCAACATGCCATCCAAACTGACCCGGCTATGCATATAACCGGCTATTTCGGCCAGCTTATCTTTGGGAAGGGCGTCCAGATAACGCAGTGGCAGTGATTGCAATAAGGCCCGGACATACTCGTCTTTTAACAGCAAGATCAGCATTTCCATCGCCTCACCTGTGGCCTTCAAGCCATTTTCACCGCGGGCACGCCATTGGGCCAGTTTGGCCTCCAGAGCATCGACATCGCCTGTCATTATCGCCTCGAGCAACAAAGAAAGACTTATCTCTGCTTCCTCGAGGAATGCCATCAAGCCGCTGAAATCCAGCAAATCGTCCATGAAGCTGGCTGTTCCCTGACTCAGCCCCTGTGTGTAAGCCTGGCCAGTCTGCAAGGCTTGTTGCCAGATTTGCTGTTGGTTGAACTGTTCTCGCTGAGCCGTCAGCTCCGCCAGCTGTGCATCCACTTTTTGCCTGAAGCTGTCACTGATTTGCTGAACATCCGCCTGAGCGGCCAACTGTTCGCTTTTCTTGGCCATTTCCGCTGCCGCGGTGTCCAGCGAAGCCGCCAACTGACGGTAGAGGTCGGGTAACCTTTGCTCTGCACTTTGGCGCTCAGCCTCATCGCCGAAGATCACTGTGGCTTCCCCGTTGGGGCAATCTTCCAGGCAGGCCCAGCCCTTGGCATTCAATACCCCGCTCTTTTGCGAACCATCACTGAATTCGACTCTATAGGGCACCTTACCGGCCGCCGTCTCCTCTTTGTCATCGTAAACCAGTTCCAACTCCAACCTGCGTCTGGCTTGAGCGAACTTGGGGCTGATTTTGGCCGTTGGCGCCGTGGTGGGCGCAATCTGAGTAAGGCTGGGATCCGGGCTGTAAACAGGTTCGATGGCCGGGGCCAGGCTGCCGGTGGATGTCTTAAAGTGAGCACTGCTGCCTGCAGAGGCAAAACGCTTTTGGATCTGATTAACAGCGTGAGGGGAAATACCTTCTTGAATGTTGGTAACCCACTCGCCTGATTGATAACGAAATAGTGGCAAGGTTGGAGTATCACTGAGGATCACTCTGCTGCCATCGGCCAGTTCCCGCTTGAGCTGCTCGAGCGAGCGCCCGGACGGCGCCAAAGATACCAGTTGTTCATGGCTCAAGCTTTGCCAGTTAGCCTCAATCTGCCCGGCATCGCTGAGATGCAACTCAGCCATGCTGACTACGCGGATTACGCCCATCTACGACTCTCCCTGTCTGCCCCAAGGTAATTAGGTTACCCCTTGGTAAAACTCCTTGTTTCCTGTGGCGCTTTTTTGAGCGCGCCTGGATGGTACTGCAAGTTTTTACAAAAAGCAGCTCAGAAATATCTGAAACTTTGGCTTTTTCCGATATTTTTCGCGTCGTTAGCCGTAAAACTATACTTTTGAGGGGAGTCTTTCATTCGAAATGATGACCTACTTTTACACCCAGGTGCCAGCTCACAGCAAAGTGTTGCTGCTATAGCCTGAGGCCGGGGTTCTGGGCTATCATCTGGCCCCATAAATTCAGCGTATTCCAAAGCAGTATTCATGATCACCATTTCCGATGCCCAGTTGATCCGTGGCACCAAGACCTTGCTTGACGAGGCCTCATTGACTATTTATCCCGGCCACAAGGTGGGATTAGTCGGCGCCAACGGTACGGGCAAGTCCTCATTGCTGGCCCTGATTTTAGGGCAACTACACCTGGACAAAGGCGAGATCAGTGTGCCATCCCAGTGGCGCATTGCAACTGTCGCCCAGGAAACCCCGGCGCTGGAGGTATCGGCACTGGAATATGTGCTCGATGGCGATCGTGAGTTTCGCGAGCTCGAAACCCAGCTGGCGAAAGCTGAAGCAGAGGATAATGGCCACAGGATAGCCGAACTGCACGGCAAGCTTGATGCCGTAGGCGGCTACAGCATACGCGCCCGTGCCGGTACCCTACTGGCAGGTCTTGGCTTTACCGAGGCCCAGCAGAGCCATCCGGTGAAGAGTTTCTCCGGCGGCTGGCGGATGCGTCTCAATCTGGCGCAGGCACTGCTGTGTCGCTCGGAATTATTGCTGCTCGATGAACCCACCAACCACCTGGATCTGGATACCATGTACTGGCTGGAGGGTTGGATTAAATCCTATCAGGGTACGCTGGTGCTGATCAGCCACGACCGTGACTTTATCGATGCCATAGTGGACGAAATCGTCCATGTGGAACACCAGAAACTCAACTTCTACAAGGGTAACTACAGCGCCTTTGAACACACTCGCGCCGAGCGTATGGCCCAGCAACAGGTGGCCTATGAGCGCCAGCAGCGAGAGCGTGCGCACATGCAGTCTTTTGTGGACCGCTTCCGTTACAAGGCCAGTAAGGCCAAACAGGCCCAAAGCCGCCTGAAAGCACTGGAAAGGATGACTGAGTTGATGCCTTCCAAGGCCGACAGCCCTTTCTATATGGAATTTCGCGAGCCGGATGCGCTGCCCAACCCCTTGGTGAAGATGGAAGATGTGTCGGTCGGCTACGGCGACAAGGCTATTCTCAACAAGGTGCATCTCAATCTGGTACCCGGCGCCCGCATCGGTTTGCTGGGGCGCAACGGTGCCGGTAAATCCACCCTGATTAAGTTGTTGTCTGAGCAGCTCTCGCCCATGCGCGGCCTGTACGAACCCAATCCCGGGCTCAATATCGGTTACTTTGCCCAGCATCAGATAGAGTTTCTGCAGCTGGATGATACCCCGCTGCAGCATCTGCAGCGCCTGGCACCCAATGCCCGCGAGCAGGAGTTGAGAGACTTCCTCGGTGGTTTTGGGTTCCAGGGCGATATGGCACTTGCCCAAGTGCGTCCCTTCTCCGGTGGTGAAAAGGCCCGTCTGGTGCTGGCGCTGCTGGTTTGGCAACGCCCCAATCTATTGCTGCTCGATGAGCCCACCAACCATCTGGATCTGGAGATGCGCCACGCCCTGACCGCAGCGCTGCAGGGCTTTGAAGGCGCCATGGTGATAGTGTCCCACGACCGTCACCTGCTGAGACTCACCTGCAACGACTATTACCTGGTCGATGGCGGCGAAGTGCGGATGTTCGATGGCGATCTGGATGACTATCACCAGTGGTTGCTGGATGCCGCCAAAGCCGCAACGGCAAGTGTGTCTCAGGTTGACGAAGCCTCACCGGCCCAGGACAAGAAGCTGCAAAAGCGCCTGGAAGCTGAATTGAGGCAAAAGCTATCACCGCTGAAGAAACGTCAGGCCAAACTGGAAGCCGAGCAGAGCCAGGCTACCGACAGATTGGCGGAGCTGGAAAATCTGCTGGCGGATACTTCTCTCTACGAGGCCGAACAAAAGCCCAGACTGACGGAGATCCTCGCCGAGCGCACCCAACTTTCGCAGGCGCTGGAAGAGAGTGAAATGAACTGGTTGGAACTTCAGGAAGAGATAGACACCATCGAAGCCGAGTCAGGCCTTTGAGCCGGGGAAACCCGGGTGTTGAGATTGCAAGCAAGGAGAAAAGCGTGCCACATACGAGTCTGTTTACCTCTAGTCTTTGGCAGGAATGTGAAACACTTTACCCGGCGCTGGAAAGCCTGCTGATAAAGCTGCAGGATGAACACGGCCTGATAGTCAACCTCTTGCTGCTGGCGCTGACCCTGGACAACAAAGGCGTTAGTCTTAACCAGGGCTCATGGGCCCAGCTCCACAGCGAAGTTGAGCAGTGGGAAAGCGGCATTCTGCGCCCCTATCGGCGGCTGAGACGCCTGGCCAAACCCAACCTGGGACAAGCCGAGTACCAACAGATGTTGGATGTCGAGCTGATGATGGAACGCAGAGGGCAGCAGCTGATATTGCACAAACTCAATGGCCTGCCTCGCAGCGTCACTGAAGACAAGCAACACAATCTCAGTACCTATCTGGCACAGTTCAACCTCAGCCCTCAGCAACATCCTGCTCTGCTGGCTCAGGCTTGAGCCTCCGAGCCAGCAAGCTGGCGTTGCGTGCAGTCAAACCATAGATACTCAGCTGTGGATTGGCTCCCAAACTGCTGGGGAATACAGAGCCATCCATCACCGACAGATTGCTGTAGTAATGCGCCTGGCCTTCGCTGTTCACCCAGGATAACTGCCTGTCTTCCCCCATGGCGCAGCCACCCATCACATGCGCCGAAGCCACTATGGTCTTCAGTGGCGCCAGCGGCATCTCGGCAATAACCTGTTTGGCCTCTTGCCAGGAGGACAAAATTCCGGCGCCCTCATTGATGGGCATAACCTGCTCGGCGCCTGCGGCAAACTGCAGCTCGGCCATGCTGGCAAAGGCCCTTCTGGCGGCGGCAAACAAGGCCGGCGTCAGGGGGTAATCCAGGGCAGTACCTTTATCTGTCAGCAATACCTGGCCACCGGGCAATTCCGGCGAAAAGCCATCCCGGATCAGGGCTATGGTGACCTGCAGATGATTGAACCAGGACATCAGCTCGGCATGCTGTGGCCCATAGCCCAAGGTCTTGGAGGCAATAAGCACAGGATGCACCGGCGGTACCTCCAGCTTATATCCAGGTTGACCAGTGGCACCATCTTGCCAAACAAACTGATCCGAATATATCGACTGCGGTGCACCGGAGTGGGCATTGATTGCTTCCCGAAAGCGGGCGCCGCTGAGTACGGTTGGGTGTAAACAGGTCTGCTTGCCGAGGCGCTGATAGGGATCTGTCATTTGTGAGCGCAGCAGCAATGCCGGAGTGTGGATTGCTCCGGCCGCCACCACATAATGACGGGCGCGGATCATCAATTTGACACCTGTAGGCTTGTTATAGCCATCGAGCGCCTCGGCTCTAAGGGCAAAAACCCGCTCACCATGATGCTCGAAGCGTTCGGCGCGAACATGGCTGTATAGCTCTGCCCCGGCATTCAGGGCAGCCGGTATTGTGGTGACCAGCATGGATTGCTTGGCATTCACCGGGCAGCCCATGCCGCAGTACCCCGTGTTCCAGCAGCCCAGCACATTGCGTTTGATAACTGTGTAGTCCCAGCCAAGCGCGACACAGCCATCCCTGAGGGCCTGGTTGTTGCGGTTGGGATCTATCGGCCAGCGACTGATATTGAGCCTTTGCTCCATCTTGTCGAACCAGGGATCCAGCTCGCTGCGGGACAAACCTTTAACCCCAAGGCTTTGCCAATAATCCAAAGTGGCTTTGGGGGTGCGAATCGAAGTAGTCCAGTTGACTGTGGTGGAGCCGCCGACCGACTTACCCTGGAAAATACTGATCCCCTTATCCTGGGTCTTCATGGCCGCCGCTTGCTGGTAGAGTTCTGGATAGGCGCGGCGCTCCTCCATGACAAAGTCAGAGGATGACTTGAGCGGCCCGGCCTCCAACAGCAAGACTCTGAGCCCCGCCTGAGTCAATACTTCAGCCGCCGTGCCACCGCCGGCACCTGTGCCTATGATGACAACATCCGTCTCCAGTTCAAGATCCTCGGTCAAAGAGGCTCCATCTGTATGTTTCCAACCTGCGGCCAGCCCGGCCAAAATGGGATCAGCTATCGGCAAATGTGTCTCCAGTCGGGTATCAGAGTGCCAGTTTTGGCTTGTTATAGTTGAGTCTGTCCCAATGCTCAGGGCAGGCATAATAGCTTGCCATCAACAACTCTCTGAGACCGAGATAAGCTTGTTGCAGCAGCTCCATCCAAGAGCTGCGCCAGGATTCCAGCATCTCGACCAATTCATTGGGGCTGCGCAGCATTAGAGGCGTCATGCTGCCACTCAGCAAGAGTAAACCAAAGCGGTTTTCCAGGATGTCGAGCAGTTGTTCCAACTCCTGACGCTGGGCCTTAGGTAGCCATTTCAGGGTTTGATTGACCGCATCCAGAGTGCGATTGATGGCACTGCTTCTATGTTTGTTAATCTCCGGCAACGCTCCTTCCAGCAACACGGGGATCAAGGCACCAAGCAGAAGGTCATGGGGCTTTTCGTGCTCACTCAAGTTGGCGATTTCCTCCTCCTCATAGAGGCTGACACCCAATGCCAATGCACTGGTTCCCCCCAAAGCCCAAAGCAGAAACTGCCGTCTTTGCATGCCTGTCCTCCTGTCATTCCCCTGCACTCAGCTGTGCTGACATCTGTGTTACAATCCTGCCAATAACCAATTAACCACAGCAAAGTGCCCACGGCAATAGGCCATTTCGCAAGCGAGATCCCATGAGCAGTAGTTTTCGTCCGCCCTGGTGGGCCAGGAGCCCCCATTTTCAAACGATCATACCTGTTTTGACCAAGGTGGCAGGGCTACCGCTGCGGCGTGAGCGGCTGGAGCTGGAAGATGGCGACTTTATCGACCTCGACTGGCTCAAGACGCCAATCCCAGGTAAGCCCTTGTTGGTAATACTGCACGGGCTGGAAGGCAGCGCCGACTCCCACTATATCCGCCGCCTGCTGTGCGAGTGTCAGAAGCAGGAGCTGGCAGCCGTAGTGCACCATCACAGAGGCTGCTCGGGTGAAGACAATCGCCTGGCGCGCAGTTACCACAGTGGTGATACGGCCGATATCAGCCATAGCCTGCAAACCCTGAAGCAGCGCTATCCCCATTCGCCTCTGCTGGCGGTGGGTTACAGTCTCGGCGGCAATGTACTGGCCAAGTACCAGGGAGAATTTGCAGATAAAAGCCTGCTCAGCCGCGCCGCCGTGGTATCGGCACCGCTGGCGCTGGCATCCTGTGCCAAGCGGTTGGAGAAAGGCTTCTCCAAAGTTTATCAAAGTTATCTTATCCGCCAATTGCAGCAAAAAATGCTGCTGAAACTCGAGCGGGGCAACAGCCAGTTGCCGCTGAATGGTGAAGCCATCAAACGGCTGAACACCTTTTATGATTTTGACCATCAGGTGACTGCACCGCTGCACGGTTTCAACGGTGTCGATGACTATTATCAAAGGGCCAGCGCCTTGCCTTTATTGGGTAAGATAGCCAAACCGACCCTGATACTGCATGCAGCAGACGACCCTTTTATGACTGACGCCGTAATCCCTTCATTGGAGCATCTGCCCGCCTGCGTCGAATATGAGCTGCATGCCAATGGCGGCCATGTGGGCTTTATCGAGGGCGGCACACCGTGGCAGCCACGCTATTATCTGGAGCAGCGATTGCTGCGTTATCTGACGGAGTCAACCCATGCTGATACCCTATGAATCCCTGCTGCAACTGCCCAAGGAAACCCTGGATAACCTGATTAAGGAATACCTGCTTTCCCAGGTGGAAGACGGCAGTTTCGATGCGCTGGGTGACAAGGCGTTGGAGCAGGCCATCGGCAAGTGCCGCCTGGCGCTCAAGAGCGGCCATTTACTGGTAGAATTCAGCGAAGATGACGAGTCTGTTGCCATCCGCTCCCGCGAGGAGATCATGCGGCGTACCCCACTTGTCGACGATTGACCCGTCCCCCTGCATTCCTTTATAAGTAGTTAACTAAAGGTTAACGGGTCAGATAACCACAGCGTCGGCCCGCAGCCCAAGCTCTTTGAAACAGGTAGGAAAAATGTCTGCAAAACATCCAATTATCGCAGTGACAGGTTCATCGGGTGCCGGAACCACGACTACCACAACCGCCTTCAGTCACATCTTCAGACAACTGGGGATCAACGCGGCCATGGTGGAAGGGGACAGCTTTCACCACTATACCCGCGCCGAAATGGAAGTGATGATCCGCAAGGCCAAGGCCGAAAACCGCAACATCAGCTATTTTGGCCCGGAAGCCAATGACTTTGCCCGTCTGGAGAAGTGTTTTTCCGACTATGCCGGCACGGGACAAGGGGAAACCCGCTCCTACCTGCATACCTTCGATGAAGCCGTGCCTTACAACCAGATGCCGGGTACCTTTACTCAGTGGCGACCGCTGCCGGAAGACACGGATATGCTCTACTACGAGGGGCTGCACGGCGGTGTAGTGACCGGCGAAAGCAATGTTGCCCAGCACGTGGATCTCTTGATTGGCATGGTACCCATAGTCAACCTGGAGTGGATCCAGAAGATCATTCGCGATACCTCTGAGCGCGGCCATACCCGTGAAAAAGTGATGGGCTCAATCGTGCGTTCGATGGACGACTATATCAATCATATGACGCCACAATTCTCCCGCACTCATATCAATTTTCAGCGGGTTCCTACGGTAGATACCTCCAACCCCTTCAGCGCCAAGGATATTCCCAGCCTGGACGAAAGCTTTGTGGTGATCCGCTTTCGCGGCATCAACAATGTCGACTTCCCCTATTATTTGAAGATGATCCAGGGGGCTTTTATGTCCAGGGTTAACACCCTGGTCGTGCCGGGAGGCAAGATGTCACTGGCAATGGAGCTTATTCTGACACCGCTGATCAAAGACCTGATGGATAAGCGCCAAGCCCTGCTGGAGCAGGATATTGAATAGGCTGGATGCAGATAAATTTTGGCTTCAGACTCGATTAAGTTTGATTTAAGTCTAAAGGGGTAAATTACAGTCATCGGGATTTCAGGCGAAATACTGATGGTTGACATACTCTTGGGGATAGATTCCCCCATCTTGATCTGTTTGTTCCCTCGAGTATGTCAACAACCTACCCTATTTTAGATGCCCATAATGGGCATTTTTTATTGCCCGAATTCGTGCTCCCCATGCAAGCGTCAGTTTCTTCCTCTGACGCAAACACAATCAACCACAGCTAAAACTTCAACCAAAACCCCAGCGTTCGGCAAAGGGATTATCCGTATCGGCTTGAAGCATTCACAATGGGCGTTATTCCATCAAGGGCACCACTTCACGGTAAGGCTTGTGACTGCGATAACTCTCCAGCCGCTGCCGGAATTCAAGCGCCTTACTGAGATCCTGCGACTGCTCCAGCGCTGCAATGGCCTGCTGCTGAGTCGCCACCGCGGCGGTAAAATCCCCTAATTCGGCGTAAGCTGCCGCCAAGTTATCGAGATTGGTGGGGTCCTGATTGTTGTCTTCCAGTAGTTGCTTGGCAAGCGCCAACGCCCGACCACCATCGCGGTACTTGGCTTCGGGACAAGTGGCCAGGATCCAGGCTGCATTACCAAGAGAGATGTCATCACCGGCCGAGCTGAAAAACGCCACAGCCTTGCCGCAATGGCGGTTAACCCCTTCACCACCTGAAGCATAGAGAAAGCCCAGTCTGAACCTGGCCCAATGGTTGCCCTGCTCCGCCAACGGCAGATACCAACGCTCGGCCAGCGCCAAATCCCGCTGCATCAACTTGCCTTCAAATGCCAGGTCTGCCAGGGTTTGCTGCGCCTTGGTTTCGCCCCCTTCGGCAGCCTTGGTCAACCAGGCGAGGCCGGCAATTTTGTCCTCGGCAACGAAACGGCCGGAGAGGTACATCAAACCTAGCAGGTACTGAGCTTCCACTTCACCATTGGCGGCATTGAGCTGAATATAGGCCAGTTTGCTGGCGGCAATTTCCTTGCTTGGCTGGGGAATGGCAAAGGCCTGTAACTGTCCGCTGAACAGACTCAAGGCCAACATGGCAGCCGCTGCAATTAAGGGAGATTTCACTCTGATACCCTTTGATAATCTATGCATACAGACTCATAAATTAGCCCGAACCCGGCGTGAAAGTCGAGGTCAATCCAACAATAAAACGCTAATAGTAGCCCTCAATGGGCTTGGCGAATTGTGAGCAAGGTGAAGAAGATGTGATTTAACCTACAGACTGGAGCGATTCCAGGGGCTTTTAATCTGTATTGGTTGACATGTATCACTAAAGTATCAGAATGATAACCAAGATTAGCGATTTAATTGCGTTGATTCACTCAGTCTAAACTAAGACCTGGTTCAAAGTTTACTCTTTGATATTGACGTAAAATCCTTATTTAGAATATCCTTACTTTCGTTTTAATCAATCGAGGAACATAGGCATGGCTCTGATTGGTAAGCCAAAACCAGATCCGACTTTGGAGTGGTTTTTATCACACTGTCACATTCATAAGTATCCAGCCAAAAGCACTCTGATCCATGCTGGTGAAGATTCAGACACTCTGTATTACATAGTAAAAGGGTCTGTTGCCGTATTGATTAAAGATGAAGAAGGTAAGGAAATGATCCTCTCTTACCTGAATCAGGGCGACTTTATCGGTGAACTGGGTCTGTTTGAAGAGCAAGCCGAGCGTACCGCTTGGGTTCGCGCCAAGCAAGCCTGTGAAATTGCTGAGATCTCTTACAAGAAGTTCAAGCAGCTGATCCAGGTTAACCCTGAGATCCTGATGAAGCTGGCCGCTCAGATGGCACACCGTCTGCAAAGCACCAGCCAGAAAGTGGGCAACCTGGCCTTCCTCGACGTGGCCGGTCGCATCGCTCAGACCCTGTTGCATCTGGCTAAACAGCCTGATGCCATGACACATCCAGACGGCATGCAGATCAAGATCACCCGTCAGGAAATCGGTCAGATTGTTGGCTGCTCCCGCGAAACCGTGGGCCGCATCCTCAAGATGCTGGAAGAGCAGAACCTGATCCAGGCGCACGGTAAAACCATAGTAGTTTACGGTACCCGCTAAGCCAGCTTCAGCTTGATTTAAGCCTGATTCTATAGAGTGGCCAAGGTAATAACCTTGGCCACTTTTGTTTTTCAGGAGCATCAATTGAGAGGGCTATTTTTCATTTGCTTTATTAGCCTGACTTTGAGCACTGCAAAGGCTGAAGTGGTCAGTCCCCACCTGGAACCCGATCACGATATCGCCAAGGAATTAGTGAAATCCGGGACGATCCTCTCCCTGGATGCCACTCTCTCTCAGCTACAATGGGTGTGCCATGGCAAATTGATTGACGCTCATCTCTATCAGAAAGAGGGTGAATGGCGTTATGATTTGCAGATAAAAGTCGAACATGGCCATATCGTCAGTCTGAGTCTGAATGCAGGCACAGGTTTACACGATGATCTAATCCCATTACCGAGCGAATGTCGTCCCAATGAAACTTCTACTCGTTGAAGATAATGCCCTGCTGGTTGAAGAACTGGCAAAACAACTAAAGCAAGCAGGCTATGTCACGGATGTGACCGACAAAGCCATAGAAGCCGACTATCTGGTCAAAGAAACCCAGTATGACTGCATCATTCTCGATATAGGCCTGCCCGATGGCAACGGCTTGCAGTTGCTGGAAAAATGGCGTCAGCAGGGGCTGACCACTCCTGTGATTATGCTGACCGCCCGCAGCCAGTGGCATGAAAAGGTTGAAGGCTTCAATGCCGGCGCCGACGACTATCTGGGCAAACCCTTTCACACCCAGGAACTGCTGGCCAGACTGCAGGCGATAATCCACCGCACCCATGGACGTGCCACTGTGCCCGGCAAGCAATTAAACTTCGGCGGCGTCAGTCTGGATGAAGCCGAGCAGACTGTGACTGTCAATGGTCAACGTTTCGACCTGACCGCCATGGAGTTTCGCTTGCTGAGGATCTTCTTGATGTCACCCAAGAAGCTGCTTTCCAAGGCACAGATCACCGACAAGCTGTACCAGTTTGATGATGAGAAAGAGAGCAATGTGGTCGAGGTCTATGTCACCCATCTGCGCAAGAAACTGGGTAAGACAGCGATAGAAACCCGTCGCGGCCAAGGTTATATCTTTCACGGCAGCCAATCCTGATGATGTCCATCCGCACCAAGCTGAGCCTGTGGCTGACAGCACTGGTGTTACTGAGTACCCTGATAGGCCTGGCGTTTATGGAATCCATGCTGCGCCAGGCATTTCACGACTCTATTATCAACCGCTTGCAGGAAGATCTGGAGCAAGTGGCGCTGGCCACTCACCTCAATGACGGTGAGATCCTGATAGATCAGAGCCTGCTTTCCGGCTTCTACAAACCCGCCTATTCCGGGCGCTACTACCAGCTCAATCTGCCGGATCGGGAGATCCGCTCCCGCTCCTTGTGGGATCAACGCCTGGAAATAGTGCAATTGGAGCCAGGGCAAACCCGTGCCTGGCAAACCAAAGGGCCACAGAATCACGACATTCAGCTATTGTCATTGGGGCTGACCTCAAGTAGCAAGAAGATCAATGCCACCCTGACGGTGGCACAGGATCTCAGCATAGGCCGCAAGGTATTTACCGAGGTTTATGGCACCAAACTGAGTGTCAACCTGGCCATGTTGCTGGCAATGATCCTGGGAATATTTCTGGTATTGCGGCAATCCTTCAAGCCGGTGAAGCAGATAAAACAGGCGCTGGCCAAACTCAGGGAGGGGGAGATCAACTCGCTGTCGCTGGAGACTATTCCTCCCGAAGTCAAACCTCTGGCCGAAACCTACAACGAGCTGCTCGAATACACGAGTAACCAAATTCAGCGCAGCCGCAACAATCTGGGCAATCTCAGCCACGGCCTGAAGACGCCACTGGCAGTGATGCGCCAGCAGGTAGAAGCGCTGGGGCTGAAAGATCCCGATACCGCCAGGGCACTGGAGCAACAACTGGATCAGATCCACAAGATGATAGAGCGTAAACTGGCGGCGGCGCGGATCACAGGCGATATGCTGCCGGCGGCACAGTTGGTGCTGCCAAGGGATCTGGAGAGCCTGTGCCAGACCCTGGACAAGGTGCATAGACACAAGCAGATTAGCTGGCGCTTCGATATCAGTGATGGTATTCCCAGACTGCCAATCCACAGAGAAGACGGCATGGAACTGCTCGGTAACCTGTTGGACAACGCCTATAAGTGGGCCTCAAGCCAGGTGTTGGTGAGGGTGTGGCAACATCAGGGACTGGTGTATGTCAGCGTCGAAGATGACGGCCCAGGAGTGGCAGAGGAAAACATGCAAACCCTCACCCGCCGCGGCAATCGCCTGGATGAAGAGATCAATGGTCATGGGCTGGGGTTGTCGATAGTCAAGGATATTGCCGAGCAGTATCAGTTGGATATCGACTTCTGCAAGAGCCCGGCACTGGGCGGACTCAAGGTTTCACTGACCTTCAAGGCCTGAAGGTTAGCCTGGCTCCTCAAAGAGTCACTCAGACAAAAATAAAGAACCCAGCCTAGGCTGGGTTCTTTGTTATCAAGCTGTCAGACCTTGGCTCAATCGAGTACAGGCAGGTAGCTCAGAGCAAGACGATCGCGGCTCAGTTGACCATTGAGTATCTCACCCACAGTGCCGCCCTTGAGCTGCTGCGCCAGCAGTTCAGGAGAAGCCGAGGCGATAAACTGCTCCACCTCCTTGATGCGGGCAATCAGCGCCAGCGCCAACTTATTCTCGGCGGTCGCGGCGTAGATTTTACCGTTAAGGGACACTTGGGCCTGCATATCCAGCCCAGGGGCAGCCTGATGAATACCGACATATTCACGCCATACCCTGGCCTTCTGCTCACCCTGATAGTCGCTATCGACCGATGCCAACACCACTTGTCTCAGCATCATCTGCAGCAGGTTGCTCTTGCCTTTGGGTTGACCATTGACGGTATCAAAGCCGAAGAAGCGCGATACTGTACGGTCATAATTGGGCAGAGGCTCTATGCTCTGGCTGGCAAAATCGCTGTAGTAAGGCAGATACGTTTCCAGCTCAGGGCTGCTGTTGCAGGCATCGGCAAACAAAGGCTTGCCATTGCTAACCAGATCCGGGCCATTACCCAGCGCCATGCGGCAAAGCATATCTTCGAACAGCTTGCCGGTTTGTGGCAGATCCACCAGCGCCTTGTGACCACGGCTGGAAGTCGATCTCGGAGTCGTGCGACTTACCAAGGCACGCACTGCCAGCAGTTTGTCCGGCCATACCCCAAGCACATCACGCTCGTTGACATAAGGATGGTTGGGCGAGCCTTCAGGCGCCTTGATCCCGTTCAGCAAACGACCGGCGAAGGTCACATCGGCGCTCAACATATCCCGGAACTCTTCCTTGATACCATAGTTGATGATAAGTTCCTTCAATGCCTCTGGAGAGTCGGCAAACCTGCTGATCACTTCACCCGGAGCAAACTTCATGGTCATGTCGGCGCTCTTGAAGCGATACTGCTCCAGCAACTTGGCAAAGTTGTACTGCTGTCTCAGGGCTGCCTGGCCATCTGCAGTGCGGAAGGTGACATCTACCACGGCATCATTTTCACCGGCAAGGCGCAGGAACAGGTCTGCCGCCTTGTTCATCGCCCTTTGGTTGGCACAATACCAGGCATCCTGGCCGGCTGCGACTTTCAGCTGACAGTCGTTGGCGAAGAAGTTTTCCGGCAAGTCGAACAGCCCCTCGAGGAAGCTGACATCTTCGATAAACTGGCGGATCTCATCAAACTGACGCTTGCGGGCAATGGTGTAACCCAGGCTGTGGTCTTCATAAAGCGACTGACGGTTATGTCTCAGGTTACTGGTTTCATAGCTGTCCTGATATCTGTCGATATAGAACTGGGCGATGTCATCCAGGTTCTGACCGGCATCACTGCGGTTACAGTTGCTGTTGAGCGACACATGCTCGTCGGTACAGAAGGCATAGCTGCGCAGCTTGTGGTCGCGGGCAATGTTGTAGAGCGCACCGAAACGTGTCTCGCCCTGGATCACTCCTTTTTGCAGCTCATCACGACGCTTGGCATCTTCGTCTTTAAGGGAGACAAAGTCGCCGTTGTCGGCCTCAACTTCACGGGCATAACCGAAACGCAGCGCCGCCAGGTCATAGGGCTCAAAAGTGGTCGCAAAACGGTTAACGTTGTAGTCCATCTGGCTGGAGAACTCGGCGTTCACTTTCAGATCAGGATAACCGGCACCGGCAAAGGCCTGGTTAAGTGTTTCCATTTCCTGTTGGTTGAAGGTGTTGTCACCATCGCGGCTACCGGCGAAGTTGTGTCTCAGGCCGAAGTTGTGGCCCAGTTCATGGGTCAGGGTACCGGCAAAGGCCTGGGCGGCCAGCGCAGTGCTCAGGCTATCCTGCAGATCCAGGCTCAGCTTCTCGAATGCCTGCAGCTTACCGCCAACATCACCATTGACCCACAACTCGGCATTCTGCCAATCAATCTTGTGGTCCTTGACACCGGCCGGCAGCATTCTTTGCTGACCACCTGCGGCAAACACAGTGTCGACATGCATCAAAGTATGCTCGGACCAATAGTCACGGCTGGCTTCATCGAAGTCGGCCAAGGCGTTGAACTGCTGCTCAGCGGGCTTGAGTGGCAGAGCTGCCGGAGTGGCGGCGACCATCACATCGGCGGGCTTGTCCAGCGCCGCAGGCACAGCTTGCAATGTGGTGGAAGCCACTGGCTTAACCACGGCTTGCTGATAAGGCACGCCGGTGAGCGCTTCGACCGAAGCCGCATCCAACTTGCCGCGGTTATAATCCAGCATCAGTTGCCGATAGTAACGCACCGCGCCTTGCTTGAGGTTGGAGCTGTATTGGTTAACCCTGGCGCTGACAATCTCCCCTGTCAGTGGGTTGGCTGCTGATGGACCGTAACCGGCCAGACCGTTATCCAGAGGCTCATCAAATAGAGTGATATGGTTATAACGCAGATCGCCATGGCGTTTATCGCCCGCCTGCTCCAGCTTAATCTGTGGCAAGCCGGTATGATAACGGCTGTTGGCGATATTCATCGCGGTCACAGATTCGATAGCCGCATCCAGGAAAGGCTTGTTCTTGGGCTCATAGAAGTTGTTGGACAAGTAGTACACCAACTCACCCTTAGCCGGGTTGAAGCGGTTCAGGTAGGTACGAACATAGCCATCCACCCCTTCTGAGTCGGTTCTGTCCCGATAGCTGTGACTGGAGTTGAAGAAACCAAAGGTGCCCTTCTCGTGCTCGCTGTAAGGAATGGGTTGATAATCTTCACTGGCCAGCTGATCCAGCGCCACTATGGAGATAAATTCCGTGGTGGTGAACGACAGATTATCCAGATTGCCACCGTAAAACTGATTGAAACACTGGCCCGATGCCTGATAGGTGTGTTCAATCTCGAAGTTGATCACGCCCTTGTCCAAGTCCATTTCATAGCCTTTGTAGGCTCCGGCATTGACCAGTTTTGGGGATTCAGTTTCGGTGACGCACTCACCAAACATAAAGATATCGTTGATCCCCAGCTCGGCAATCTTGGTGTCGGCAAAGTCAGGCACAAAGAAGCGCTTATCCTGCCAGGTCAGGTTGGCATCTGTATTGACCTGCTCAACGTTGATGCATTCACGCCACTTGTCTTCGGTACATCTGAAGTCTATGTACTCACCGGGGATAGTCAGTACCGGGGCCTGGTTGATGCCCTCCTGGTAGCGGCTGTCATGACCAAGACCTATGGCGTCCCGGTCCAACTGGCGAACCTGAATACCATTCTCTGTCTTGTGCAGGGTCACCAACTTGGGATCCCCCTGGCTGAAGCCGCGGATAGCGGCGGCATAACGCGGCGCCTTGCCGACACTGCGGATATAGAGGTATTGGCGCTCACCGGCCTTCTCTATCGAGTCGCTGCTAATCTGTTTCTCATCTTTGGGCAACTCCTTGTACGGTTCTTCTCCTGCCCCACATCCTGCGAGTGCCAGGCTGGCTGCTATCGCCAGGCTCAGACTTGACTTCTTCATTTAATCCTCTGAATAAATTGAGTTTATAGGTATTTTGTTACTGAGAAATAGAAGGTGGAGCTGCGCTTGTCATACAGCTCAAATCCTTCGGAAGGCCCCAGTTCCGGGTGGTAGAAACGGCCGCTGTTGTTATGGCCAATGGCCAATGTCCAACTCTCGGCAGGCATCCATCCCAGTTCCTGGGCAAAGGTGAATTGGTCATCCATACGACGACCACGGTAATTCTTCGACATCCGATAGCGGCCGCTGATATCCAGGTACCAATTACTGGCAAACTGCCAATAGGCATCGGCCACCAGATCGACCTGATGTTCAATCAGCACCCGCTCACCGGCGGTCTTGTACTTGTAGGCGTTGTACCTGTATCTGGGAGACAGGTAGAAGCTGAAGTTGCCCTCAGGGCGATAGAAGAGATAGGCCGCCACTCTGGGGGCATACTCCAGTCTATCCAGCTTGGTGTAATGCGCCGCCGGCAGATAGACACCGACACTGCCCTTGAGTGATAGAGTCTCGGTCAGAGAATAGAGTGGCGTTCGATACTCGAGCAAGGGATCAAAAAAGCTCGACTCCTTACCGTGCAGCGTCTCTTTTTCACCGCCAAAGGTCAGCAGCACACTGCCCCAATCACTGTTGTAATCGACTCTGGCATCCAGGCTATAAGCCCGATACGCATCGAAGGCCGACTCACTGTAGACATTGCGGGTATAAGACGCATTGAAATAGGCAGTCCATTCGCCGAATTCTTCCTGTTTGAGTTCAAACTCATTAACCGCCTGAGCTTGTCCCGCAAGCAATAGTAAGCCCAGCAAAGGGAAGCTCGTCTTTGCTTTTTTACTTTTTATTATGCGTGACAAGGCCAGATCGCGGTGATATTTACCGGATCTCATATTTAAAAGCCTTAATTTATTTAAAACGAATTAATCTGGAGGTAATTCCAGTCTAAGAGGTACTGCCACGAATAGGTTTTACCCATTCAAGGAGTAATTGCGCCCAATAGGGCATCCAACCAAAGGAAAGTTGCGGGACACCCAGGTTGGGAATACGGGGCCCGCATAAGAACAAAATAAACCAACTGACTGTAATGGCTTTAAACACTTCGGCCAAGACGGCGTTATCCGCCAGTTTAACGGCCATAATACAAGGCAAGGAGAGAGAATAGATTGCCAACTGATTTACCGGTGACGCGTTCTGTTTGGCAATAGATATCAGCGTATTAACTTCTTCAAACTCATTAGATATCGCTGCATTAGAAAAAGCCAAAAACAACAGCAAAGGCATGGCCAACTTGACCAAGCTCTGCAATTTACTATTCGACTTATTTCTCTTATTCATGTGATTTTCCGCCGCCCCAAACGGAATAGCGTCTCGATATTAGCTCGAATGTATTCAATACATATTGTTACTTATGTAAACAGCATAATCATGAAAAACACAGTGATCAACACCAACACTTAATGACTAGTCTAAATAGATTAAAAACTGGGTATATATCATAAAAAACATCATAAAAATAAATTAACCTTGGCAAATCAACACCAACATAAAACATAATTAAAACATCATAAAAACATTAATGCTTCACTATATTAAGCATGGTGTTTTGTTTACTTACAAAAAAGCCTCCTTAATTAAGGAGGCCATTCTGTAACTAATTAAGCACTGTTACGACTTGACGTTGGTACTCTCAAAAATCTTATCTGCCGAAGCCGCAACAAAGCCGGTATAGAGTTCACCATCGGCTTTGGGATAACGCAGGGCAAATTCATAGAAACAACTGGGGATCTCTACCGTCTTGTCATCAAAGGCGACAGGGATTCTGTCGGCCATGGTGGAAGACTGTTCCAACAAGACTTCAGCTGAACCTTTGATCTCACCGCCAACACTGTTGAGGGTAAAACCGGCCTCCTTGAGCGCAGTATTCACGGCGGCCAGGGTGCTGAATTCGGCCAGATGGTTCACAGACACGGTAAAGTGGTTGGCACGATAACCAAAGGCGGCAACCCAGGCAGCATACTCACTCTCGGCGAGCAGGGCTTGGTAGGTGTCATAGTCAAGCTGCCAGTGTCTGCCTGAATAAGTAAAGTTATCTGCGGTCAAAGCCTGGGTTGGGATCTGCTCAACCAAGTCGGCAACCCGCTGTTGCAACTCTGGGCTGAACTCTTCCACCAGCAGCTCAGAAATAAAGACCTTGGGCTGAGTCGGGTCCGGATGCTCAAAGTGCTTTGCCACCAGCTTTTTCTGCTCAAAGCGATAATCGCCGCAAGCCACATAGCCCAGCGCTTCGAAATGGGCTGCCAGCACATCCAAGCCCACCTTGGGCAGATTGAATGTACGCAAGGCGATATGGTCGTTAATAATCGCCTTGCCTTGCCCCAACAGCTGGTGCACTTTGGCCGCCGATGGCGTCATCTTGATATAGTCCTGCCACATGGCATTGAACAGCGCATTGATATCTGTATGCATGGTTATTCCCTGTGTAATGCAGTTTGCCCAAAGGCAAATGGTATGTTCAAAAAAGGGAAGCGCCACTGCGCTTCCCTTCACTGTCAGAGGCTAAGTCCCGGACTCAATGCCTGTGGCAAACTCAGACCATCGGCCTCCATGGAAGCCACGGGATAAGCACAATAGTCGGCCGCATAGAAGGCGCTGGCTCTGTGGTTACCCGATGCCCCGACACCGCCGAATGGCGCCGCACCTGAGGCTCCGGTGATCTGCTTGTTCCAGTTCACTATGCCGGCACGAATCCGTGCCAGGAAATAGTCATAGTCTTCACGGCTATCGGCCAGCAATCCGGCAGAAAGGCCATAGCGGGTATCATTGGCCAGCGAAATCGCCCGGTCAAAGCTGCTGTAACGCACCAGTTGCAACAAGGGTCCGAAATACTCTTCATCAGGTAGTTCAATCACCTCGGTAACATCAATCAACCCTGGAGACACCAGGCCGGTACCGCTCTCAATATGGGTTAGTTCCACCAGCGAGACCCCGCCGAGATTCTGCAGATTACGCTGCGCCGCGACCATTCCCTTGGCTGCTGCTTCAGAGATCATCGAGCCCATAAAGGGCTGAGGTTCGGCATTCCAAGGGCCGACAGCTATCGCTTTGACCGCCGCAACCAGTGCGGCAATCAAAGCATCGCCCTGCTCACCTTTCTCTATGTAGAGTCGGCGGGCACAGGTACAGCGCTGGCCACTGGAGATATAGGCAGATTGAATTATTTCGTGCACGGCCGCCTTGATATCACTGATCCCTTTGACGATGAGCGGATTGTTACCGCCCATTTCCAGGGCAAGGATCTTGCCCGGATGACCGGCGTACTGCTGATGCAGCAAGTGGCCGGTGCGGGAGCTGCCGGTAAAGAACAGACCATCAAGCTGAGGATGTGAAGCCAGCGCTTTGCCGGTTTCCACTTCGCCCTGCACCAGATTGATAACCCCGGCGGGCAGGCCGGCTTTCTCCCACAGCTTGAGCATCAGCTCTGCCACTTTTGGCGTCAGTTCCGATGGCTTGAATACCACGGTATTGCCCGCCAGCAGAGCCGGTACTATATGGCCGTTGGGCAGATGCCCAGGGAAGTTATAAGGCCCGAAGACCGCTACTACGCCGTGTGGCTTGTGTCTCAGCACGGCCCGCCCGGCAGGCAGTTCATTTTCAGTTTCGCCGGTACGCTTGTGATAAGCCGCGACCGACAGACCAATTTTGCCTATCATGGCACCCGCCTCAGTGGCCGTTTCCCACAGTGGCTTACCGGTTTCCTGCGCTATGGTGTCGGCGATTTCCGCCTTATGGGCTTCCAGCTGATCGCGATAGGCCTCTATCACCTGCAAGCGGCCGTCAAAGCCGAGCATAAACCAGTCAAACTGCGCCTCTCTGGCGGCTGCAACGGCAGCTTCAACTTGAGCCGGGGTAGCGGCATTACCCTGCCACAGGGTTTCGCCGTTGGCCGGGTTGCTTGAACTCATTGCCTGGCCTTCGCCAGCGAGCCATTGGCCCTTGATAAATTGTGTCATTATGCTGTTCCTATATTGCCAATACCCTGACCGATTGCCCGTCTGCCACCAAGAGTGCGGCGGCCAACTCGCTCGACAGGATCACTTCTTCACTGTCGTCTGTCAGCGCCAGCTTGGCCGAACCGGCACGGTAGTCTGCCAAATGGGTGTTGGAGAGAATAAAGCTGTCCTTTGATTGGGGCATATCGCCGATACGCACCGTCAGCAGGCGACTCTCGCGCACGGAGCGAATGTCCGCCAGGTTGCATTCAACCGTGGGGCCACCATCAAAAATATCTACATAATTGCGCCAGCGGAAACCTTCCGCCTGTAACAGGCTCAGGGCCGGGCGTGTATTGGTGTGCACTTCACCGATAACCTTCTGCGCCGCTTCGGGCAACAGGCAGACATAGACAGGGCTGCGGGGCATCATCTCGGCCATAAAGGCCTTCTGCCCCAGACCAGAGAGGTAATCGGCCTGAATAAAGTCTATGCCGAGGAAGTTTTGCTGCAGCCAGCCGTAGAAAGGGGAATTACCGTTTTCATCACTGACCCCGCGCATCTCGGCGATAACAGTTTCACCGAACCGATTGGCATGTTGGGCCAAAAACAGAAAGCGGCTGCGTGACAGCATGCGGCCATTGTTGCCCTTGCGGTAGGAGTCTCTCAGAAACAGGGTGCAGAGCTCGGCGGCACCAGTGTAGTCATGACACAGGCTGAGGGTTTCAACCTCGTTACGCACTTCTATCTGCGACGAATGATAAACCTCTGTGCCCAAACGGTAATGGTAGAAGGCATCTTCCATTCCCACCGCGGCTTCCAGACCACAGGTGCCCACGACCTCCTGGGTCTCTGTGTCTTCCAACACCATGAGGTAGCCTTCATCAAAAGGCGTTTCCACCGCCTTGGCGAAAGAGGTTTCCGAACGGGCAATCTTGCGGGTCAGCAGCTCATCATTGACCGGCAGCGAGGTGAATCCATGGCCCGATTCTTCGGCGATACAGCGCAGCGCCGGGAAATCTGAGGCTCGGATAGGCCGTATGATTAACATGGTTAAATCTCCACTCATCCACAGTTGCTGCTCCGTCGGGCCCGCCCGTCAGAACAGCAGCTGTGAGTCTATTGCGCTAAGTGGGCCTGGGCCCACGGGGATCAGGCGGCAACCACCTTGGCGACCGCTTTTTCAAAGCGTGCCAGACCCTCGGCAATATCACTTTCAGGGATGATCAAAGAAGGAGTAAAACGAACCACATTGGCACCGGCCATCAGTGTCATCAGGCCATTGTCGACCGAGGCCAACAGAAACTCACGGCTGCGTCCCTGATACTGTTCATTCAACACGGCGCCGAGCAACAGTCCCTTGCCGCGCACCTCGGAAAACACCTGGTACTTGGCATTGATTTTTTCCAGGCCATCACGCAGCAGTTGCTCACGACGCTTAACGCCCTGCAACACTTCGGGGGTATTGACTACATCAAATACCGCGTTGCTGACGGCGCAGGCCAGAGGGTTACCACCATAGGTGGAACCATGGGTGCCCACTTTAAGATGAGCGGCAATCTTGTCCGTGGTCAGCATGGCCGCGATGGGGAAACCGCCGCCCAGAGCCTTGGCCGTAGTGAGAATGTCCGGCACTATATCTGTACCCATGTAGGCATACAGCTCGCCGGTACGGCCAACGCCGGTTTGCACTTCATCGAACACCACCAATGCATTGTGCTTGTCGGCCAGTTCACGCACCTTGGCCAGAAACTCTGGAGTGGCGTTTATGATACCGCCCTCACCCTGCAGCGGCTCCAGCATGATGGCGCAGGTCTTGTCCGACACCGCGGCTTCCAATGCGGCAACATCGTTGAATGGCAGGTGTGTGATCCCCTGCGGCTTGGGGCCAAAACCATCTGAATAGGCGGCCTGGCCACCTACGCTGACGGTAAAGAAGGTTCTGCCGTGGAAGGCTTTGTCGAAGGCGATAATCTGATCTTTTTCGGCGCCGAAATTATCCAGAGCATAGCGGCGGGCCAGTTTCAGGGCCGCTTCATTGGCTTCGGCACCTGAGTTGGCGAAATAGACCTTGTCGGCAAAAGTGGCGTTAACCAGTTTGGTCGCCAATGCCAGTGCCGGCTCATTGGTCATCACATTGGACAAGTGCCAGAGTTTTTCGCCCTGCGCCTTAAGCGCCTCAACGGCGGCTGGATGACAGTGGCCCAAACAGTTAACTGCAATACCACCGGCAAAGTCGACATACTCTTTGCCTTCCTGATCCCAAACACGACTGCCATCGCCACGAACCGGGATAACGGGTGACGGTGCATAATTAGGCACCATGACTTCATCAAACTGGGCACGTGTCAAATTCATGTTTACACTCATTCCTTCTCATCCTTTGTGTTGTCGGCGGCTCTGTCGGCCACCGTTTTAAGCAGTTAATCTTTATTTTTTGTGAGTAAAACTGCACTTACTTGTGTTGCTTAGGTGTCATTATTAGCGAAATTGTGATCAAAATACCAGTTTGATCAATATGCAGGAGCAATGCCTTGGCCTATAAGTGCATAAAGATCTGAGTTTGAGAATTAAGCAGGCAAATATCTGCCGTTTAACGGCATAAATAGTCACAAAAAATCTCAACTGATACCGAATTCGTTAACTATTCACCTATTTTGAATAGTTAACGACAATCATAACAGTAGATTATTGCGTATAAAAGCAGCGATTTGGCCCCTGGCTTCCATGGCCTCGGGCAAGAGTTCAAATAGTGGAAAGACATGGGGCATATTGAGGTAGAAACCGGCTTCTATCCGGCCTCCGTCGCGCAATACCGCCTGTTGCAGGCGCTCGGCATCCTGTAGCAGCAGCTCACGGGTACCGGCCAGCAGCAAGATGGGCGGCAAGTCCTTAAAGCAACCATAAAGCGGCGAAACCCGCTCAGACATGGGGTTACTACCGGCGAGATACGCCCCTCTGAGTCTGAGCAGTGATTCAATGGTGAACAAGGGATCGTCGGCAGCCAGTATGCGCTCGGTATCACCTGTGATGCCGAGATCCAGCGCTGGAGAGAGCAACACGCAGGCTCTCGGCAACGGCAACTCGAGCTGTTTCAGCTGCAATAACAGGCTCAAGGCCAAATTGCCTCCGGCAGAGTCGCCCATCAGCACCAGTTTGCCCGGGTCACAATGCTCAAGTGTCATCCGATAAGCTTCCAGCACATCATCACAGGCTGCCGGAAACGGGTGCTCCGGCGCCAGACGATAATCGGGCACATAGCAGTCCGCCAGACTGCGCCGCATAATATCGGTCAGGAAACGGGCATGGGCATGGGGTGTCTTGAAACAGAAGCCACCGCCGCGAATATAGAAGAGGCTGACTTCTCTTGGCTGCGGCAACTGGTAATGGATGAGTGGCGAGTGGCTCAGCGGCCAGTGCTCGACCTTGAGTTCCTGCGGCCAGCCCAACCAGCGGCGATCCATCTCCAGTAAGCGCCGGCGAATGCCGCACAGAGGCACTTTGGCACTGCCGCGACTGACCGATGGCCGCGCCACGTAAGTTAACAACCGGTTCAATACCGAGGCTTGCCAACTGGGCATAGCTCCTCCATGGAAGGCCTACAGGCTCCGCAACGGCTTAAAGCAGCTCGGGTTTGCGGTAATTCTGGCCTTTGAGACGAATGAGTTCCTGTTCCGTGAGCTCATGATACGCCATCATGATCCGCCTGTCCCTGAATTCCAGTTGCCGCATCTCTTCCAGTAAAAAACACTTGGCAAAACAATCGGCTTTGGCCAGCACTGCCGCATTGGGTGACAACTGACTGAAGCCAAAGGCCGTGTCCCGCTCCTTGAGCAGAGTCACCATGGCCGCATCCGCAAACCCAAGCTGGGTTGGCAGTTGCCAATTGAGTGATAGCGCATGCTGCTTGACCAGGGAATAGACCAAGGCGGCGGGGAAATCACACAGGGCTATGGCATCATAGAGCGCCTTATCCCTGTCGCTGCTCGCCTCTCTGAGCCATGAGCCGCGCAACTGCTCAAACAGCTTGGCGCTCATGGAGAGCAGCACTGAGATCCCCAGTTGCTGCATCAAGGAAACCGCGTACAGCATTGGGGCATCCAAGTCATGCAACTTGGCCAGGGTTCTGGCGGCAATGCCCTGCACCTGAGAGAAACGCCATAGCTTGCGCACAGTCCAAAGCAAACTGGCGTGGCCTGTAGGCAGCCAATGACGACAGGTGTAGTAAGGGATCAATACCCGCAAGTGCTCAACGCCTATATAGCTGAGCACCAGCTTGAGATCTGTCAGTTGCACATCCAGATTCTGCGGCCTGCGGGCCCTGAAGGAAGGGCTGTTCACCAGAGAACTCAAGTCTCTCACCAGCCAACTCTGCTCGGCAACGACCGGACGAAGGCGTGCCAGATCAAGCCTTGGGTGCTGCAATAACTCCAGCAGCAAGATCTGTTTATCTGTGATGCCTGATAAGCGTGTCACCTCTTCGATGGAAGCCAGACGGTTGCCGAGCTCAGCCGCCAGGGTATCGGTCAACTGAGCCGATACTCTTTGATAAAGCGCCTTGGCCTGTTGCTGCCTGGCGAGCCGCTCCAGAGTCGCCTCGCGTTCAACCTCAAGCTTGAAGGCCACCGCCTCCAGCTCAGGTTCAAGCTCATCGTCACCGCTGTCAATGCGTTGCTTGCCCAGTATCAACTGCTGATACAGACGCTGCTCTATCTCTATTACACTGCCGGGTTTGACCCCACCCGCTACCGACAAGCCCAAAATGTTGCCTTCCTGCCACGCCCGCACCCGGGCCCTGTGTTTTTATGTTAGTCCCTTTAGGGTTATATATATAGCGGTCACACCGGCAAAATCTTGATACCAAAAAGAAACAGGCCTCGAATGAGGCCTGTAAAGTGACTATTTCAGCTCTTGTTCAAACAACTTATAGATGCGGCGATACTCGTCCAGCCAGCTCGATGGCTGTCTGAAGCCATGGGGTTCAACCGGGTAAATAGCCGTCTCAAACATCGGCTTTTCCAGCTCTATCAGTCGCTGCACCAGGCGGACACTGTCCTGGAAGAACACGTTGTCGTCCATTACCCCGCTCATGATAAGCAGCGGCTTTTGCAAGCCCTCGGCATGATAGATGGGCGAGCTGCGTTCATAGGCGATGTGGTCAACGTCCGGGGTGTTGAGTATGTTCGAGGTATAAGGCGCATTATAGTGAGCCCAGTCGGTCACAGGCCGCAGCGCGGCGCCGGCCTGGAACAACTCGGGTTCGGTAAACAGTGCCATAAAGGTCAAAAAGCCACCGTAAGAACCACCATAGGTGCCTACCCGCTTGGCATCAACATTGGCATGCTGACTCATCCACTTGACGCCATCGGCCAAGTCTTCCACTTCCGGATGCCCCATATTACGGTAGATGGCGGTGCGCCAGTCGCGGCCATAGCCTTTGGAGCCGCGATAATCCATGTCCATCACCACATATCCGTGCTGTGCCAGCAGGTTATGGAACATGAACTCACGGAAATAACCGGAAAAACCATAATGGGCATTCTGCAGATAACCGGCACCATGATTGAAGATCACCGCCGGATATGATTCGGCGCGATCCTTGTCGAAACCTGCCGGCAGATACACCCTGGCATAGACTTCACCTGCGCCATGGCTGGAAGGCACGGCAACCACCTCAGGCGCCTGCCAAGGATAGCTCTTGAAGCTGTCGCTGGTGTAATGGGTCAGTTGGGTCAGCTCACCGCCTATGGCTTGAATATAGAGCTCATCCGGCTGGGTCAGGCTGGAGGCGGTCAACAGCAGCGAACGGCCATCCGGGCTCAGGCTGTAGTCGAGCACTCCATTCCACTGGGTCAGTTGTTCATCCTTGCCGCTACTTATCTCAACCCGATAAACATTGTACTTGCCGGGGTGTTCTTTGTTGGCCTTGTAGTAGATATAACGATTATCCGGGCTCAGAGTGATGTCACTGACCACGAACTTGCCCGAGGTCAAAGCCCGCGCCTTGCCACCGAGCGGCTTGAGATACAACTGCGAATAACCACTCTCTTCCGACAGGTAGTAAAGGGTGTCGCTGCCGGGTAACCAACCATACTGATTGTAGTCATAGTTGACCCAGGCATCGTCATGCAGCCTGTGCTCAGTGACCAGCTTGCCCTTGGCCAGATCGACACTGGCCAGCCACCGGTCTTTGTTGTCCACGGCTTCCAGCATTACGGCCAAGCGCTTGCCTGAGTCTTGCCATTGAATGGCGCTCTGACTCCAGCCCCAATCCTGCATCAGTTGGATCTTGCGCGGGGCTTTTTCACTTTCGTAGCGTTCCCCCTTCGCCTTGGCGTTTTCTGCCTTGACGCCGGCCAACACATCCTGGTTGTAGCCGAGCAAACCTTCGATGGTTATCTCTTTCTTACTCTGCTGCTGCAAGTCCAGCAGTACCAAGCGCTGCCCTGGCGCCTTGTCTTCAGCCACTCTGGCTCGCACGGGCACAGGATCGACATAGCCATCTTTGCCAAGATAGTTGGGCATGATGTCATGCTCGCCACGCCAGTTGTAACTCTTGTCCTGCAACGCCAGCAGCACATAGCGTCCATCCGGCGACAGGCTCAGTTCCACCAGCTGCTCACTCTCACCCAGATACCAAGGCTTGGCCGACAGGGTCGGGTCTTCATTCTGTAACTGCTGCTGATATGTCTCCCGAGCCTTGGCGTTTTCCTGCTGTTTGGCCACATAGTGGATCAGCTTGTGTTGCTCCTTGGCGAGATAAGTTTCCGGCTCTTTGGTCTGTGCCGGCTCTTTGGTCATCTTGATATCCGCGAGCTGCTCCACAAGGCCTGAGTCGGCATGCAATCTGAATATCTGCCCCGCCTGCCAATAGGCAAGATCGCCATTCGCTAAAAAACGCAGCCCTTCAACCTTGGTATTTTGCCGGGTCAACTGAGTGATCTCACCGCTATCGAGCGCCTTCACAAACAGGTTGCCTTGATAGATATAAGCCTTGCGGCGCTTATCCGGGCTCAGAACACCGTCTCGTTGTGAGACGGTATGCAGTTCAGACAACGCCAGCTCCTGCGCCTGTTTGTCTGTCACTCCCTGACGATAGTAACTGCGCAGCACAGATGCACTCTGCTGGCGGGCGAACAGCACAGCGTGGCTGTCATCGCTCCAGTAGGCACCTTTGGGGGCGAGTCCCATCCAATCTGGATCCGCCATAATTTTATTCAGAGTTAACGGCTTGTCGGCCACAGGAGGCGCTGCCAAGGGTACTGTTTGGCTGGGGTTGGTGATCTCTTGGGTGGTGAGTTGCGGCTCGGTGGCGGCGCAGCCGCTGAGAACGGCCAGAGTCAAAACACTCAGACCGGCATGACGCATCAGGCTTTTCATCATCCTTCCTTTTTTATAGTTATCTTGGCCGCCGGGAAGCGACATATGACAGAAAACAAGCGATTGCGGCCTGTTATACCATATTTGCCAGAGGATGTTGTTCTGCAAAAGCTGAAAACTTGTAAAGGCTTGTTAAGGATGGAGCCTTGGTACGAATCCGGGACTGGCTCACTGCTCCTTAAGCCAGATGCAGGAAATTATTGAGCAGTTCAAGCCCCTGCTGGGTCAGAATGGATTCAGGATGAAACTGCACGCCGTAGAGGCGTTTTTGTGCATGGCTGATGGCCATGATTTCCCGCCCGTGTACCGGGTCATCATACCAGGCATCCAGACTGAAGCCTTCGGGCACGCTGTCAATCAACAGCGAGTGATAGCGGGTCACGGTCAAGGGGTTGGCCAGACCTTGAAACAGCCCGCGACCATTGTGACTGATTGCCGATGTCTTGCCATGCATCACCCGCTTGGCCCGAACCACCTTGGCACCGAATACCTGAGCCAGCGACTGGTGTCCAAGACAGACACCCAAGATAGGCAACTTACCGGCAAAATATTCGATGGCGGCCAGCGAGATCCCCGCCTGATCCGGGCTACAGGGCCCGGGAGAGATCACCAGATAATCCGGCGCCAGCTCGCGGATCTCATCGAGCCCAATCTCATCGTTGCGCTTGATAACAGGCTGCTGCCCCAACTGCTGAAAATACTGCACCAGATTGAAGGTAAAGGAATCATAGTTGTCGATCATCAGCAGCATATAACGGGAACCGATTGATTTAAGAGATAGGGCTTACAGTGCCGCAAACAAGATACCGCTGGAGATGTTCCATCTTTTTTTCAGGCGCCATCTTTTTGCGCACGCTATGTTACGTTTAACGCTGAGCTGGTTCAACCTGGGGATGAACAAGGATAGCTTTATTCGGTCAGCTATTGGCTCATTCAAACGACAAACTTATTGTATCCTGAATAATAGATGCCTTGGGCCGGTTCTCCTTGATGCCAGTTCAATCCTTACCCTCATACCTGAGTCTGTCAATAACCAACCTGAATGCCGAACTGATATTACGCCGCCCGGAATAACACAGGCAGTATCCTTCAAACGGCGGACACCAATCGGCCAACACCCGCCGAAGGGATCCATTCTCTATCTCTTCCGTCACTTCGGCTTCGGTAACAAAGGCAATGCCGTGCCCGGCCTTGGCCGCTTCAATACACACATCACTCTCACTGAAAATAAAGGGGCCGGATACATGTTTGACTATCTCTTCGCCCTCTTTTTCAAACTCCCAGTCATAGACGGGTGCATGAGCATGAAACCTCAATACTAGGCAAGCATGCTCGTCCAAGTCATGGGGGTGCTTTGGCACGCCATGGCGTTTGAAGTATTCAGGGGTGGCCACGGCTGCCAATCGCACAGCGGGGCCAATTTTCACGGCAATCATGTCCGGGCCGACAAACTCCCGCAGCCTTACCCCGGCATCGAAACGTTCTTCGGTCAAATCCGTGAGGCGACTTTCCAGATTCAGCTCAATCTGCACTTCCGGGTAGTCACGCACTATCTGTGACAACTTGGGCCACAGCAGGGTTCGCAGCGCAGGTTTACTGGTAGCCAGTCTCACCAGCCCTCTAGGGGCATCACCCAATAGTCGCAACTCTTCAATTCTCGCATTGATCATCCCCAGCCCGGGCTTGAGGGCCGCCAACAATTTTTCACCTGCATCTGTGGTGGACACTTTACGGGAAGTACGATTGAGTAATTTGATACCAACCCCCTCTTCCAGGCGCCTTATTGCATGGCTGACCGCGGATTGAGACAGCTCGAGTCGGGTCGCCGCGCGAGTAAAACTGCGCTCTTCAGCGACCGCCATAAATAGAGTTAAATCACTCAATTCTTCCCGCTTCATATTATTCCCCTGCTTGGCCTTCAGCTCACCAAATCAATCAAATATTCACAAGAATACTTCGAAAACTGGGCCAATATAACCGAAAAACATCCGTTATTAATGAATTGGATTCATAGTTTCAATGAATTTAGAGCGCTTGTTACCACAGGCGTCCAGGCCTATTCTGCTGGTCATAAATTCATCCAACAACGGCTACCAGCGCCAGCTACTCCTGAGGGGAAATTCTCAATCTATGAGCCATTCAGTTACAGATCCGCTTCCAACCACTGAAGATACCGCCTGCTGGAGTGGTGTCTTTGCCATGTCGTTATGTGTCTTCGTCCTAATTGCGTCTGAATTTATGCCGGTCAGCCTGTTGACTCCTATAGCCTCATCCCTGCAGATAACCGAAGGAATGGCCGGCCAAGGGATAGCCATTTCCGGCATATTGGCCGTGGTGACCAGCTTACTTATCCCGGTACTGGCCGGTAAGGTAAACCGTAAAACACTGCTTCTGGGACTGACAGGGCTGATGGGGATTTCCGGCCTCATCATAGGTCTGTCCGATAGCTATGCCAGTTACTTGCTGGGCCGGGCACTGATCGGTGTCGTCATAGGTGGATTCTGGTCCATGTCGGCGGCTATTGCCATGCGCTTGGTACCGAGTGAACAAGTCCCCAAAGCGCTGGCCATCTTCAATGGCGGGAACGCCTTGGCGATGATTTTGGCAGCCCCTCTCGGCGCTTATCTGGGCTCAATGCTTGGTTGGCGTGGCGCCTTTCTCTGTTTATTGCCAATAGCTGTCATCACCCTGATTTGGCAATGGCTTAGCCTGCCGTCCATGCCGGTTAGAGAGCGTTCAGCGAGGATCCGCGGCACTTTTGCGGTACTGGGCTTGTTACGCACTCCAGTAGTACTGGCCGGTATGCTGGCGATTGCCAGTTTGTTTATGGGGCAGTTTACCCTATTCACTTATGTTCGCCCGTTTCTGGAAAGCGTCACACAAGTGGCTGTAAAGCCATTATCCCTGATCCTGTTGCTCATAGGCCTGGCCGGGCTCATAGGCACCAGCCTTATCAATGGGGCTCTGAAACGACAATTTTATCTGACGCTGAAAATCATGCCCTTGTTGATGGCCGTCAGCGCACTCGGTTTGGCGTTCTTTGGCACTCAATTGATCTCGGTGATTGTGTTGTTACTCCTCTGGGGACTTATCGCTACAGCCGCCCCTGTGGGTTGGTGGGCCTGGGTGCCACGGACTATTCCGCAATCGGCCGAAACAGCCGGTGGCCTGATGGTCGCAGTCATTCAGCTCTCTATCGCCTTGGGTTCTACCTTGGGAGGTGTGCTATTCGACATTGGTGGCCACCAACTCTGTTTTGGTATCAGCGCCCTGCTGCTGTTGCTATCCACAGCTTTGGTCGGGGTAACACAAGGCTACGAAACCCCGAAAAGCCAAAAGGATAGGGTCTGACGATGACATGGACAAAGCCTTTGACCAATACAGCCTGTTTAAAGATAACCAAGGCATTTATGTTTGTCCTGCCTTTCCTTGGAGGACAAATGTCTCTGGCTCAAGACCAGTTACCCACTCAGATTGAGGAGACAAAAATCATGCACAGCATAACTCTGTTACTGGGCGGCAAAACCCTGGTCGCGAGCCTGGAAGACAACTCTGCCAGCCGGGATTTTCTTGCCTTGTTACCCCTTGAACTTGAACTGAGCGACTATGGCGCCAGTGAGAAAATCGCGGACTTACCCAAAAAGCTCTCCACCTTGGATGTCCCCAGCGGGCATTCGGCCAAAGTTGGCGACCTCACCTATTACGCCCCTTGGGGGAATCTGGCCATTTTCTATCGTGACCATGGCTACGCCCAAGGCTTGATCCCGCTAGGGCGGATAGACACTGGCAAAGAGCTGATGAAATTTTCAGGCAGGCAGAAAATTCGCATAGAAAAAGCAGGGCTTATCGAAAGCGAACAACTCAAGTCTCACTCTAACAAGGAGTAAAGCAATGAAACTCAACTTCATATTCACTTGCACATTATTGCTTATTTCGCTGCCAAATGTGGCAGCGCAGCCAAAGCAAAGTATCTCAGAATCAGGTTCCCGTTCTTCAATTGCCGGGCCAGAGCAATTTTTCACTGGTGCAGCACGTATCGACCCACTGTTTCCTGCGACCGATGAAATCAATGCATCTGCAGCCTATGTCACCTTTGAACCTGGTACCCGCACAGCCTGGCATATCCATCCCAAAGGCCAACAAATTATTGTGACTCAGGGCGTAGGCTACACACAGGAATGGGGCAAACCTCGACAACAGATAAAACCAGGCGATGTGATCTGGTGCCCTGCAGGCATAAAGCACTGGCATGGTGCAGCTCCCAAGACTGCGATGACACATCTTGTGGTCACAGGGCAAGACAATGAAGGCCGTAATGTCAGTTGGTTGGAAAAGGTCAGCGATGAACAGTATCTGGGACAGGATCAAGCAGACAAGACAGGGAAGCACCCATGAAACCCGGGATTAGTTATTGGCCGCTGATACTGTGTCTTTGCATCCCAATATTTCAGACTGCCGGACAAACACCCCATACGTTCCAATCGAGGACACCCACTATGACAGAACCAGAGCCTTTAACCTCAAGACAGCAAGCGATAGTACCTATTGCGGCTTTTGCCGCCGAAGGTAACTTGGCCAAGCTGGATACCGCCCTGGAACAGGGACTGGATGCCGGACTCACCATCAACGATACCAAGGAAATACTGGTACAGGTTTATGCCTACGCCGGCTTTCCCCGTAGCCTCAATGCGCTGGGAACTCTTATGTCAGTAGTTGAGACACGCAAGGCTCGCGGCGTGAAAGATGAAGTTGGCAAGTTGCCCAGTCATCCGCTCCCCAAAGGTGATGCGTTACTCTCAACGGGTACAGCCAACCAGACACAACTGGCAGGAGGCGTTGTCCAAGGCCCTCTGTTTGACTTTGCACCGGCCATTGATGAGTTTCTCAAGACCCATTTATTCGGTGATATTTTCAGCCGCGATAACCTGAGCTGGCATGACAGGGAAATCGCAACGCTGGCCATGTTGGCGGTTTTGCCTGGCGCTGAACCCCAACTTCAGGCCCACATAGCCATTGCCATGAATCTGGGACTAACACCTGAGCAACTCACATCTGTGATCACCGGCTTGAAGCAACTGGTGAATCAAGCCAGCGCCGAGCGCGCGCAAACCGCGCTGAACCAGCACCTGGAGCACCAGCCCTACAACCAAGAGTAACACCAGCATGAACAACCTAGACACAGCAAAATCCCCCTCTGAGACGCTCGATAATGGGCGTCGTGAACTATTGAAAATGACAGGAGCCGGTATCGCCATGACCATTGCAACCACCATCCCCACTCCGGCATTAGCCGAGTCTGAATTGAAGCTCAGTGACAGTTGGGACAAGACCTTCAGCAAGAGTGACAAGGTCGAACATCAAAAAGTCACCTTTAAAAATCGCTACGGCATCACCCTGGCCGCCGACTTCTACCTGCCAAAAGCAAGGCAGGGCAAGCTGGCCGCAATCGCAATAAGTGGCCCCTTCGGCGCGGTGAAAGAACAATCATCAGGCCTATACGCCCAAAAGATGGCCGAATACGGCTTTGCCACATTGGCGTTTGACCCCTCCTATACAGGTGAAAGTGGTGGAGAACCCAGGAACGTCGCATCCCCGGATATCAATACCGAAGATTTCAGTGCTGCCGTGGATTTTCTCGGCTTGCAAAGCCAGGTGGATCGCCAACGAATTGGCATTATCGGCATATGTGGCTGGGGTGGCATGGCACTGAACGCTGCCGCAGTGGATCAACGCATCAAGGCCGTGGTAACCAGCACCATGTATGACATGTCCCGGGTCATGTCCAAGGGCTACAACGACAGCATGACTCATGAGCAGCGCAAAGAAATTCTGGGCCAGTTGAGCCAGCAGCGCTGGTTGGATGCCGAAAATGGCAAACCCGGCTATGGCCCTATCTCTCTGGAACTTAAGGGAGGTGAACCCCGGTTTGTGCAGGAATACGCCGATTACTACAAGACCTCGCGTGGTTTTCACCCAAGGGCCATCAACTCCAATGCTTCCTGGACCATCACCAACCCTATGTCATTTATGAATCAACCTCTGCTGACTCATATCGCCGAAATCTCTCCCAGGCCTATTTTGTTGATCCACGGTGAGAAGGCGCATTCCCGCTATTTCAGTGAAACAGCTTTCGCTGAAGCCGCCTCTCCCAAGGAGCTGCTGATTATCGAAGACGCCAACCATGTTGACCTCTATGACCAATTGGAGCGGATCCCCTTCGATAAGTTGAACGCATTCTTCGGTGAGTATTTATAACTTTCAAGCGGACAGAGGCTCTCCTCTGTCCAGCCTTCATCTTTAATGGAGTTTGTTGATGCACATTTTGTTAATCGGTGCCAATGGCCGTTCGGCGCAAGCCATCTTGCCGCGTTTGTTGGAGATAAAGGAAGTGCAACTGACGCTTTTTCTTCGAAGATCTGAACGACTGCAACACCTTTACAATGACAGAGTTCGGCTGGTAGAGGGGGATGCCAACAAAGTCGATGACCTGGTCTCGGCATTGACCGGAATCGATCTGGTGATAAACACCATGGGTGGAATGGATTTGGACCGCAAGACCCGAAATCTGGTGCACGCCATGGAAAATGCTCAGGTGCAGCGCCTCGTTGCACTCAATGCCGGCGGTATCTATGAAGAACTTCCTGAACCCTTCAATAGCTGGGACAAGAGTATGGTGGGTTTCACCCGGCCTGTTAACCTCAGAAGTGCCAATGTTATCGAAGCTTCATCACTCGACTACACCATACTACGCCCCGTCTGGTTAACCGATAAACCGATAGAAGAGTTTCAACTTACTCAAAAAGGCGAGTGCTTTCTGGGGACCGAAACTTCCCGCGCCAGCTTGGGTAGATTTATTGCCATTTTGGCCAAGAATCCTAACTTTTATAGCCGCTGTAATCTGGGAATAAGCCAAAGTGGCACAGAGGGGGAGATCCCTGCCGCTTACCGCTGAAAGACATTGGCTGTTCCGCCAAACTTCACCGGCAATCCGCTGCTATCTGGCGCCAAGACTGGTTCAACAACGGGGTTTGAATTAAGCTGATATTTCGAGTGGCTTATAAAAGTGCTTTGCCTATGCCCAATATGACCAGGTTGCTGAATTTTTTGCTGATGCTGGGGTGTGATAGATGTGCTATCAAGACCCGGGAGCGTAAAGTCATTCAGGTCAACTTGGGCGTACTGGTTTCCGTAACAACTATATTGCTGTTTATTTTGGGTTTTTATATCAGCGGTAACCAAGGCTTTATTCTTTCCGGCTTGAATCAGCTGCCCTTTGTTGCCCTGCTGCCTCTGGTATTACTGCTCAACTACAAGGGAAAGTTCTTTGCCGCCAGGTGGTGTTTAATGTTGCTGTTGATGGCCGATGCCGCCACAGCTTTAATGACGGCCCAAGGTACCAGTATCAAAATCCACAGCTATTACCTGCTGTTTGCCATCATGTTGGTTGTACTGTTTGAGATCCGTGAATGGCGTTCCATCCTGATCCTGATGTTAGCCAATCTGGGGTTGTTCAGCTTCTTTGAGCTGCACGGCTGGCCATCCCACCCTGATATCGCCCTGCTTTCTACACACACTCTGGCCATTTTAAAGGCCTTGGTGATCTGCTCTTGTATTATCAGTTCCTGCGCCATACTGCTGATCAGCGAAATGTATGCCGAGCGCGCCGAGCTGGTACTGCAACATCAGGCCGACACAGACACCTTGACCGGATTGCTCAACCGCCGCGCATTCATGCGCCAAGTCGCACTGCAAAGAGAGCAGCCGGGCTGCTGGGTACTTGCCCTGTTGGATCTGGATTTCTTCAAGAAGATAAACGATAACTTTGGCCATGATGCCGGCGATGTCGCCCTTATTCATGTCAGTAAGCTGCTCAAGAAAGCGCTCAAGCCTCAGGAGCGACTGGCCAGAATAGGCGGGGAAGAGTTTGCCTTGCTGCTGAAGCTGGATGAACCCGGGACTCAGGCCCTGCAGCAAAGAGGCGAGCAACTCCTTGAGTCCCTCAGACAACAAGGCCTGGAATATCAAAGCCATTACCTACAACTGACAGCTTCTGTTGGCCTGGCAACTCTCGATCCTGGAGATAGTGCAAGCGAGGCACTCAAACAGGCTGACAAGGCTCTGTATCAGGCCAAGATAAATGGTCGTAACCGAGTGGAGCTGGCCGGCACGGTATTGCAGCCGCTGAAAAGAAAAAGCCAGTCATAGTGACTGGCTTTTTGCAATGCTGTAGCTGAAGCGTCAACCCGGCTTTATTTAACCAAAGTCAGGTGGCCACGCCGCTTGGGCTTGTCTTCTGTAGGTTCAGTTTCGGCTTCAGTCCGTGGCTGTTCAACCTCTTCAACCACATTCAGCAGTGATTCTTCACCATCTTCAAGCAGATAGGCGTCTTCCATATCGAATACTGTGCCGGCACCATTTTCACGGGCATAGATGGCAACAATAGAAGCCATAGGCAACAGCACTTGCTGTGGCACACCACCGAAACGGGCATTGAACTCGACAAACTCGTTGCCGAGCTGCAGGCCACCGACAGCACTGCCGGCGACATTCAGTACTATTTGACCATCCTTAACATACTGCAGCGGTACCTGAATATCTGGCACAGTGGCATCCACTACCAGATGTGGAGTCAGCTGATTATCCATCAGCCATTCATAGTAAGCTCTAAGCAGATATGGACGACTTGGGGTCAAATCTTTCATCAGATACCCATGCGCATTTCGCGCTCGGCTTCGGTCAGAGAGGCCTTAAAGGACTCACGCTCGAAAATACGGTTCATATAGGCTTTGATGTCTTTACCCGCGCGGTTATCCAGTTCGATACCCAGCACTGGCAGACGCCACAACAAGGGGCCAAGATAACAGTCAGCCAAACCAAACTCTTCACTCATGAAGTAAGGCATTTCGGCAAACACAGGCGCGATAGACAGCAGGCTTTCCTGCAACTCTTTACGGGCCGCATCGGCGCGGTCACCCTTACGGATACGGTCGACCAGGCAATACCAGTCTGTATCGATGCGATGCATCATCAGACGGCTTTGACCACGGGAAACTGGGTAAACGGGCATCAGCGGCGGGTGCGGGAAGCGCTCGTCCAGATACTCCATGATAATACGGCTTTCGTACAACACCAGTTCACGGTCTACCAGTGTAGGCACTGAGTTGTAAGGGTTGAGTTCCAGCAGATCCTCTGGCATATCATTGGGATCCACCTGCAACACATCAACAGTTACCCCTTTTTCAGCCAATACGATGCGAACCTGATGGCTATAGAGATCATCGGCACCTGAGAACAGGGTCATGATAGAGCGTTTATTGGCAGCAACAGCCATTGATACCCTCCGGAATTGAAAAAAACAAATGTAAACGAGGGGCAATGCCCCCCGTTTACATTATGCGGATAATATATTCTACCCCTTTCTAAGGGTTAGTGTACATCCTTCCAATATTCTTTCTTGAGCAGGTATGCGATCACGAAGAATATGAACAGGAAGCCGAGTACCCATTTACCCAGGTTTTCGCGCTCCAGTTTAACCGGCTCAGCCGAGTAAACCAGAAAACCGGTAAGGTCGCGAACAACCTGATCGTACTCTTCCGCAGACAGACTACCACCTTCAGCTGGATTCACACCTTTAACCTTAGTAACTTCTTTGCCATCAACAACTTCAGTTTCAATAACTGGAGTTGCGATGCCTTGCAGGCCTTCCAGCACATGCGGCATACCGACTGACGGGAACACAGTGTTGTTCACGCCGAAAGGACGACTTGGGTCTTTGTAGAACCCTTTGAGGTAGGAATATACCCAATCTTCACCACGGACACGGGCTACCAGAGTCAGGTCCGGTGGCGCAGCACCGAACCACTTGGCCGCATCTTTGGTTTCAATCGAGTTTTCCATCAGCTCGCCGATCTTGGCATCTGTGTGGATCAGCTTGCGCATCTCATCGACAGGAATATCCAGATCTTCGGCGACACGTTGGTAACGTTGATATTGAGTGCTGTGACAACCGGCGCAGTTGTTTTGAAACAGCTCCACACCACGACGCAGCGACTCTTTATCGGTCAGATCAATATTGGCATCTTCCAGGTGCACATTGTGACCGCTGGCGGCAGACACCATACCAGGCACAAAGGCAACCAAAGCAATCAATAACTTTTTCATTTGAATGTCACCCTTTCTGGTACTGGCTTGGTCTTTTCACTCTTGCTGTAGATGAACAACAGCAGGAAGAAACCGAAGTAAGTGAAAGTAAAGATTCGGGCAACAATGGTCAGTGTTGGTGTCGCAGGTACCGCACCCAGGTAACCCAGGACGATAAAGGACACAGCAAACTGAGCAATGTTCAGCTTGTGAATCATGCTGCGGTAGCGAACCGACTTGACCTTACAGCGATCCAGCCATGGCAGAACAAAGAGTACGGCAATCGCCAGACCCATCATAACGACACCACCCAGCTTGTCCGGTACGGCCCGCAAGATGGCGTAGAACGGAGTGAAGTACCATACAGGCGCGATATGCTCAGGCGTCTTCATTGGGTTAGCAGCTTCGAAGTTAGGCTTCTCGAGGAAGTAACCACCACCTTCAGGCATAAAGAACAGCACGTAACAGAAGACAATCAGGAAGCCGGCAACGCCCATGATATCTTTTACGGTGAAATAAGGATGGAATGGGATGCCATCGACAGGCCAGCCATTTTCATCTTTGTTCTTCTTGATTTCGATACCATCCGGGTTATTGGAACCCACTTCATGCAGCGCAATCAGGTGCAGGAATACCAGTACCACAAGTACCAGAGGCAACGCGATAACGTGCAGAGCGAAGAAGCGGTTCAGGGTTGCACCTGAGATCACATAGTCACCACGGATCCACAGGGTCAAGTCATCACCGATAACCGGAATAGCACCGAACAGTGAGATAATTACCTGAGCGCCCCAGTAGGACATCTGGCCCCATGGCAGCAGATAACCCATAAAGGCTTCGGCCATCAGCACCAGGAAGATCAACATACCGAACAGCCACAGCAGTTCACGAGGCTTCTGGTAAGAACCGTAGAGCAGGCCACGGAACATATGCAGGTAAACCACCACAAAGAAGGCCGAGGCCCCGGTGGAGTGCATGTAACGCAGCAACCAGCCGTACTCGACATCACGCATGATGTATTCGATGGAGGCAAATGCGCCTTCGGCGGTAGGCACATAGTTCATGGTCAGCCAGATACCGGTCAGCAGCTGGTTTACCAGAACCAACAGTGCCAGAGAGCCGAAGAAATACCAGAAGTTAAAATTCTTGGGGGTGGCGTACTGACCAACATGGCGGTTATAAGTTGCCGTCATAGGGATACGCGCATCGATCCAGTCAATTATATTCTTAACCATTATGCAGCTCCCTGGTCTACGCCGATGAGCACGTTACCATCATCAATGTATTGATGTGGAGGAATCACCAGGTTCAGTGGAGCAGGTACGCCCTGGAAGACGCGACCGGCCATATCGAACTTGGAACCGTGACATGGACAGAAGAAACCTGAAGTCACACCTTCAACCTGCTCTGAGAAAGAGTCTGGCAGGTAAGTAGGTGAACAACCCAGGTGAGTACAAATACCTACGGCAATAAAGTACTCAGGCTTAATCGAACGTACGCCATTTTGGGCGTAATCAGGCTGCTGTAATTCGTCAGAAGCCGGGTCCCGCAGTCTGTCATCGTGGGTTGGGAGCTCGTTAAGAACTTCCTCAGTACGGCGGACAATCCATACGGGTTTGCCACGCCATTCCACACGGATCAGCTGACCTGGTTCTAGCTTACTGATATTTACTTCTACCGGCGCACCTGCAGCTTTCGCTTTGGCACTCGGATTCCATGACTTTATAAAGGGAACCGCTACAGCGACGGCACCAGCACCGCCCACTACGGCGGTTGCAGCTGTCAGGAATCTGCGACGTCCGGTATCGACTGGCGCATTGCTCATCCACTTATCTCCCAGAGGGTGTTGGAATTTTTGTTTTTCAAGACTTTAGGCCTCTTAGTTCTCACTAAAGGGAAAAGTCGAATTTTGAGGCGGGGCTCATTATAGCGAAAAATTAGAAGCAGATCATAGTCAAAAGACACAAGTTGGTTAGGGAGATTACAGTTTTTTAGCAGGCAGGGTTAAAAAAACAGCAGATTTAGGCTACAAAATCTGAGCATCTCGAGAGTAATTTAACCATAGCTAAAACATAACCAATTGACTATTAACAGTATATTTTGGCTTTACACATTAATGCCAATAATTCTGTGACTTTCGCATCAAGCCGAGAAAAAGATAAAAAAAGACCCGGAACCAGTCCGGGTCTTTCAAGCAGTGCAATTACTTGCCTTTTTGCTTCATGTATTTGAAGAATTCGCTGTCCGGCTCCAACACCATGACATCAGACTTACCGGCGAAGCTGGCCTTGTAGGCCTCCAGGCTACGCAGGAAACTGAAGAATTCAGGATCCTTGGTATAAGCATCGGCGTAAATCTTGGCAGCAATGGCGTCGCCTTCACCGCGGATGTTCTCTGCATCGCGACGGGCATTGGCCAGAGTCACAACCACGTCGGCATCGGTCAGTGCACGGATTTTCTCAGCCGCTTCCTTACCTTCTGCCCTGTGTTTCTTGGCTACCGCCTGACGCTCGGCACGCATCCGCTGGAAGATACTGTGGCTAACGTTGGATGGCAGATTGATCTGCTTCACCCTGACATCGACCACTTCTATACCCAGACCTTCAGCACTCTTGGCGGCATTTTCCAGGGTAATACGCATCAGGTCATCACGACTGCTGCTCTCAGACAAGCTTGTGCTGCCTTCACTGGTACCGGAAACAATCTGTTTAATGGTCAGCTTACCGAACTCGGTACGCAGGTCACTGTTAATCTTACGCTGCAACAGTGACTCGGCCTTGGACTTGTTGCCACCATCTGTAGCCAGATAGTACTTTTCAAAGTCTTTGATCCGCCATTTGACATAAGAGTCGACCATTAGGTCTTTCTTCTCAGAGGTCACAAAGCGGTCGGCGGCGCCATCCAGAGTCTGGATACGGGCATCCATATAGCGGACTTTGTCGATCAACGGGATCTTAACGTTGAGACCCGGGCCATAGACTCGGGGCACCATTTTACCGTCGACCTTGTCTTTCAACACTTCACCAAAGCGGGAAACAATAGCGCGCTCCCCTTCGTTGACGACCATCAGCGAAGACACACCAACGACCGCCAGCAGGGCAATAATAATGAGTACGAATCTGCTCATGGTTTACTCCCTTCCCTGACGCATGCGCTCTTCGCGGGACATGCGTCCGTTGAAACTGCTGCTGTTAGTGTTTCTTTGACTACTGACGGCATCCACTTGCTGCTCAGGTTCCTGTTCAGTTTTGGGTTTAGGCTTGCCTTCCTGAGACATCAGCTTATCCAACGGCAGATACATCAAATTGCCATTATTTTTGGCATCTATCAGTACCTTATTGGTATCACTGAACACTTGCTGCATCGCATCGATATAGAGGCGATCGCGAGTCACTTCAGGGGCCTGCTTATACTCGGGCAACAGCTTGTTGAACTTGGCCACTGCGCCTTCAGCATCCTGGATAACACGTTCTTTGTATGCACGGGCGTCCTGCTTGATACGTTCCACCTGACCACGAGCCTTGGGCTCAATTTCCAGCTGATAAGCTTCGGCCTGACGGATATAAGTGTGCTCATCTTCCTGCGCTGAAATCGCGTCATCGAAGGCATCTTTCACCTCTTCAGGCGGTCTGGCCGGCAGGAAGTTAACGTCTTCAATCTGCAGTCCCAGGTTGTAAGGCGCGATAATACGTTCAATCTCGGCGCGGGTGTCGTCACGAACTTTGGCACGCCCTGTGGTCAAAATGTCATTCATTTTTGAATGACCTATGACATAACGCAGCGCACTGTCGGTAGCTTCACGCAGGCTCGAGTTGGCATCAACGGCACTGAACAGATACTGGTAGGCATCTTTCACCTTGTACTGCACATCGAGTTCAACCACGACCATGTTTTCATCGGCTGTCAGCATGCTGCCGGAAGCAGGAATAGAGCGAACCGTTGAGACATCTACCGGTAAAACCGAATCGACAAAAGTGGCTTTCCAGTGCAGGCCGGGACCAACTTCGCCGACATGTTCACCGAAACGCAGCACGACACCCTGCTCCGCTTCCTTGATAGTGTAGAAACCGGAAAAACCCCATACTGCCAGGGCAATACCTGCAACTATGGCCAGTGTTCCCATGCTGAAGCCTGAACCACCGTTGCCCTTGCCGCCAAAGCGTTTGGCCAGATTGCGAAATACATCGTCCAGATCCGGTGGCCCCTTGTCGTTGCCACCTTTGTTTCCCCAAGGATCATTACCCTTGTTACCGGGCTCGTTCCAAGCCATTTAACTCTCCATAAGTGGATGAATAAACGAGATTATTAACAAACTACTTTATCAATCTCGGGTTCGAGGATAAAGGTTTCCAACTCACCTTGACTCTGTTTAACCAGCCGATGCCAGTCCGGCTGTGGTAAACGAATAGACAAGATACAGTTCCCCAGGTCGTCATACTCTTTCTGCTGTATCGCATCCAGTCGATAAAACTGGCCAAGATAATGTCCGGCCATTGCCGGTATTCTCAAGCTAAGCTCAACTATAGTGGCAGCGGTCAGTTGATCCACCGCCTGCTTGAGAAGGTCCAGTCCCAACCCTTTTTGGGCCGAAATCCATACTCTGTATGGCCGGCCTTCGGGGTCGAAATCTATTTTTGGGCCTATCTCTTCCAGCAGATCTATCTTGTTGCAGACCAGAAGCTGCGGAATTTCATCGGCCTCAATCTCTTTGAGCACTTCTTGCACCTGCTCAAAGTTGTCATTCATATTGTCGTCGGCGCAGTCCACCACGTGCAGCAGGAGGTCAGCCTGGCGGGTTTCCTGTAATGTCGCCTTGAACGCCGCCACCAACTCATGGGGCAAATGACGAATAAACCCCACAGTGTCGGCTAAAAATACGGCGCCGTTGTCCAACTCCAGCTTACGCAGCGTCGGATCCAGGGTCGCAAACAACTGATCGGCGGCATAGACCTCCGATGTTGTCAAAGCGTTGAATAGAGTGGACTTTCCGGCGTTGGTATAACCGACCAGTGACACAGTAGCCAAGTCGCTTCGCTGTCTGGCCCGGCGACTTTGTTCCCGCTGTTTGTCCACTTTTTCCAAACGACGATTGATGGACTTGATCCGCCCCCGCAGCAATCGCCGGTCAGTTTCCAGCTGGGTTTCCCCGGGGCCGCGCAAACCTATCCCGCCCTTTTGACGTTCAAGGTGAGTCCAGCCCCGTACCAGGCGAGTCGACATGTGGCGCAACTGCGCTAGCTCCACCTGCAACTTACCCTCATGGGTACGGGCCCGCTGAGCAAAGATATCGAGGATAAGCGTGGTTCTGTCCAACACCCGGCATTGACACAGGATTTCAAGATTTCTTTCCTGTGCAGGACTCAATGCGTGGTTGAAGATCACCACATTTGCCTCGGTCGCAGCTACCAAAGCTGCCAGTTCTTCCGCCTTTCCCGTCCCCAAGAAAAACTTGCGGTCAGGTGCCCGGCGGCTTCCTGTTATCACCCCTACCGAACGTGCTCCAGCCGAATCGACCAAGAGTTGCAATTCGAGAAGGTCTTCCCGACTGTCTTCGTCGGAAAAGTCGATATGAACAAGTACTGCAGTTTCTCCCGCCTCATAGCGATCAAACAAGAAGTGAACTCCTTAACTTATTACTGTTCGCTGCTATCATCATGCTGCGAGTTATAGCCCTGCTGGCCGCCACCCTGGTGATTGCTCACATTGAATGGACGAGAAGGCACAACAGTCGAAATGGCATGCTTATATACCATCTGGCTAACCGTGTTTTTCAGCAAGATAACGAACTGGTCAAAAGATTCCACCTGTCCCTGCAACTTGATACCGTTGACCAGGTAGATGGAAACAGGAACGCGCTCACGGCGTAGTGCGTTCAGAAATGGGTCTTGTAAAGATTGCCCCTTAGCCATGTTTTTATTTCCTTTTTTTAATTTATATAAAATCTAACAAAAAGCTTTCTTGTTCGGTTTGAGTATTATACAGCAAGGGCTATTAAGCTAGCGGCAGTGGCGTATAAGCTGAACTATATTCCCTTGCGCCCCGCTCTCCAGCCAATTCAACTCTGGCCATCCTCGCAACCATGTTAATTGACGCTTTGCCAATTGCCTAGTAGCAGCGACGGCTTTTTCGACCATAGTATCATGGTCAAATTCACCCTCCAGATATTGCCAACACTGACGATATCCAACACAGCGCATAGAGGGCATATCCAGGTGCAGATCGCCCCTTTGCTTCAGCTTGGCCACTTCGTCTGTGAATCCGGCCTGCAGCATCTGCTTAAATCTTGTCTCAATCAGCCCATGCAGCGTCTTGCGCTCCTGTGGCGCAATGGCAAACTGCACCACATCATAGGGAAGCTCTGGAGATTTGGATTGAGTCAGCTCAGTTAAACTCTTACCGCTGATACGATATACCTCCAGTGCCCGAGCCAGTCGCTGTGGGTCATTGGGATGAATGCGTGCGGCCGAAACCGGGTCAATCCGCGCCAACTCCTGATGCAGCATTTGCCAGCCTTGCTGCTCGGCTTCCTGCTGTATCTGAGCCCTTATCCCCTCATCGGCACTGGGAAGTGGCGATAAGCCTTCCAATAATGCTTTAAAATACAACATGGTACCACCCACCAAAAGCGGGGTTTTTCCCATGCTGATTATCTGCTCAATCTCCCGCAGACAATCGCTGCGAAAATCGGCAGCTGAATAACTTTCGCGGGGATCGCGGATATCTATCAGCCTGTGCGGCCCGCGAGCCAGCTCTTCCGCGCTGGGCTTAGCCGTGCCTATATCCATTTCCCGATAGATAAGTGCCGAATCTACCGAGATGATCTCGCAGTTGTGATGTTCGGCGAGTTCCAGCGCCAACGCTGTTTTTCCTGAGGCAGTGGGCCCCATCAATGTCAGCACTCTTGGCTGTTTCGCCTTACTCACTGCCTTCTTCTTCCAACCATTGCTGCCAGGGCAATACCTTGGCCAGCTGTAAAATTTCTTGTCGAGCTTGCTCGTCCAATGCAGAGATCCCCTGCCATATCAATGGTGCCGAAACAAAGCTACTTAAGCTGCTCTGCGCCAGCCAATTAGCCAAGGCCGCTTCCTGGGGCTGCTCAAATCTGAGCCATTGCAGCAGCTCAGGGATCAAACTCGCCAGCTGCGTGTCCCTCAGATATGGGGGCACTTTTTTGATTATCAACTGCGAATGACGAATACTGAGATCCAGCCCTAGCTGCCTCAGCAGAGTCGCCCTTTCCTCCAGCAATACCGGCCATTCAGGGTCGGCATCCACAGCAACCGGCATCAACAGGGGCTGACCAGTCAGCCCGGTAGGGATGCGAGCGATAATCTCAATATATCTCAATCGCTTGGCAGCAGCTTTCACCTTGAGCAGTTTAAGTTGCTCATCTTCGACCAACACCCAATGCTCGCCATCCAGCAGAGGCGGCATGACGGTCATCTTAGCTTCTGGGCTTGCTTCATTGACCACGCCAGGCGTCGACAATAAAGCGCCATAACTGCTGATGGCCGACTTGGACGGGGCAGCGGCTCCCTGACGGGGATTGCCCCCAGAATATGAACCCGATGCCTTGCCACCTAAAGGGGCGTTGCCGCTATATTGGCTTTGATATCCAGCGCTGCCGCCGCTTGACTCGGGCTCGCGAAAACTCGGCTCGGCACGGCTGCTATCTGTCGTCCCACCTTGGGTGAAGCTTGTGCCAGCGGCGTCTGAACGCGCGTCAATGGCCGCAGCATAATCTGTTTGGCTTAAATGCGGATTAACGTCATCGACCGGCAGTTGCTGCGCTTGCTGCAGGGCAGAGCTCAAGGCCTGCAGAATATAATCGTGCACATATCTGGCCTGATGGAAACGCACCTCATGCTTGGCCGGGTGCACATTGACATCTACCTGGTGGGGATCCAGCTCCAGCATCAGCACATAGCCTGGTTGTTCCAACTCGGCCAAACCGGCAAAGGCTTGCCTGACCGCATGGTTCATCAAACGGTCTCTGACCAGGCGGCCATTGACATAAAAATAGTGAGTATCACAAGGCTCAACTTGCCAGGGTGACTGCAGGTAGCCACTGAGGCGCATGTCGTCATGCTGACATTCCACCTTCAACGCCTGCTCGGCAAACGGACGACCACAAACCTGAGCCAGACGCTGCAGATATTGGGCTTCATTCTCTGCCGGACGATAGTTGCGCACCTGTTTGCCATTGTGTTTCAAAGTCAGGTGAATTTCCGGCCTAGCCAGCGCAATCCTTTTCAGCCACTCATCGATATGGGTGAATTCTGTCTTGTCACTCTTGAGGAAACGTCTGCGCGCCGGGGTATTGAAGAAGAGATCGACCACTTCAATACTGGTACCCACTGGATGAGCCGCAGGCAGTATCTTGACCCCCATATCCGCGCCTTCGGCGTAAGCAAGCCAGGCCTCGGATTGTTCGGCCGTGCGAGATGTCAGGGTCAGACGGGAAACCGAACTGATACTGGCCAGCGCCTCGCCTCGAAAGCCAAAGCTGAGAATGGCTTCAAGATCGTCCAGTGTATGCACCTTGGAAGTGGCGTGACGGGACAGCGCCAGTGCCAGTTCCTCCTTGGCGATACCGCCGCCATTGTCCTGAATTCGAATAAGCTTGGCGCCGCCCTTATCGATTTCAATATCGACTCGGGTTGCACCGGCATCCAGGCTGTTTTCCACCAGCTCCTTCACGACGGAGGCCGGCCTCTCTACCACTTCGCCCGCCGCAATCTGGTTGGCCAGTTGTGGGGGTAATATCTGAATTGCCATTTCTTCCTCAGGCTCTGGGGATAACCAGTTGCTGACCTATACGCACTACATCCGATTTCAGGTTATTGGCTTTCTTGATATCGGCCACCGACACCTCATAACGATTGGCGATTACCGACAGAGATTCACCTCTGACAACCTTGTGTTTAATCACGCCCTGTTTGGCCAGCATGGTACCGGCCGGCGGATTGGCTTCAAAATACTTGAGCACGCCTTTATGAATCGCCTTGGCCAGCTTGTCCTGATGGTTGGCATTACTGAGCAACTTCTCTTCCTGAGGGTTGGAGATAAAACCAGTCTCCACCAGAATGGACGGGATATCCGGCGACTTGAGTACCGCCAGGCTCGCCGACTCGGGCTTGTGCTTGTGCAGTTTGGTCACCTTACCCAAACCAGAAAGTATGTCGCTGGCCACTGTGTGACTCATCGCCATGGATCTATCCATCGACATATCCAGCAAGGTCATCGCCAGATACTGTTCATTATCGGTATTTTGAATAATCTCACCGGCACCGCCGAGCAGCTCTGAATGTTTCTCTTTCTGCTCCAGCCAGCGGCCGATCTCGGTATTGGCTCTGCGCATGGAGAGCACCCATACAGAGGCGCCTCTGGGCTGAGGTGAAGTAAAGGCATCGGCGTGGATTGAGATCAGCAGATCGGCCTTACTCTGACGCGCCAGTTCCGAGCGACGGTTCAGGTTAACAAAGTAGTCACCGGTGCGAATCATCACGGCTTTAAGTCCGGGAGTCGCGTTGATTTTCTGCTCGACTCGCTTGGCAATCGCCAGTGAGACCTTTTTCTCGTACAAACCGGAAGGCCCGATAGAGCCAGGGTCATCACCACCATGACCGGCATCGATGGCAATAATCACATCCCGCACCGCTTCAGTGGCTGTCGGGGTTACCCTGGCTTTGGCCGAAGTGCTCTTGTCATCGAGATCCACCACCAAACGGTTGCCGTATGGTGCAGTTGGCGGCAGGGAGAACAGATTGGCCTTAGCGGCCCGCTTGAGATCTATGACCACCCGCAAGGTGCCTTTCTCCGGCGGCTGGCTCAAGCGCACCCTTTTGACCAAGGGGCTGTTGTTTTCAACTTTTTCCAGCTTGACGCCATTGGTGCTCTTTTTCAGATCCACCACAAGTCTGTCAGGGTTGCTCAGTGTGAAATAGCTGTAATCAGGCGCCTGGCTTAAGTCAAATACCACCCGGGTAGACTCAGGCGCCGCCCAAATACGCACACCGTCGAGTTTATTGGCTGCCCAAGTTGGCGCCGCCATTACCCAACAGATAACAAAAAAAGTCAGTTTAAATAAGATGTTATTAGTCTTTACCATTGTTTGTTATTTTTCTTAATAGCACCTTACCCTTGTCGGAACCGGCTTGCAGAGAGACTTCGCGACCAGTATTAGCATACTTGATATGCAGATGTATATCGGCAGCAGGCAAGCACCCCATTCCCTGTTCCGGCCATTCAATAATGCAAAGGCTGCGCTCGTTGAAGTAATCCCGGATCCCCATAAACTCCAGTTCTTCAGGGTCGCTGAGTCGATAAAGGTCGAAATGATATACTTCGATTCCTTCAAGCTCATAAGGTTCCACGAGTGTATAGGTCGGACTCTTAACCGCACCTTGATGACCCAAGGCTTGAATTAAACCACGGCTGAAAGTCGTTTTGCCGGCACCAAGTTCTCCGGTCAGATAAATGGTCAGCGGCGCACTGATCAAGGCCGCCAATTGCCGCCCGAAGGCGACAGTTTGAGTCTCATCTGCCAATTGCAGAGTCAAGCTATGTTCGATAGTCATTTAAGTGAGGATCCACGCCTTACATTGGCCCATTAAGCTTACAAGTCAGTGTTTACCAGATGGCGGATCCAGGGCATAAGATCGCTGGCGAGCATGCCTCTCTCCCCATCACGGGCAGCAAGATCGGCAGCGCCGCCGTGAACTATCACGCCTGCCACAGTCGCGCGGGTGTTGTCCAGCCCCTGAGCCATCAGCGCGCCGATTATACCAGATAACACATCGCCGCACCCACCGCTGGCGAGCCCGGGATTCCCCACAGGGGCAACAAACAGCTGTTTACCATCATAAATGAGAGTACCCGCGCCCTTGAGCAGTACCACACCACCATATTGAGCCTGCAGCTTTCTAACCGCTGCAAACCTGTCGGCTTCGACATCAGCAGTATCCGTTGCCAGCAACCTGGCGGCTTCCCCCGGATGAGGGGTCAGAACCCGATTGTCCTGGGAGCGTTTTTCCTGGCTCAAGAGATTGAGCGCATCGGCATCCAGCACGCAGGGCTTATCGCTCAGGCTGACCGCCTTGAACAGATTGTATCCCCAGTCGGCGCGGCCAAGCCCTGGCCCCAACACCAGTACCTGTGCCCAGCCAAGGCGCAAATAAACCTCCATATCCACCAATTCACAGCCCCAGAACATCAGTTCCGGCCTGTTGGCATTGACCGTGAGCTGATGCTCCGGCCGGCTCACCACAGTGACCAAACCGGCGCCGGCCCTGAGACAGGCTTCGCCCGCCAACCTGACTGCCCCCCCCATGCCATAATCGCCGCCTATAACGGTGACCTTGCCCGATTTGCCCTTGTGGCTGTCCCTGGGGCGGGCATCGAAAAGCCCCTTGAGGTACTCAGCGCCGACTCTGACCACATCCGATGGTGGCAGGAATTCACTCAGCCCCAAGTCAACAAAATGCAGTTCGCCGCAGCAGTGCCTGGCCCTGCCGGTCAGTAGCCCTTGCTTAAGGGCCGCAAAACAGAGTGTCTGCTCGGCTTCGACTGCCGCCCCTAGAGCTGCGCCGGTATCGGCATCTATACCGGAAGGCAAATCCAGACTCAGCACCTTGGCCCGCGCGGCATTTATCCGGACTATCATGACGGCGGCTTCCGGCCGGACATCGCCCTTGAGGCCGGTTCCCAACAGGCCGTCCACTATCCAATCATATTCGGCTGCGGTTATCTCTGATACCTGAGCCACCTTCGGCGCGGATTGCTGTAACTTATTCCAGGCTTGCTGCCACTCGGTACTGGGCTGACTGGCGGGAAAGATAAACAGGCTGGCGTTGAAACCCGAGTTCAATAACCAGCGCAAACAAACCAAAGCATCGGCGCCGTTGTTTCCCTGCCCGGCAATGACCAGTACCCGGCTGCCTTGAGTCAGCTTGGCCGCCAATAACTCAAAGGCGGCTTTCCCTGCCCGCTCGACCAACTCATAGAGGCTGCCCTGTCCGGCTGCCACCCAGTCCAATTCGGCCTGGCGCACGGCTTTGGCGCTATACAGCTGACGGGGCATATCTGACAAATCCTGGGCCATATCGATTCTCCTATCTCCTGACTGACAGATACTGATGACTTGTTAACTCGAAAAAATCCACTCGTTCACTAAACTTATGCTGTGGCAAAGGATGCCGGAAGGAAGCACAGGGATGATACTGCTGACACTGCTTATTTTAATACTCTGCGTATTACTGCTGGGATTACCCCTTAACGGGGCATTTCCCTGGTTCTGGCTCCTGGCTCTCTGCGCCTTATTGGTCGCCGTTGGCATCTTTCGGGCGCTGACACTACCGATAAAAAATCAGCATAAAGACTGTGATGATTGATAACACACTAGCAGTAAAGTCAGTGAGTATTTATGACTTGAATCAGAAACAAGTTGATAAAAAATGAAAAAGCCCGGTCTGGGCCGGGCAGAACTAACGGCAGACCCAAGCAGATCCGCCAAGTCTGGGAGACGTTAAATATCGTCCATACGTATGGTACTGTGCACCAGTCGTTGCTGCTGGATCTTCTCGACCCGCACCAAATCCTCCAAAGCCCCTTTTACCTCGGCCGAAGCCGACGAACCGGCAGTTTTTTCCAGTAAGGCAATCAAGCGGTTTTCCAGATCCAGATGCAGATTCAGCACATCATCCTCTGTCATATTGGCCGCCAGCATGGTATCGCGGCAGCGTTTGCCAAAGTCCTCAAACACAATGTCTTTGTACCAGGTATCGAGGATCTTGTTTGGCGCATCATCGATATAGTCTTCGAGAGTTTCAGCAATATGTTTCTGATGCTGTTCAAAATATTCCAGCATTAGTTTGACCCTGGATGAGTCGGCCTGAGTGTGTAATCTATGATAGAGCTGAGCCATATCAAGACGACATTTCGCTATAAATTCAAGGAGTTCACGTAACTGTTGAATACGCATCTGCCTATCTCCATTCTTCTGCCGTCAACGGCACAATTCAATTCGGTATGGAGACATTATGGAAGTAAAAAAGGTGGGAATATTTGAACAAGGTCATAAATCAGTGCTTACAAATGTCGCTACATTAGACAAAACGCAAGAAACCTGCGGCAGATCACGAAAAGCACTTTTTAAGAATTTTGAGGGGGAAATAAAGATTGGAGCGACATATCGGGTTCGAACCGATGACCTGTACCTTGGCAAGGTACCGCTCTACCAACTGAGCTAATGTCGCATTGCAATAATGCATCCACCTTTAAAGACAGTGGGAGTCTGGAATTTGGAGCGACATATCGGGTTCGAACCGATGACCTGTACCTTGGCAAGGTACCGCTCTACCAACTGAGCTAATGTCGCATCGCTTGTTTGCTGCATCATCCGAGCTGATAATCAACAAAGGTACCGACCTCTGTTTTATCAACTGAGCTAATGTCGCATCACTTAAGTCCACATTTAAAGACCGTGGGCGTCTGGAATTTGGAGCGACATATCGGGTTCGAACCGATGACCTGTACCTTGGCAAGGTACCGCTCTACCAACTGAGCTAATGTCGCATCACTTAAGTCCACATTTAAAGACAGTGGGTGTCTGGAATTTGGAGCGACATATCGGGTTCGAACCGATGACCTGTACCTTGGCAAGGTACCGCTCTACCAACTGAGCTAATGTCGCATCACTTATCAGCTTCATCATCTAAATTGACAATCAACAAAGGTACCGACCTTCTGTTTTATCAACTGAGCTAATGTCGCATCAAACTGTCAAACTCTTACCACTTTACCTATTCACACTGGTTACCACCAGCGGAAAGGTGAGGCCGCATTATATGGAAATTTCCATCTGCTGCAACCCCCTGAAACAGATTTATCTACCGATCGCTCAAATTTTAAATACCCGCTCACGATAGAATTTCAGCTCGGCGATCGACTCCTGAATATCCATCAAAGCCTGGTGAGTATTTTGCTTTTTGAAATCCTTCATGATTTCCGGCTGCCAACGCTTGGTGAGTTCCTTAACCGTACTGACATCGATATTGCGGTAATGGAAGTAATCTTCCAGCTCACGCATATACTTGTTCAGAAAGCGTCTGTCCTGACCAACACTGTTGCCACACATGGGGGACACGCCTTTAGGCACGTACTGGCTCAAAAAAGCTATGGTCTCGGCTATGGCGTCAGCCTCTGTGTGTTTCGAAGCTTTCACCCGCTCAATTAGCCCGGAAGCGCCATGATGTTGTTGATTCCAATCATCCATGGCAGCCAACACTTCATCGCTCTGGTGAATCGCTATCACAGGCCCTTCACCGATAATGTTCAGCTCCTTGTCTGTAACCAAGGTGGCTATTTCCAGTACTCTATCGGTTTCAGGCTCCAGCCCGGACATCTCGAGATCTATCCAAATCAGGTTATTTGCATCCGCAACCATAGCTCAGCCTATCGCTCCTGTTCGCCTAAATTCAGGCTTTTTTGTTTAAGACCGTGTATCATACTGCTTTTTGCCAAGACACAAAATCACCTTATACCGCGAAGAACAGCCTGTGAGTAAAAAGAAACCATTGAGTCATGGCCAACTGCGCCGTATGAAAGCCAATCATCAGAAGCGTCTGCAACGTGGAAAAAACGCTACAGAGGCCGCTCCTGAAATACAGGATAGCTCACTCGGCCCCGAGCTGGAGGCCACGGTTATTTCCCGTTTCGGTCAGCATGCCGATATTGAAACCCATGATGGCCAACTGGTTCGTTGTAATCTTCGCCGCACCATAGGCAGCCTGGTTACCGGCGATAAAGTAGTGGTACGCCTGGCGACCGATCCGCAAACTACTGTCGCCGGTGTGGTTGAAGCCGTCCACCCGCGTAGCTCGTCACTGACCCGGCCCGATCTCTATGATGGCGTTAAAGTCATTGCCGCCAATATAGATCAAATTTTTATAGTGTCATCTGTGCTGCCGAGCTTTACTACCCAGATTATTGACCGCTATCTGGTGGCGGCTGAAGACACAGAGATCCCGCCGGTGATCATTCTCAACAAGGTCGACTTGCTGGACGAGACTCAGGCTGTTGAAGTGGAAACGGCTCTGGCCCGTTACCGCGCTATCGGCTACCCGGTCTATAAAGTCAGCAGTAAAACCGCTGAAGGGATAGAGCAACTGAAAACCCTGTTGCAAGGCAAAACCAGTGTATTTGCCGGGCAATCCGGGGTAGGTAAATCGTCTATTGTCAATGCCCTGCTGCCACAGGCGCAGTTACAAACCGGGGAAGTCTCGGAAAACTCAGGCCTGGGTCAGCACACTACCACCACGGCCAAACTGGTTCACCTTCCCAGCGGCGGCGATCTGATTGACTCTCCAGGAGTTCGCGAATTTGCCCTCTGGCACTTACCTGCCGACCGTGTCGGCTGGTGCTTCGTGGAGTTCAGGGATTTTCTCGGCGGCTGTAAATTCCGCGATTGCAAGCATCTGGACGATCCCGGCTGCGCATTGCGTAAAGCGGTAGAGGAAGGCAAAATTGCCGAAGACAGATTCAACAATTATCACAGAATTATCACCAGTCTGGATGAACAGCGTCACGCCCGCCATTTCCGCGCCGGCATGGACGACATTTAAGCTGGCAAAGCCCATTTGAAGGAAGCAAAAATTGGATAAAGTGAAGATTGCACTGCAGTACATGCTGCCAAAACACCTGTTGTCCCGCCTGGTCGGGAAACTGGCAGCGGCCGAAGCCGGCAAGCTGACCACCTGGGCTATTCGCTGGTTTATCAAACAGTACAAGATAGATATGTCAGAAGCGGCCCAGAGCGAGCCTGAAGCCTACAAAAGCTTCAACGCTTTTTTCACCCGCGCCCTGAAAGACGGCGTTCGCCCTCTGCATCAGGACGCAGAATATATAGTGCACCCGGTCGATGGCGCCGTGAGTCAGTGTGGCCCCATTGAAGACGGCCGCATTTTTCAAGCCAAAGGTCACCACTATTCGGCTCTGACTCTGCTGGGCAATCAAGCCAAAGACGCAGAACGCTTCGAAGATGGTGACTTTGCTACCATTTATTTGGCGCCCAAGGACTATCACAGAATCCATATGCCCATCAAAGGCACGCTGTCGAAAATGACTTATGTGCCCGGCGAACTCTTCTCGGTCAATCCGTTGACCGCCCGCAATGTACCCGGGCTGTTTGCCCGTAACGAGCGAGTGGTAGCCATATTCGAAACCGAGATTGGCCCCCTGGCCATGGTATTGGTCGGCGCCACCATAGTGGCCAGTATAGAAACCGTTTGGGCCGGCACTGTCACACCGCCGACAGGCAAACGCGTCTTTACCTGGGAATACCCCACCACTGGGCCGGATGCGATCACATTGGAGAAAGGTGCCGAGATGGGCCGCTTCAAATTGGGCAGTACCGTGGTCATGCTGTTTGCCAAGGACGCCTTGGATGAATTTGCCGATGGTGTTGAGCCAGGTGCAGTGACCCGTATGGGTGCACCTTTTGCCAAAATAGAGGACTGAACTTGTCTGCCAAGGGGCAAGCTCGTACAGGCCTGACAGAACTGCATCTGGCGGTACTCCTGTTCGGGGGAACCGCCCTGTTCTCCCGGCTTATTCCCTTGAGCGCCCTCGATATCACTCTGCTGCGCTGCGTTATCGCCGCCATAGTTCTGGCGCTGCTGGTTAAACTCAGCCGTCAGCGCCTGCGCTTGCTGCGCGGCAAAGATTACCTTATTGCCCTGTTACTTGGAGTGATTGTCAGCCTCCATTGGGTGACCTACTTTGCGGCGATGCAACTCTCCTCTGTCGCCATCGGCATGATAGCCTTTTTCACCTATCCCGTGATGACAGTGCTGATCGAACCCTGGTTTACCGGCAGTCGCTTGCACCTCAGAGACATTGCCAGCGGTTTGGCGGTGCTGCTGGGGGTGATTCTGCTGATCCCCGAGCCATCATTGGGCAACGACGTTACCCTTGGGATCCTGGTTGGCGTTGTTTCCGCCATCTTGTTCACCGCCCGTAACCTGTTGCACAAACGCTACTTCACCGCCTACAGCGGCCAGCAGGCGATGTTTTATCAAACCGCGGTAGCAGTGCTGGTGTTGGCTCCATGGCACAATCCTGATGTCGGTGACATCAGCAACCAAACCTGGGGATTGCTGCTGCTTTTGGGAGTCGTCTTTACCGCGGCGCCCCATGCCTTGTTTACTTCGGCACTCAGATACCTGAGTGCCAAGACTGTCGGTTTGGTTGCCTGTTTACAACCCTTCTATGGCGCCATGCTCGCCTGGTTGCTACTGGATGAATCGCTGACTCTGGCAACCGCTATCGGTGGCACTTTGGTGGTGGCTACCGCCTTGTTTGAAACATCACAGAGTCACAAATCACAAGCCCCGAAAAAGAACCTTGGCTGACATATCAAAACCCGCTTAACTTAGCTAATATGAGCTGTCGATTAACTCTTTGAATTTAGCTCTTTGAATTTAACTATGGTTCGAGCCTGCCTTCTGCTGTTCTGTCTATTTATCGCCTCCGCCCAGGCCAACTCGCCACTGGGGTTGGATAAACGTCTGGGTCTCAACCAACAAAACACTGAAACCCTGTCGCAGGAGCAACAACTGGCGCAGCTGGAAAAGAGCATTCAGCAGCTTGCCGACACCAACCGCAGTTATCAGGAACTGCAACTCAATTTCGAAAGCCGGCGCCAGCATCTTTATGATCAGTTGCAGGAAGCCGCCGCGCCACTTAAGCCCGAACTCCATCAGGATCTGGATCAGCAGGCCTCCATGGCCTACCTGCGTCTTTCCGAACTGAAAGAGAGTGAAACCAGCCTAAGCCAGGCCAACAGCGCCATGCTCAAGCGCCACAGCGAGTTACCTGCCGAAATAGTCAAAATCAGACAGGCACTGCTGCAACAGCAAAAGGCCCAGGCAGTGACCACTGACAATGCCACCAAAGAGCTGCAACAGGCACAGCTATTATTGCTGGAACAACAGCTCACCACGCTGGAAAGCGAACTGGCAGTCAGCCAACAAAAGCGCGAACTGCATCAGTTACAACTGCAACTGGTACGCAAGCAGTTGCAGCAACAAGAACTGCTTATCGAACAGCTTAACCGCGCCATTACCGATGCCAGGCAGCAGCAGGTCAATGCCACACTGGCCGAAACCCTCAATGCCGAGGCTGATGGCCGCGATCGCCTGACCACAGAGCTGAGTCTGGCCAACCAGAGATATGGCCAGCAATTGCAGCTACTGACGGAGCAGACCGCGCAGACCATAGCCCTGCAAGAACAAGCGGAGAAGCTGGATCAGTCCCACAGCAAGCAACTGGACAACATCAAGGAGCAGATAAGCTGGGTCAAGATGAACCCGGTTTTCGGTGAGCGCTTTTTGCAGATCCTGCAGTCACTGCCAAAGCCCCCCAACCAAGAACACCTGCAGACCCAGATAGCCGATGCCAGACTCAATCGCTATCAGATTGAGCAGCAGTTTGCCGCCAATGAGCAACTGCTAACGACCCAGGCCTACAGCAATGAATCTCAGCTGCGGCTGCTTGAGTCGCAACAGGCTTTGCTGAATCAACTATTGAAAGGCTATGACACTTATCTCAGTGAACTGGCCAAGCTCAAGAGCAAATATGAGCTGCTCACCGACAGCTACCAGAGGCTCAAGTCCACCCTCAATGAACACCTGTTCTGGGTACCCAATGCCTACAGCATCAGCAAGCTGTGGCTGACGGATCTGCAGCGCTCCAGTCTCTGGCTCTGGCAACAAACCAGTCTGCCTGAGATAAAGCAGGGACTGACCGAACTGAGTCCATACTGGTCCTGGTGGATCATCCTGGTGGTGTTGTGTCTGGTGGCCCAGGATATTCTCACCCCCAGATTCAAGACCATGATGCGCGAATGTGAGGCGCCGGTCGGCAAGGTGACCCAGGACAAGTTCATCTACACCATCCAGACATTAGTGATCAGCGCCGGTTACAGTCTATTCAAACCCTTTCCCATAGTGGCTGCCGGCTTAATCATGCTGCAGTCAGACAGTAATCCCATTCAGGCCATAGGCATGGGTGTACTGGCCATAGGCAGCCTGTACCAGCTCTATCGCTTCATCTATCTGCTGGCGCTGGACAAGGGCCTGCTCATAGGCCATTTCAAACGGCCGCAAGAGGTGATCCGTCAAGGCCAACAGCGTTTTCGCCGCTTTGTCATCATGGCCATGCCTCTGGTGGGCGTCATGGGCTTTACCGAAATTCTCGACTCCTCTCTGGTGCGCAACAGCATAGGCCGCGGTGCCTTTATTCTGTTCTGTATCATGCTGTTTATGCTCTATCGGGACGTACTGACTCTGTCCCGTCGCTACCGTGAAAGCCATCTGGACGACAAGAACAAGCGCCTGCTGCAAAAGCTGCTGTGGCTGCTGCTGTTGCTGGTGCCGCCACTGAGCGCCGTGTTGGCATTCAGGGGCTACTATTTCACCGCCTTCCAGATGCTGCTGCAGCTGCAGCTTTCTTTACTGCTGGGACTCGGCTTCCTGTTGCTGTACCAGTTGCTGAAACGTTGGATGTTGATTGAAAGGCGCCGCATCGCCTTCGATCGCGCCAAGGCCCGCCGAGCCGAGCGTCTGGCGCAGCGGGAAAAAGGCGATACCTCATCGGGCACCAACGATCATCAGGACACCTATGAAGAGCCGGTAGTCGATTTGGAAACCATGTCCAGCCAATCACTGGGTTTGGTGAGATCCCTGCTGCTGCTGGCGTTTCTGGCCTGTTTGGTCGGCCTGTGGACCCAAACCCACACCGCCCTGTTCAGCTTCCTCGACGGCATTACTCTTTGGACAACAACGACTACCGGGGTAGGCGGAGTCGAGCAGCCTCTGCCCATCACCATGAAGTCGCTGGTATTTGGCGCCATTGTGGTCGGCTTTTCCATGATGATAGCCACCAATCTGCCCGGCCTGTTGGAGCTGACTGTGCTGCAAAAGCTGGATCTCACCCCGGGAACCGGCTTTGCCATCACCACTGTGACCCGTTACCTGGTGGTCTTTATCGGTATCGTCATCGGCTTTGCCACCCTGGGGATGGAGTGGTCCAAGCTGCAATGGTTGATTGCGGCCTTGACTCTGGGTCTGGGTTTTGGTCTGCAGGAGATCTTCGCCAACTTTATCTCGGGCCTTATCATACTGTTTGAAAAGCCGGTGCGTATCGGCGATACCGTCACTATTCGTGAGCTCACAGGCACGGTTTCCAAGATCAAAATTCGCGCAACCACCATCATAGATTGGGACAGGAAAGAGATTATCATCCCCAACAAGGCCTTTATCACAGAGCAGTTAATTAACTGGTCGCTGTCAGATCCCATTACCCGGGTGATCATCTATGTTTCGGTCGCCAGGGATTCAGATCCTGCCCGGGTGGAGGCCGCGCTCTATCAGGCAGTGAAAGAGTGTGAAAACGCACTGGAAACCCCTGAGCCGGAAGTCTGGTTTGCCGGTTTCGGCAAGCACACTCAGGACTATGAAGTCAGGGCTTACGCCAAAGATATGTCTTCCCGCTGGCCGCTGCGCCACGATCTGCACAAGCGGATCAGCAAGAAGCTCAAGGAGAACCAGCTGGAGCTGGCTTACCCTCAGTTGGAAGTGCATATCAGCAACACGCACAACAAAGACACCAGCGGTATTATCAGAGGTTAATCGCAGATGTTGATTTTCGCGCACCGTGGCGCCAGTGGTTATGCGCCGGAAAACACCCTTAAGGCGATGGCGCTGGCACTAGAGCTTGGATGTGAGGCAGTTGAGCTGGATGTACATCATGCCGATGGTGAGCTCTGGGTCTTCCATGACCGCCGCCTGAGCCCCAAGAGCAACGGCAAAGGGCTGCTCGCGCAGCAAAGCAGCAGCTATCTACGGCAGCTTAGGGTCGAGGGAGAACCTATCCCTACCCTGCGCCAGGTACTTGAGCTTATCGAGGGTCGCATGACGGTCAACATAGAGCTCAAGGGAGTGGGTTGTGTCGAGCCTTTTATCCAGCAATACCCTCAGCTACTGCAACTCGGCTACCAGCCTGAGCAGCTGCTGGTGTCTTCATTCAATCATCTCTGGCTCAAACAGGTAAAACAGCAGTTGCCCAACGTACCCGTGGCACCACTGCTCGAGGGGATAGCGCTCAACCAAGCCGCCGTGGTCAGTGAGCTCAAGGCCTGGTCACTGCATCTGGATATCAGCTTTATCAGCCGTGAACTGGTAGCCGATGCTCATCAGCGCGGTGCCAAAGTGTATGTCTATACCGTAGATGATGCCGATGATATCAGGGCGCTGGCGGCGCTGGGGATAGATGGTATTTTTGCCAACTATCCAGACAGAGCCGCCGCCGCATTGACTCAGGAGTCACAAACCGACTACCGCCACTGGTTTGAGTGATTAGTCGTTTGAATGCTCTCTGATTAGTGTATTCAACTCTGGTTATTGCGCTGGGCCCAACTGCCGACAAAGATAAAAGTGGCGCTGACCAAGAGTAAAGTCCACAGTGCCGGTAAGTGCGCCAGCTGCCTGGCGAGCCAGGGACTGAGCGCCACTATCAGCATGCCGTAACCAAAGGCGTTGACCAGAATAAAGATCAGCGTGCGTAGCACAAAGTTGCGTGCTCCAAGCTTACGGCGCAGAAAACGGTTGAAATCGGCACCGAACACCAAAATGACGCAGGCAACCATGGCGGTGGCAATCTCATTGAGCCAGGGATAGAGCTGACTGCCCAGCTGGGTCAGCAGTTGCGTAACTGAATCCATTAAAATATAAAATCCATAAAAATAACGAAAACAACAAGGACAGATACTATGGCATACAAGCTGCTGTTACTCACCCGGGAAAATGCTGAATATCGACAGTTGTTGTCAGAAAAATCACTTCCTGGCCTTACTATCCTGGGCGATGACCCGGCCAATATCGCCAGTGCCGATATCTGGCTGGCCGAGCCGGCTCTGGCCCAACCGCTGCTGAGTCACGGCAAGAATCTCAGTTGGTTGCAATCAACCTTCGCCGGTGTCGATAAACTGCTTGGCGCTAAAACCAGGAAAGACTACCTGCTGACCAATGTGAAAGGTATCTTCGGCCCCTTGATGAGTGAATATGTGTTCGGTTATCTGCTCGCCGAAGTTCGCCAACATGCGCTGTATCATCACCAACAGCAGGAGAAATACTGGCACCCAGGTTCCCTGGCCACCCTGCAGGGGATGAAGATGCTGATCCTGGGCACGGGTTCCATCGGCGAGCACCTGGCCGCCAGCGCCAAGCACTTCAAGATGCAGGTCTGGGGTATGAACCGCAGCCAAAGGGCCGTCGCGGGCTTTGATTGCATCATCAGCCCGGCCCAGCTCGATGAGCTTTTGCACCAGGCCGATGTGGTCGTCAACACTCTGCCGAGCACTCAGGAGAGCCGAGGCTTGCTGAGCAAAGAGAAGCTGGCACAACTCAAAGACAGCGCGATACTGTTCAACATAGGCCGCGGCGACGCCCTAGATCTGGATGCCCTGGTGGTCGAACTCGGTCGCAGAAACCGGCTCAAAGCCGTGCTGGATGTGTTTGCCCAAGAGCCGCTGTCACCGCTGCACCCCATCTGGGATTGCCCCAATGCGGTAATCACTCCCCATATTTCGGCGCCCAGCTTCCCGTCTCAGGTGGTCGATATTTTCTCCCGCAACTATCACCACTACCTCAATGCCGAATCACTGGAGAACCTGGTGTACTTCGACAGAGGCTACTAATCCTTACTCTAGCGCGCCCATTCCTCCGGGCGCGGTGCTATTGGCTGACTAAAGACCTAATAACCAACTAAAGGGTGATCAGCCCTAAAATATACCCAAGCGTTATTAGTATTGATAACGGTTTTCATTTAGAATTACAAACTAAAAATTGCTTTCCACTTACCAGCAGCAACCGGAGCCCGATAAATGTACGTTTGTCTGTGTCATGCGATTACGGATACCCAGATAAAGCAGGCTGTCAGCCAGGGAGATGTTAGCCTCAGCGAGGTGAAAAAACGCCTCGGTGTGGGTGATCAATGCGGTAAGTGTGTACGGATGGCGACGCAAATCATCCAGAATCAGCTGGATCTCGAGCCCAATTATTACGAAGTCGCCTGATATATTGGGTAAAAAAACAAAAGCCGCATCATAATGCGGCTTTTGTAATTTCTGGGCCGGGCTACAACGCCGGCTCCTCCAAACTGACCTCGACACTGTCGACCCTTTGCAACCCTCTTGGCAGCTTGGCGCCACGACGGCCTCGCTCCCCACGGTAATGTTCCAGATCGCTGCTCTTCAATGTCAGCTTACGCTTGCCGGCCCAGAGGGTGACATTGGCACCCTCCGGCACCAGATATAGATGGGTCACCAACTCTTCGCGGTTTTTCGCCCGCTCCGATGGGATGCCGATGATCTTGTTGCCCTTACCCTTGGCCAACTGCGGCAGCGCCTCCATGGAGAACATCAGCATCCGCCCTTCATTGGTAATGGCCAGAATCGAACTGGGTCTGGACTTGTCCAGTTTACGCGGCGTTAAAGCCTTGGCATTGGCCGGCAGTGTCAGCAAAGCCTTACCCGCCTTATTGCGCGACACCATGTCCTTAAAGGCGCAGATAAAGCCGTAACCGGCATCACTCGCCAGTAGGAAGCAGTTATCATCATCCCCGAGCAATACGTGCTCCATGCTCTCCCCTGGGGCCAGATTGAATCTGGTGGTAATAGGTTCCCCTTGGCTACGGGCCGAAGGCAGAGTATGGGTATCCGTGGCGAAGGCGCGCCCGGCGCTGTCAATAAACACAGATTGCTGGTTGCTGCGGCCGGCTGCGGCGCAGAGGAAACTGTCACCAGCCTTGTAGGACAACCCGGCGGCGTCTATATCATGGCCCTTGGCACAGCGTACCCAGCCCTTTTCAGACAACACCACAGTCACGGGCTCGGTCGGCACCAACTCCTGCTCAGACAGTGCTCTGGATTCGCTTCTCACCACCAGTGGCGAGCGGCGGTCATCACCATAGGTTTCCGCATCTGCCTGCAGTTCTTTCTTGATCAAGGTCTTCAGGCGGCGTTCCGAACTGAGCAGTTGCTGCAACTTTTCCCGCTCGGCTTCAAGCTCATCCTGCTCACCACGGATCTTCATCTCTTCCAGCTTGGCCAGATGGCGCAGCTTGAGGTCCAGAATTGCTTCGGCTTGCTTGTCTGTCAGCCCAAAGCGGCGCATCAACTCGGCCTTGGGTTCGTCGTGGAAGCGGATGATTTCTATCACTTCATCAATATTGAGGAAGGCAATCATCAAGGCTTCAAGAATATGCAACCTGGCCAGGACTTTATCCAGACGAAATTCCAGACGGCGGCGCACAGTATGAATTCGAAACTCCAGCCACTCACTCAAGAGTTGCTTGAGCCCCTTGACCTGAGGCCGACCATCGAGACCAAGCACATTGAGGTTGACCCTGTAGCTCTTCTCCAGATCTGTAGTGGCAAACAGGTGCGCCATCAACTGTTCGATATCGACCCGGTTGGATCTCGGCACTATCACCAAGCGAACCGGACTTTCATGGTCCGACTCATCGCGCAAGTCTGTCACCATAGGCAGCTTCTTGGCCTGCATCTGCGCCGCCAACTGCTCGAGGATCTTGCTGGAGCTGGCCTGGTGTGGCAAAGCCGTTATCACCACTTCACCGTTTTCCACAGTGTAAACCGCACGGGCCTTGATTGAGCCGCGGCCCGATTCATAGACCTTGGCGATTTCGGCGCTCGGGGTAATGATCTCGGCAGCTGTCGGATAATCGGGCCCGGGCACGAATTCCATTAGCCGCGGCAGGTCAGCCTTGGGATTATCCAGCAGCTCGATACAGGCATTGGCCAACTCGCGGGCGTTATGGGGCGGAATATCCGTGGCCATACCCACTGCGATACCGGTAATACCGTTGAGCAGAATATGCGGCAGTCTGGCAGGCAGTACCAAAGGCTCTTTCAGGGTGCCGTCGAAGTTGACGCCCCAGTCCACTGTTCCCTGACCTAGCTCGCTGAGCAGTACCTCGGAAAACTTGGATAGCCTGGCTTCGGTATAACGCATGGCCGCAAACGACTTGGGATCGTCCGGAGCTCCCCAGTTACCCTGACCATCCACCAAGGGATAGCGATAGGTAAAGGGTTGCGCCATCAGTACCATGGCTTCGTAACAGGCGCTATCGCCGTGCGGGTGATACTTACCCAGCACGTCACCCACGGTACGGGCCGACTTCTTGTATTTGGCCGCCGCCGATAATCCCAGCTCGCTCATGGCGTAGACGATTCGCCGTTGCACCGGCTTGAGACCATCGCCGATATGGGGCAAGGCCCGGTCCATGATCACATACATGGAATAGTTGAGATACGCCTCTTCGGTGAAGCGCCTGAGCGGCATCTGCTCCACGCCATCCAGGCTCAAGGCTATCGCATCACTCATTATTCATTTTCCTGTTCAGGTGTCGGCGCATAGTCCGACTCAGATTCAGCATCTTCTGCATCAGTGTCTTTGTAGTACAGGCGGTAGATGTTTCCCTTCAGATCATCCGAAATATAGACGGCGCCATCCGGGGCCATCGCCAGTGAATGGGGTCTGGCCACCGGAAACTCACCATCGAGAAAACTCACCAGGGTGCGGCGATTGCTCACCTGACGGCCATCGGTTTCCAACACCACTATCTGGTAGCCCACCTTACTGGAACGGTTCCAGGAGCCGTTCTCAGCCAATAAAATCTGGTTGTGATATTCGGCGGGAAACTGGGTTCCCCGATAAAACAGCATCCCCATAGGAGACACATGCGCCGGCAGTTCATAGACTGGCTTGGTAATATTCAGGCTCTTGGGCTCTTCATAGGCAGGCTCCTGCACCGCTTTGCCATGCACATATGGAAAACCATAATGCGCCCCGGCAACATCGACCCGGTTGATTTCATCCGGTGGCAGATTATCCCCCATCCAGTCGCGGCTCATATCGGCAAACCAGAGGCGGTTATCCAGTGGCGACCAGTCAAAACCTATGACATTGCGTATTCCGAGCGCTATCTGCTGACTACTGCCCGAGTTCACATCCACGGCAATGATGCTGCCAAAAGGGGCACTGGGCTCACACACATTGCAGGGGGCGCTGATGGCGATATAGAGCCTGTCGTCCGGGCCAAAGCGCATGGCTCTGGCGCTTTTCTTACCATTGCCCGGCAGTTGATCATAGACTTCCCGTGCCCGCGGAGGGCGCCTGAGCCTGGGTTCGATATCACGGAATACCACAACCCTGTCTTCCAGAGCAACATAGAGATCGCCCTTGTGAAAAGCCAAGGCCTCCGGGTAATCCAGGCCCTTGGCTATCAGATAACGCTTATCAACCCGGCCATCATTGTTACTATCGACCAAAGCGTGAATCGTGCCACTCTTGTGAGAACCGACAAACAGGGTACCTTCATCTCCTACTGCCATCTGCTTGGCATCGCCAACATCTGTGGCATAGAGAGAAACACCAAAGCCTTTGGTCACAGTAATGATCATCGACTGAGATGCATTGGCCGCCGCACTCAGCAACGCCGCTCCCAGCAGGAGCAAGCCTCCGCCGGCCGCGATACCGACTCTGTTATTCAGGTTCATCATATCCTTGCCTTTAAGTTTTATAGTTATTGGCACATCAAGGGCGATTACAGCTGAGCAAGGTCTCCCTTGGTTTCCAGCCACGACTTACGATCACCTGAGCGCTTCTTGGCCAGCAACATGTCCATCAATGCCACAGTCTCGTCGACATCATCTATGGTCAGTTGTACCAATCTACGGGTGTTGGGATCCATGGTCGTTTCCCTCAGTTGCAGTGGATTCATCTCACCCAGACCTTTAAAGCGGGTGACCTGCACTTTTCCTTTCTTGTTGTCTGCGGCAATCCTGTCAAGAATGCCTTGCTTTTCAGGCTCATCCAAAGCGTAAAACACTTCTTTGCCGATATCGATACGGAACAGTGGCGGCATAGCGATATACACATGCCCCTTTTCAACCAGAGTGCGATAATGTTTCAAAAACAGCGCGCACAGCAAGGTTGCTATGTGCAAACCATCCGAGTCAGCATCGGCGAGAATACAGATCTTGCCGTATCTGAGTTCGGAGATATCGTCGCTATCGGGATCGCAGCCTATGGCCACAGAAATGTCGTGCACTTCCTGGGAGGCCAACACTTGGCTCGCTTCCACTTCCCAGGTGTTGAGAATTTTGCCCCGCAGCGGCATGATCGCCTGAAACTCTCTGTCCCTGGCCTGTTTGGCACTGCCACCGGCCGAGTCCCCTTCCACCAGAAACAGCTCGGAACGCGCCGGATCCTGACCTGTGCAGTCGGTCAGTTTACCGGGCAGCGCCGGGCCTGAAGTGACCTTCTTTCGGGCGACTTTCTTCGCTGCCTTGAGGCGCTTCTGGGCGTTGTTGATGCACATCTCGGCCAGCAGTTCGGCTTGATCTGTGTTGCTGTTGAGCCAGAGGCTGAAGGCATCACGCACCACACCCGACACAAACGCAGAACACTGGCGGCTGGAGAGTTTCTCCTTGGTCTGGCCGGCAAATTGCGGATCTTGCATCTTCACCGACAGAATAAAACTGGCCTTGTCCCAGATATCTTCCGGGCTAAGCTTAATCCCCCTTGGGATCAGGTTGCGAAACTCACAGAACTCACGCATCGACTCGAGCAGTCCCTGACGGAAACCGTTCACATGGGTCCCCCCAAGCGGCGTTGGGATCAGGTTGACATAGCTTTCGCTGATACTGTCGCCGCCCTCAGGCAGCCAGGTAATGGCCCAGTCGGCGGCTTCCAGATTGGTCTTGATACTGCCGACAAAAGGCTCCTGTGGCAGCGCCGGGGCTTCTTTGAGGGAGTCTTTCAGATAATCGGTCAGGCCCTCTTCATAAAACCACTCATGAACCTCACCGTTTTGTTTGTTGGCGAAACGAATTCTAAGCCCAGGACAGAGTACCGCCTTGGCCCGCAACAGATAAGTCAGCTTGGTGACCGAAAAGTTCGGTGAGTCAAAATAGCTGGGATCGGGCCAAAACTGTACCCGGGTGCCGGTATTGCGGCGCCCGCAGGTACCGGTTTCCCTGAGGCTCTCGGCCTTGTCGCCATGCTCAAAGGCCATTTCATACACTTTGGCATCGCGGCGAACCGTGATCTCAACCCTTTTGGAGAGGGCGTTAACCACAGAGATCCCCACCCCATGCAAACCACCGGAAAACTGATAGTTTTTGTTGGAGAACTTACCACCGGCATGCAGTTTGGTCAGGATCAGCTCGACCCCGGGGATCCCCTCCTCCGGGTGAATATCCACCGGCATACCACGGCCATCGTCTGTGACTTCCAGCGAGTTGTCTGTGTGTAACACCACATCGATTCGGGTTGCAAACCCTGCCAAAGCCTCATCGACACTGTTATCTATGACTTCCTGACCCAGGTGGTTGGGTCGGGTGGTATCGGTATACATGCCGGGACGGCGTTTTACCGGATCCAGTCCGTTCAGTACTTCAATGGCATCGGAGGTGTATTGATTGGTCATAGCGCACACTGTCTTTTATGTTCAGGCCATGGTGGGCCGCGAGGATCTGATTGTCAAGATAAGTGTAAAAAACGGCAGACTGCGTCCAGCTTGTCGCCGTAACCCACAAAACTATGGTTTCCACCGCTTTCCAGCAGCATCTCACAGCAGTGATATTTGCCCAGGGCCTGGCGATAATCCAGCACCTCATCGGCAGTCTGTAATAATACAAAAAAACGATCCGGATTGAGAATGACCGGCGTATCAAATTCAATCAGCTGCTGCTGATGTTGTGGCAATAATTGGTAATGTTCGTCGGTATAAGGGTTGTATTGCGGCCCCAAATAGTCGCTGAATAACTCAAAGGGACGCACCGCCGGGTTGACCAATACCGCCTTGCCGCCATAGCGCTCCGCCAGCCAAGAGGCAAAATACCCGCCGAGGGATGAACCGATAAACGCCAGTGGCTCGCCCTTGGCTTTGGCCGCTTCGGTCAACTGAATCAACAGTTCCATCGCCGCCTTGGGCGAACTGGGTAGCTGTGGTTGCTCCAGTCGCACACCGGGAAAATGTTGTTCAATATAGGTGCGGGTAAGCACGGCCTTGTCAGACAAGGGAGAACTGTTGAAACCGTGAATGTAGAGCAGCATAGTTCCTCACAAGGGGCCACTGCTCCAAAGCAAATTCAGTAGCCGCTGGCCTCAGCATCCGGTGCGAAGCGCTCGCCCGGGATCCGATAAACATTGGTGAGCATGCTACCATCGGGTTTGAGCTCCAGCAAACGGTAGCCAGGCTGCAGTGCATCCAGCGCAAAATAGGAAGACAAGGGTTTGAATTGAATACAGGTCGATGGTGTCGCCATCAGAGATAACTTGTGAGTTTCACCCTGATATTCTGTATCCAATTGCTGATGAACATGGCCCCAGAGCATGCCCTTGACCTGAGGATAACGCCCCATCTCTTTGAGAAAATGGGCGCCATTGTCCATACAGTGCTGATCCAGCCAGGTGCAGTCCACCAGCACAGGATTATGATGCATCACCAGCAGCACATGTTTGTCCGGTTCAGCGGCTATGGCACTGCGGATGATCTCAATTTCGCTTTCGGCCATATGGCCACCGGGCTTTCCCCGCACTGTGGAGTCCAGCAAGATAATCTGCCAATTCCCGGCCAATACCCGTCTGTGACCATAGACACGCTCACCCTGCATATGCAGATACATGATCCTGGGGTCATCGTGATTGCCAGGCAGATAATGGCAGGGCAGATTCAGCGGTTTGATGGCTTCGACAAAGTTGCGGTAGGACTCACCGGAGTAATCCTGGCTAATGTCACCACTGGCCAGCAGCATGTCGGCGGGATACTTGACCGCCTGGATGGTATTGATAACGGCATTGAGACTGTTGGCGGTATTTACGCCAAGAAGCTGTCCTTCAGGATCGGCAAACAGGTGAGGATCTGTGATCTGCACCAAACGAACACTCTTGTCCTCAGGAATACTGTATGTGATTGCCTCTTTCAGCACTTTGATTACCCAATCTCAGGACTGACAAACGAGGCGCGCCTGACAGTCTATTTTCAATAACTCCTCCAGGAAGGCGTTTACCTGGTACTTTTCATCGCGGTGGTACATGCGTAAGTTCGGATAATCATACACTGGCCGCAATTGGTAAATCTGTCGGCTGCTTAACACTTCTGCTAATTTAGCATCATGATAAATCCGCACAGTGACCTTGGGGACAGGTATCAATCCGCCCTTCCCTACATGGCGGGAAATACTGACCAACTGGGTATAGCGGGTATTTTCCAGCAACTCGACATCCAGGCAGCCGAAATCCCCTTCTACCTGCCAGCTTTCACCCACTTCACCTTGCTCCGGCAACCAGCGCTGAATATGGCCATAGTTGCGGCCACACAGGGCTAAAAAGCGGCTGACATCCGGCTGGTATTTCTTGTCACTGTCTTTCTTGTTCATTGGCCTGGATTAAACTTTGATAGTTAAGCTGCAACCATTGCAGTCCGAGCACGGTCGAAGCATTGTCGATTTCGCCACTAAGCACCTTGGCATAAGCATCACTGCGGGAAAGCACATGCAACCTAATGTCTTCATGTTCTTCGGCCAAGCCATGCAGCCCTTTGGCCTTGGATGAATCCACCGCCGCCCAGTAAAAGAAGAAGCGTTCACTGCAACCTCCGGGGCTGGAAAGATAGCTGCTTACGGCCGAAATTGCACTGGCATTGAGTCCGGTTTCTTCCAAAAGTTCCCGTTTGGCCACCTCATCGGCCACTTCGCCTGGGGCGATCATACCCGCCACCAACTCCAGCAGCCAAGGAGATTCACTGGTTTCCAGCGCAGGAAACCGCACCTGCTCAATCAACACCACTTTGTCTTCTCGCGGATCATAGGGTAAAACCACCACGGCATGGCCGCGCTCAAACACCTCACGAGTCACTTCATCGCTCCAGCCCCCGGCAAACAGCCGATGACGGAAACGGTATTCCTCCATACGGAAAAACCCACGGTATAGCGTGCGCTGCCCCAGCACCTGAACATCCTCTTTGGTGAATTTTTCTGCTGCCATTTTCACTCCGCTTTAGCTATAAAAGGTGCAATTTCAAACCACCCGGCACCATTTGCCAATAAAATCTGTTACACTTCCGAATTGACTTGAAAACGGTTGATTTTTTAGTATCAAAACCATTAAGTTTTGCTGTATCGGGAAGCGTCGGGAAGCGCAAACCGCCTTTATCAAAGGCATTAACAGTCTAACGAAGTTGAAACCGCCCGTCACAGGGTGTTTGTCTATAAGGACAGCCAATGAAATTCAAGATCCGCACTTTATGCGCGGCGTTAACGCTCGCAGTTTCTGCCCCGGCCGTTCAAGCCGACGATTTACTTCAGATATATCAGCAGGCATTAACCAATGATCCAGTGGTACTCCAGGCCAAGGCCCAAAGAGACCAGTTGTATGAGAAAATTGAAGAGAATCGCGCACCACTGCTGCCAACCATCAGTGCCAATGTCGGTTATGATAAAGCCTGGAACGATCCCAGTGCCGACACCAGCGGTCTGACAGGTGCGATTAAACTTAACCAGGTCATCTATGATCATTCTGCCTGGGTCGGTTTGAGCCTGGCGGAGAAAGCCGCATCACAGGCCGATGCCGTCTACGCCTCTGCCCTGCAGACACTGATCACCCGGGTAACAACCGCTTACTTTGACGTGTTGGCCGCCAAGGACAACTACGAGTTCAAAGGCGCCGAGAAGCGTGCCATCGAGCGTCAGTTGGAACAAACCAAGCAACGCTTTGCCGTTGGTCTGACAGCCATTACCGATGTTCATGAAGCACAGGCTCAGTATGACCTGGCGACCGCCGATGAAATTTTGGCAGAGAATCAGTTGATCAACAGCTATGAAGCCCTGCGTGAAATCACCGGCATAGATCACAAGAGCATCGACATTCTGGATACCAACCGCTTCTCTGCGGCCAGCCCAACCCCGGCAGTGCCAGGCGATTGGCTTAAGATGGCCGAGACCAACAGTGTCGACCTGCTGACCCAGCGTATCGGTAAAGATATCGCCCAGGAAACCATCAGCCTCTATAAGGCCGGCCATATGCCGTCTCTGAGCCTGAGCGCCGGTTATACCAAAGGCCTGGAGCAGGAAATCGGCAGCCAGAGCCAACCTGACTTCGATAACGGTACCGTTGGGGTTAACCTCAGTGTACCTATCTTTGAAGGTTTCAAGGTCAGCTCTCAGGTGAAACAGGCGCAATACGCCTATGTTGAAGCCAGCCAGAAGCTGGAACAGACTTACCGCCAGGTAGTCAAAAATGTTCGCAACAACTTCAACAACGTTGGCGCTTCTATCAGCTCCATCAAGGCCTATGAACAATCAGTGCTCTCTTCCGAAAGTGCATTGAAAGCCACTCAAGCCGGTTTTGAAGTGGGTACCCGTACCATAGTCGACGTGCTGAACCGTACCCGGGATCTGTATGATTCCAAGCGTCAGCTGTCCAACGCCCGTTACGGCTATATCAAGTCGATATTGGCGCTGAAACAAGCCACAGGCACCCTGAATGAAGATGACGTCATCTCAATCAACAACGGCCTGACAGCTCCTGCACAGCAGTAAGCTGAAGCTTAACCAATAAAAAACCGCCAACTGGCGGTTTTTTTGTGACTAATCGACTGAAACGGAATTAGAACACCAGTTCTACGCCGGCAAAGAAGCCGTCAAACTGCATATTGCTGCTCATGCCGTTGAAGCCGTTCACGTCGAATTTAAAGTCGCGGTAGCCGGCACGCACCCGGGTATCCAGCGCCACGCCATCAAACTCCCAGCCCAGACCTACTTGGTAGTCATAGACACTGGATTCATTGATACCGGCCAACACATCGGCAAAGGCGTACAAGCCGAAGAAAGGCAGGCCAACCTCGGCATTGGCATAACCCATGACCACACCGCTGTCGATATCACGCTGCTCAGGATGCCCCTTGTCTGCCACCCGGAAAGAACCATCCATCAACTTGTAGGCCCCACCCACATCCAGAGAAACCAGATCATTGTCCAGTAGCTCATAGTAGAGGATAAAGTCTGTGTTGCTCAGGTCGGCCGTAGCGTACACATCACCGTTGAAGGTGTGGCCGTTGAAACTGAAGTTGGCATTGCTCATAGCGCCATCTTCTTTCAGGCGGTTTTCGCGGATCTTCAGGTTGGGCAGCAGTGGCACAGGGTGCTCAACGCTGAACCAAAGGCTGTACTGGGCGGAAGAGTCATAGTTGAACTCCTGCTGCGGCTGGCCTTTCTCGGCGAAAGTACCGCTGGCATCTCCTTTCCAGTAATCGGCGCCTACCTTAAAGCCTACGACTGTTGCTGCCTGGGCGGAGGTCGCCATCAAAGAAGCCAGCAAGGCTGTCGCCAATAAAGTCTTTTTCATAAATTAACCCTGTGAAAGCAAGTTGGTTAAATCAATCACCGCGGCATTGGCGCGGGACACATAGTTGGCCATCACCAAGGAATGGTTGGCCACCAAACCGAATCCGGAACCGTTGAGGATCATTGGGCTCCAGACTGTTTGCTGAGTCGCTTCCAGTTCACGGATGATCTGTTTGAGACTCACTTCGGCATTCTTTTTCTTCAGTACGTCAGCAAAATCGACCTCTACCGCCTTCATGAAATTCAGCAAGGCCCAGGCAGAGCCTCTGGATTCATAGAAGACATCGTCTATTTGCCACCAGCTGGTCTTAATCTGCTGGCTCGCCAGGTTGGGGGTCGACTGACGCGCGGCACTGTCACCGGCCAGATCGGTATTCAGCCTCTCCTGACCAACACTGGCAGCCAGACGCTGTGACATGCTGCCCAAGCGCTTCTGCACCTCTTTCAACCACTCATTGAGGTTATCGGCACGGGCATAAAACTGGGCATCCGGGTTATTAGGATCCATCATCCGCGCCCGGTAAACCTTCAATAGCTTGATGGCATCGCGATACTCACTCTCGGCACTGGGCACCAGCCAACTGGTATGCTCGATATTCAGCTTGGAGTGTGCTTCCAGCAGATCTTTGTCTGCGGTGGACTGTGACTGGGAGCGGCTGAACTCTTTGCGCATGATTAAAGCGAGATCCCGCACCTGTTCCAGGGCACCGAACTCAAACGCCGGCATGTTGTCCATCATCACAGAAGGCGGCATCATGTCGTTGGACAACCAGCCTCCTTGCTTATCCAGCAAGGTCTCCATGGTTTCAATCAAGGCGCTGGTAGTGGCATAACCTGTGATTTTCTCGCCCTTTTCCGATGTCATCACCTTGGGCGTCAACACTTCGGGTTCAATACTCCACCAAACACTGATGCCGTATGCGATAACGAACACTATGACCGCTGCACCGACACCTTTTTTCCATGTCATTTGCATCCCGGGTTCTCCTTAATGATGGTGATGATGCTCTTGGGCTGCAGGAGCATCATTGGGGGATTTTACTTCGAGTTCGATATTGAGGGTTTCACCATTGGCAAAACTGAGTGTCATAGGCACTTTTTGCCCCAGCTCTAACGGTGCCTTGAGGCCCATGATCATGATGTGATCGCCGCTGCTTTGCAGCGTCAACTGGCCATGCTCAGGCAGCGGGAAAGCCGCCACATGGCGCATTTTAACCAGGCCATCTTCCTCAATCAGGGTATGCAGCATGGCTTCACGGGCCACAGGGGTGCTGGCAGAAACCAGCTCAGTCGCCGCGCCATGGTTGCTGAGTGTCAGATACGCCGCCGTATTGGGAACAGAAGCGGGCATGGCCCGGATATATCCTTGTTCGAGCATTATGTTCGAGGCGAAGGCGCTGGCACTGATGCCGGCCAGCAAGATAACTTTAAACAGTTGTTTGAATATCGCCATCTATGTCTTAAACTCCATGTAAAACCCATTTCGTCAGCAAAGGAAACAACGAATGAGTACGATTCAGGTTCAGGATGAGCAGGGTGTACGCATCATACGTTTTAACCGTCCGGATAAACGTAACGCCCTCGATCTCGATATGTATAAGCAGCTTACAGAATACCTGATCCAGGGGGAAGCGGACAACGAGATCCGTGCCTTTCTGCTGACAGGCAGTGAAAACTGCTTTACTTCAGGCAATGATGTGGCGGATTTTCTCAAGCAGCCGGATCTGGGCCCCAACCACCCTGCAGTGCGATTTCTCTTTTGCCTGCTGGAGCTGAAAAAGCCCTTGGTCGCCGCTGTCAGCGGAGCCGCTGTCGGAATCGGTACCACGCTGCTGCTGCATTGTGACCTTGTCTATGCCGATAACACAGCCCAGTTCCGCTTGCCCTTTATCGACCTGGCACTGGTGCCTGAAGCTGGCTCCAGCCTGCTACTGCCTGAATTGGTCGGCTATCAAAAGGCCTCTGAGCTGCTGTTGCTGGGCGAGAGTTTCGATGCCGAAACGGCGCTGGATCTCAAACTCATCAACCGCATGTTGAGTCCGGCAGAACTCTTCCCTTATGCGCTGGAAAAGGCCAAAGCCCTGGCTTCCAAGCCACCTCAGGCGCTGCAACTCACCAGACAACTTATGCGGCCACACAAGAGCCGGGTACAACACCAGATGCATCAGGAGTTGGAACTCTTCGGCCAGCGTCTGCAAAGCGATGAAGCCAAAGCGGTTTTCCGCCAGTTTCTCAACAAAGGTTAAATCATCGAGGCTGAATCCAATGTTGCTGCGGCTGGGCTGACACCAAGCCAGTCGCAGCAACACTACTCCTGCCATTGACTGGACTTGCCTATTCCCCATACTGCCAATGCCAAAACCAGCACGGGCCAAATCACTGCAAAACCGCTGATAAACATCAGTAATGCCGCAGCAACACAAAGTACGCACACCACCGCCAACACACTGAAAGTCATTGCGGCCCACACCAATGCCAGCATCGCGGTTATCAGGGTCAACACCCAGCTCCAGTTCTCGGCATCCAGCCATAAAAACGGGCTACCCCAAATCCCCACTGACATAAACTCGCGGCTGAGCAGAGAGACCATAAGGATCAGCGCGCCGACTATGCTCCATACCAGTAACTGAGACAGCAACCTATATCTTCTGTGCTTGTTTCGACTCTTGTTATACATACTCATTTCACCCACTTGGGCCACAGCAGTGCCAAGGCAAAGTAAGCCGTCAACCCGAGCAATGGGTGCATCAGAGTGATGACTGCGGCAACAATTCGGGTCCAGAATACCGACCAGCCAAAACGCTCAGCCATATCGCGGCATAGGCCACAGACGATGGAAGAATTTCCCTTGAGTGTACGTTCCAAATCAAACATAACTGACTCCGATTATCTCGTTAACTGTATCTGCCGGGCACTGCAGGCTAACAACGCCACCAGGGTGTAGCCAAGCAACGGCAGAAACATCAGTAGTGCCAAGGTGCTATTTATCCACATAGGCACCTCAATCGTTGGCTTGGGTCAGAACACTGGTCTCCACGGGTAATTCGGTGATCTGACTCAGGGTTTCTTGAGTCATCTCGTCGCTCAGTTGGGCCACGCTACGTTCCAGTTCCTGTTGCAGGGAGGCCAGCATTTCACGCTTGGCACTGAGCAACATGGTCTGGGCCTGTTGACTCAGGTTCTGTTCAACAGCACTGAGGATAGGTTGAGTAGGCAGTACATCGGCCTGGGCTGAAACACTGGCTGAAGCCAAAACAACGCCAAGAAGCAAAGATTTAATAGTCAGGTTGGAAGTTTTCATGCTTGTCATCCCTTTCTGGTTAAGCTGAACGGGTCAGCGGTCAAGATGACTAATTCAAAGGGCGTGCCAACTGGGAAAAACTTTAATTAAGAGTATGATATTAAATGAAATAAAAAATAAAAACGGCCAATCATTAACACAGAATGACTGACCGTAACAGCACAAAAATACAGCAATTTCCTATCTGTTGGTAAAAAGCACTATCACCATAGCGATTTTCACCACTCGGGTATTACAGCAAGGTCAAACTCCGCTGTGCATCATTTCACGAGCCTTAAGCAGCACTTCGATGCCGGCACCCGGCTTGTGGGCATTCTCGCTTAGATGACGGCGCCAACTGCGAGAACCGGGGATCCCCTGATACAGGCCTGTCATGTGTCTGCTGATATGATTCAAGCGGCCACCCGACTGCAGATGAGCTTCCACATAGGGCAACATGGCATCCACCACCTGATCGCGACTCATAACCTGGCTATCGAGGCCAAAGATCTTCTGATCCACCTCAGCCAGCAGATAGGGATTTTGGTAGGCTTCGCGCCCCACCATCACCCCGTCCAGCTGGGCCAGATGGGTATGCATCTCTTCAAAGCTCTTGATACCACCATTGATGCTGATATGCAGGCCGGGAAAATCCTGCTTCAATTGATACACCCTGGGATAATCCAATGGCGGGATCTCACGGTTTTCCTTGGGACTAAGCCCCTGCAACCAGGCCTTGCGGGCATGAACGATAAAAGTATCGCAGCCGGCGGCACTCACCTTGGTAATGAAGTCACAAAGAAATTCGTAGGAATCTTTGTCGTCTATGCCGATGCGGGTCTTGACCGTCACCGGAATATCCACCTTCTGGCGCATGGCATCGACGCAATGGGCCACCAGCTCGGGCTCTTCCATCAAACAAGCACCAAAGCGGCCGTTCTGTACTCTATCCGAAGGGCATCCCACATTGAGGTTAACTTCGTCATACCCCCTTTGCTGGGCGATTTCGGCGCAGCGGGCCAGATCCTCAACATTGGAGCCACCCAGTTGCAATGCCAACGGGTGCTCTTCTTGGTTATAAGCCAGATAATCGCCCTTGCCATGCAGTATCGCGCCTGTGGTCACCATCTCAGTGTAGAGCAGCGTCTGACTCGACATCAGCCGGGCAAAGTAACGATAGTGGCGGTCCGTCCAATCAAGCATGGGTGCCACGCTAAATCTCCCACTCTTTGACACATCAATATTACTAGACAAGTCTATATTTTGCAAAGAATTATCTGTTTTCTGTTCTCGGTTCATTTTCAATTATTCTCAATCATTTTTCGCTATTGCGTGCCCCATATGTATCCCAGTATCATATGGGGCACGCATTCGAACAACTATCAAGGAACCATAGATGGCCAGCTTTACATTGGAGAAACGTAAAACCAGCAAAGGGGTACTGCGATATAGATGTGTTGTTCGATTAAAAAAAGGTAATGACGTAGTATATCGTGAATCTCGTACTTTCGGGAAAAAAGCCGACGCAAAAGCTTGGGGGACGGCGCTTGTATCTAAACTCGAAACGCATGGCCTACCAGGTAAAACCCCGGAAGTTACTCTTCGAGAGCTGATCATCATGTACTTAAATGAACCTCACATTGCGAAAGGTATTGGTCGTTCAAAACGTTATGGTCTTAACATGCTAATCGATACAGAATTAGCGAAAATTCAAGCGAACAAGTTGACCGTAGCCAACCTTGTTCAGCACTGTAAAGATCGTAATGACGCGGGAACAAGCCCTCAAACAGTGTCCGGTGATATTTCATATCTTCGCAGTGTTCTTAGAGCAGCAAAGCCAATTTTTGGTATAGATGTTAACGATTCTGTCGTACAGGAAGCTTACTATACTCTTTATCAACACAATCTAATTGCCAAATCAAACCGAAGAAGCCGACGCCCTGATACGTCGGAGTTGAACAGAATCAAGGTAGAACTTCGGAAAAGACAAGAACATCGTGCTGCTCATATCCCGTTTTTAGATATTTTGGATTTTTCTATTTTGAGCTGTATGCGGATTGGTGAAGTGTGCAAAATTCTATGGGAAGACGTAGACGAAGGAACTAGAGCTGTTAAGGTACGAGATCGTAAAGACCCTCGTAAAAAAGAAGGGAATCATATGTGGGTTCCACTTTTAGGAGAGGCCTGGGAAATCCTGAATAGACAGCCGAAGACCTGCGACCGTATCTTTCCCTACAACAGCAAAAGTGTTTCCGCTGGCTTCCAACGTGTAAGAAGCTCACTAGGAATCCAAGACCTTAGATATCATGATCTTAGGAGGGAGGGAGCAAGCCGTTTATTTGAACAAGGCTTTTCCATTGAGGAAGTAGCTCAAGTGACTGGTCATAGGAATCTAAACACCCTTTGGCAAATTTACACTGAGCTTTTTCCAAATCGCGTGCATGAAAAATTCAATTCACTCCAAAGGCTAAAACAAATGGATCAAGAGCTTTAATGCTACAATCGAGCATTACACCTAACCTCCTTTGCTTCACGGAAATTTAGCCTTTGGATTAGCCTTTATTGGATTGCTTCGCTCTGAGAAACCACTTCATCCCAAGTATGCAATACCTTCGATAAGTGCTGATGCTTTTTATTAAACTCTGTGCTGTTCAATACAGCCTTGTACGGAGCACTAAGGTCAGAACAGCTGATATTAGCCCCTATCAATTGAAGCGTATCAGAAAGTGAACCACCACTAGCATCTAGTCCCAACTTATCGACTGTTTCACTACTAACAAGTGCCTGAACAACGTTAGTGAAGCCCCGTGAGTTTAACTGCTCAATCGTCAATTTTGTTTTACAACTACTTTCCACAGCTGCTTTATACTGAATTGTGTATTTGGCGTTTACCGGAGCCATTGAGTTCATTGCTAGCAAATATGCATCTACTTCTGTTCTTGGAAACACGCTAGCTTGAACAGAAAACGCAGCTACAGTTGCTAGAACAATCCCTACTTTTTTCATCATTCTTACCTCCATCATATTCATTCACCTGCATAAAATTCTGAGTTCATTCTCAAATCAAATAACTTAAAAAGTCAAGGCATCAATAATGAGCGAACAAGAAAAGCACATAATTTATTATCAAACAGAAAGTTATGCATCATCACAGCGCGCAACTTGAAGCTTATAGAGTCCGACAATATGCTCACACTTGAATATTAACTAGATCTCACAATCATCACATAGGGTATCTATGCTCAGAGTCTCTGTTCACTTGTCGCCTACCTCCCTGGGCATATCATCGAAATACTGTTAGAGATATGCCTCAAGATTAGTGTTTATTTATACAGCAAAATAATTGAATGCTTTGCTTTTGCAGGTTACTCTAAGCACATGAGCAAATCTAACGTATATAGGGTAAGGTGAACGATGGCGAAGCAAGACAAACGTCAAAAACGAGCAAAGCAAAAAGCTAAACAAGCTCGACTAAGTAAACAGAAAGTACGAGATGAAAAAAATTATGCAGACTTCGTTTACATTCAAGAACCGATGCTATCGCTATTTAAATCTCTACCACTTCCGAATGATGACTTTGAATATATAGTACCTATCGTTAATTTTGCAAAAGCGCAGTTCGGAAAAAATCTATATACTGAACAAGCAGTTACAATATCTGCGACTTACCTTTGTTGGGGGCTACACGATAAGTTTACGACCGATGACATCAAAGAAATGACTTATATTCTTGCTGCAAATCCGGATTTCACCATACGCCTAAATAATGCTTTAGAGAAAGAAAGCACACCACAAACGCATAGTAACGAAATGCTTACCGTCAAAACTGAACGACCGTTACCTGAAACAACATATGTATCTACAACACCAAAAGGAATGCGTTTTTACGTAGAAGATGTTATTGGTGAGGAAGACGATGATTTTTATCTAGTGATGCTCATCGATGAAGAAAATAAACACAATATGGATGCTGCTGGAGATGAGTTAACAGCATCAGAATGGACTCACTTAGTTGAGAAATATTCTTTAGTTTCGGAGTAATTTATGTCAGCATCTTTTGTCGTTATAGACGGAGATTTGGATCGTCCGACTCGGTTAAGAAAAGCAATTCTTGGTATGAGTGCCACGGAAAAATTTGCACCTCCGATCACTTCAAAGGATGTTCAGAGAGTCTGGACACAAATTGGTAAATCGGGTTATTGCCCTCGCTCAATTGCTAACATAGCTAATGACAAAGATGTAGAACCTCAGTTATTTGTTTTATTTATGGAATGTCTTAATAGCTACCTTTAGTTGGATTTGCCAGCACCATCAGTAGCCTTTAAATTCGAGCGCTGACAGGCCCCGCTATGGTTTTGTATTCTGAAGTGACTTTTTATTGCAATCTTTACATTAGAAAAACTTTATATAACTTTAATATGCAGTCATCAGATTAGACAGAAAAGGCAGAGTTGTATGACTCTGCCTTTTCTGTCTAGTAGAAGTAAGATCCTAGCTTAACAGTACCTAAAATCGTTCAAACTAACGTTACTAACCACTTTCTCACGTCAGTTCTTGACCGCCTGAACCTAATAGCAGATTATGAGACTAGTTGGCCAGAAAGGTTTACACAGACATTCGCTGTAAGCTGTTGAATTATAAACTCTAGTTACAACAGCATTAAGAACTCAATGTCTGTGTTTTCTTAAAGATTATTAAGATATTGTAATACCTTCTGTGAGTTAATTCATATTCGGAGAGAAAATGCAAACATTTAAAGATGTATTTATAAAGCTTGATGATAAATCAATAGTTGATTTTATTTCAAAAGTCACTGATAACGTGAAATCTTATTGGAGTCGCTCATATGAAAGTGAAGAAAACTCTAAATATTTAGGTGAAATAGCTTTTAGCTTTAAAAGGTCAGGGGATAGTATTTTACCTGATGCCGGCCTAAGCATTTTTCAGAAAGAAAATAATACTTGGTATATTCCTAACGTTGTACCTTTAGAAAAAGGACAACTAAGCTATGACGAATATAACGCAATAATTACAGATTTCTATAACTCATGCTTAACACCAGTTGCGTTAGAGTTAGATATTGATGTCGAAATAACTTCGGATTCCTTAACAGCAGAAGATGTTGTAGGGACTAAAGCAGGAAATTTACTAGAACAATTTTCATCTTTAGCAAACAAGTCAACAGGAAGCTCACATCCTAGTGATCAAAAAAGGTGGTTCGCCTTTATTTTGGAAACATGTAAACAGAATAAATATGTAAATTCTTCTGATCTAGCCCGAGTGTTATGCGAACAAGGTTGGAGTGAAAATTCAGCACAAAAGCTGGTGATAGAGTATGAATTTGCAAGAGATTTAATAACGTACATGGAGCAATGATTCATGTATTTATCAACAAGAAAAGTTAAAGATGAATTGTTGGAAAATGAACAACCAGTGTTATTCTTCGACACATGTTCAATATTAGATATTTTAAACTCTCTTCATTTACATGGATTGCCAGATTCTTACGCAAGCAATATGCTTGAACTCATAAAAATAAATGAAAAGTCATGTTGGTTAATATCCTGCCAAAACGTTAACGAGGAGTGGGCGGATAATATTGAAGTTGTTCTCTCTACCATGGACAAAGAAATAAAAAAATTAGACCGTAGTATAAGTTCGATAATTAATGTGACAAACTTGGTGTTAAATACCAATCACTCTATGCCACCAAAATTTTCAGATCTAAGCATATCTAGCAAAATAAGATCTTTATCTGAGCATTTTCTAAAATCTTGTCGCAGTATTGAGAGAACTAATGATCATACACTGAAAGCTATGCAAAGGGTTCGCAAACTAGAAGCTCCAGCTAGGAAAGGAAAACTTGAACCAAAAGACTGCGAGATTGTTGAGTGCTTTTTAGAATTATGTCAAGAGTTAAGGGCGGCTGGTTTCAATGAAAAAATTATATTTGTCACTGCGAATAAAGATGATTTTGGGACATACAACAATCTGAAATCACCACTTGATACTCAATTTTCTTCTCATCAGGCAATATTGATCAATAGTGTGGAACATGTACTTGCAATAGCAAAAGGGCAAGCATAATAAATATCGGGGTCTGGAGCCCAATGGAACGAGAGCATGCATTAAGCTTCTTACCCCACTGCTCGCTCACTTGCCAACTTCTTAGCAACCCGAATTACCGTACGATCTGACACATTAGTCAGTTTGGCCGTATCACGAATACTCAGCTTGTTGATGACTCTTAGCTGATAGATGCTTTCGTGTAGATCTGCGTCAGCCTGTCGTCCTCGGTATTTCCCTTCCTCTTTCGCCTTATGAATTCCTTCAGCCTGACGGCGGCGGCGATCTTGATAATCTTTTCTCGCGATAGCGGCGAGCATATCCATCATCATGCTATTTATCGCTTTGATCATCGATCCGGTAAATTCATCAGTGATTTGGGGAGAGAATGCAATATGGCTAGTTGGCAAATCCAGGCTAATCACTTTGAGCTGTTTTTCGTGCAGCATTTCTTTTAATGTGAACCAGCTTTTCTCATCCAGACGAGAAAGCCTGTCTATCTGTTCAATGATGATTGCATCGCCTTTCGCAGCATCATCAAGTAAACGAAGAAGTTCAGGTCTTTGCAGCGAAGCTCCTGATTCATTTTCGATGTACCATCCAGCGATACGAAATCCCTTATCCTGTACAAACTTCTGTAAGGTACTCTGCGCTCGTTTTGCATTTTGGTCACTTGTTGATGCTCTAAGGTAGCCAAATATATACATAATCTGCCCTAAGTGACATTTAAGTTATGATCTAATGTGGTGTGACATATAGGTTATGACGAATATATCAAAACTGCCACTTTTCACCTGTGACCATAGAGTATACCTAAATGTCACATTATTAATCTTCTAACTTTGTGATTTTCCCCAACTCAAATGAACCATTTTCCAGCGCTTTCCATTCCAGTTCGTCTCCTTCCCCCCAACCAACTTGCTTCAATAAATCGTTTGGCAACTCAATAAATGCATCGCCTGTCTCTAAGTATTGAACGGCTACACGATAGCGAGCCTTCTGCTTACCCATCGTGCCTACCCTCCACTCTGAACGGGATTTGTCATAAATACGCTTTGTATATAAGAAGATCCCTCCAACAATAGCGATCACAGTTAACAAACCCATGAACCAAATCCAAAGTTCCATAATCCCTCTCCCCGAACTCTAATTACTTGCTCCAGTATCAATCAAAATTGAACTAGTACTCTCTCGTCGAATACGTTCTAAATCGACCCCATCAAGCCTTTTGTGTGTTCTTTCTACCGCATTCAAACGAGTGCCATCGGTATTAAAAATACTCCCAGCACCAGTTAAGCTATCAAGGTCAATCGCAGATGACTCTGGAAACTTACCATTCGCCTGTAACAATCCTAACCATTCATCGAGGTTTACTTGCTCCCAGTCAACCTCAGCCAAACGGTTCAAAGGAATGCCGTCACATTGAGGAGTCTTCGCAGAACCCCAACTCAACCCCAACTGCGGTCTGATTTGTTGCTGGATAATTTTTGATAATGGCGAACTGAAACAACAGTAAGTTTGGCGCTTCTCGATACAAGCACCAAGCACTTTTGTTTTGCAATATGACCCAACCTGATGGCAACTATTCAAAGCTCTTTTTGCATTAAGCTCAAATTCTTCTTCTTCACATTTCCACACAATCTGAATGATCATCATTGCCACGACGTAAGCGGTATATGCGGCCATAATGCCGCTGAGCATACTCGCCGCTTGTTCTCCGACTATTTGTTCCATCATCCCCTCGGGTGCATCAACAGCAACACCTGTGCTCCCCGTAGCAGATGCATTACCAAGAGCCTTACCTGTAATTTTGGCGATTTCATCCTTTAACGCTTGGATAGCCTCTTTAGCTAAGTCGGTTATTGGCTTAGTAAAGTTATCAATAGCACCTGTAATATTTTCCATATAAGACGTGAAAGGTTTCGTTATCTCTGTCCACCCACTTATAGCAGGATCACGGATAGCCTGATATGCACCTTTTATTGCACTGCCATCTTGAAGAGAAAGAATTGCACCGTCCAGTTTCGGCACTGACATGATAAGTGTGAGATAATCCCCCATCGATAAGCCGCTAGGCTTTTCACAACAATCCTGAGCGCCGCCAACCGCTACCTTACACTCGCCTTGATCACCGCTAAACGCTTTACAATATGTGTTGTTCTCTCCTGTAATATCTTCACAGCTCATATCCTGAGTCATGAACTGTGCCGCATTTAACAATGCAGAAGCTCTTGCAAAATCAGCACTCTGAGTTTTGTTTATATCAAGGCAATCATCCCCCATACATCGGATTGGCCCACCACATGAATACTCGGTTTCTTTTTCTAAGCTAGGTACTTCTACATCGTAACCACAATCATATTTCTCTTCATGTACATAACAGTTACCTTGTGAGCCTCTCGCTCCATCAACACACTCTGAGCTAATGAAACCACATTGGGGGTTATCTTCATATTTTTTACACTGCTCAATATCTTGGTAATTTTCCAGACATTGCTCGTTGCCATCTTTATCGAACCAACAAGTTCCTTGCCCCTGGTTAAATGAACATTCTAATTGTGAGACATCTACTCGTGCAGCTAACTTCGGTACATTGGGCAAAGGCGGTTCACCAAGTAAATTATAAACAGGATCGCCTTTACATACTTGGAAGCCAGAAAGCATTACGCACGTATCATCATTAGATGGTGAAGCACTATAAGAACCCGTACAGAACTCCTCTAATGAAGCAATCCCATTCTCAATGCAACTTTGAGGCGTCCATCTATCGGAGACAACGGTAAGATTCTGCGCAAACTTTAAAAGTAAAGGCCCTGAGAAGTAATCAGCTAATGGTGTACCAATGCTCTTTACTTCCCCACTGTTGTGAAAAGAAAAAAGCTCTACTTGATTTGAAGCTAGTGCAGAGATTGCTGCTGACTTATTTCCAGCGGAATCATCGTTCCCCACTAACACAAGAACCTTTCGAATATCCCCTCCACGCCATTGGTAATGATTCGCAGCCCATGTAATAGCATCAAATGGGTAAGTAGGTGCGCTAGCTGCATTCACGCCATCTAGCCAAGTTTTAAAAGCGTTAAAATCCGGAGTCAATTCCACACGATTAAAGATATAATCACTGTGCCTGTAAACAGCACCTCCAAGCCTTAAATCATCACTACCATCTTGTGTTAGCAATTGAGCAAAAGCCCCTACGTTGTTCCTTAAATCGTGAATGACCCCACCCATTGAACCCGAATTATCAATAAGAAAGACAATATCAGCTGGCTCTGCGGCAATCTCTATCGTATGAGTGATAGCACAGTTACCTTTAGGCTTATACAGTCGGTCACATGTATAATAATCAGGCACATGTGACTTAATGGTTTTATCTTTGATAATGGTTTCAGCCGAACAATCCCCAAACCCCTCGGCTATTATGTCGATATTGTCGTAGGTCTCTCGGCTAAGATTCATCAACGGATCATTGCTGAAATCGGGCTTGGACTGGTTCGTGGCATCGAGGAGAACCTTATAAGCAGCTCCAGAAACCGAAGGGTTATCGCTGTTAGCATCATGCCACAGGGAGCTTTTAGTGTTGCTCCCTACATCATCCATCCCATCACTGGAGTCCCAGATATTTTTCAGCGCGTCCACATTAGGTTGTGTACCGTCTGCAAAATAGTCACTTAACGGATCATCGTTCTGGCCTGATGTGCCAGGGAAAAGATCATTCACATTGATGGCTTCACCGCCGCTAAAGTGAACATTGCCAGCCTCATATGAGGGCTGCTCAAACTCTGCGGCCATTTCAAGACCAAAATTTTGAGCTTCTCGACCAGTCTTAGCAGGATTTGTTGGTTGATTTGTATATCCGTGGGTTGGCAACAGTGACATTGTGACAATAAGCACACACGAGATAAACCTTGATGTGGGGTGATGAACCATAGACGATACCTCCGTTTTCAATGGTTCATGCTATTTCAGTATTTAAAATTCTTACGCACCTGTAATTGCCCATTTGGGGTGTATTTGGCATCAAACTGTCGTAATCGTTGCTTCTTTTTTTGTGCTACTAGCTTGTGGTGAGCTTAAGCAGAAAGGGCAATTCACAGATGTTCGTTGATTCACTGATGTAAAGTAATTGCACTTACAGCTAGGACATGTCTCTATCATCGCTTCACCAGACCGCAGCTCTTGGGCTAAACACCATGCGTCTGTAATATCTAGCATCTGCCAGCGCGCTCCATGCATACCAAGCGTTTCACTTCTGACTGCGCTGTAAAGTTTATACGCAGAATGAAGAGTATTGATGTTGATAGATCGCAATGCTGCTTTTCCTGTGATATTAAAATAGAGCTGCATTAGCAGTGATGCTTCTATCTTTGAGGTGTGACTATGGATAATTGTTGCACCACCACGAACTTTGTGGCTCTTCCTACGGATCGTAAGTCCTTCATCTTTGAGTTCTTTGTATAATCTGCGAATCTGCTTATAAGTGAGCCCGGTTTCGATCATGATAATTTGGCTTATGTAGCCTATGAGTGCCATATTCCTAGCTATGCTCCATCGTGACAAGTTACTGTTACAGCTCATATCTGCCTCCAGTGCTTAAAGATTGTTGATGTTTTTTTAAGATGAGATGAGTAACGTGGCATTCGTCACTCTCCAGAATTTCTTTCACCAGTTCGGGAGAGAAACGGATTACAAATGGCATATCCTTGTCACAGGCTAAGCTACGAAGCTGGTTGTCGGTGGCTGCGGCCACCGATTTGGTTAGGGATGTAGTTACATCAAATATCTGGGCTGCTATGTCCGTATTGTCATGTGCTATTCGGCCCATGAGCAGCCAATAGGCGGAGCTGAGCCCAGCATCCTGATTATTTATAAGACTGACGTGATCATAGTGACCTTCTAGGTACTCGATGTAGTCCTTTTCACAACCAGAGAGTTTGAAGGAGATTATGGCACCAGATGACAACAGTTTGAGTTGACTTTCGCTTGCCGAAGCCAAAGCGGCCACAGTATCCAATGGAAGAGAAAATTGCTCGGAGACTTCTTTCGGATAAAGGCTAGACAGGCTTTTCAAAAGCGTCCATAGGCACAGATCAAATTCAAATACGTTTTCATTAAATCGGGCTACACCAAAACTCTTTTGAGCATGATCTATCATTTTCGGAATCAAGGAGCTGCTATTACATGTCATTGAAACGCTCTCCTCTATCAGTTTTTTCTGACTAAGCTAGGACGAGCAATAAACAGTGCTGTAACAACGGCCGGAAACGCTAGTGCATATAACCATTGCTTTGTCTCAATACCGCTGAATGTTACAGTTGCTGCTACACCCAGCGTATAGCTAACTCCTACCCAATAAATTAACCTCTTCATTATTTTCATCCTTTAGTAATACGACAAATTTTTCACACCCTAGCTGTTCCAAATATTTTTTAGCTGTCTCAATTTTCAATTCGCGCCTACCTCCTCTTTTTGAAATAAGAATCTCAGCGTTAACTTCAATCTGAAAATAGTTTTTTCTGACTTCCCTCAGAATTACAATTTCAACTTTGTTCTGACGGAACATTTTTAATAAATCAACATGTTTCATAAACAACCTAAATATAAATTTATACCTTCCCGTTTGGGGGTCAAGTGGGGGAATCAAAAAACACACATGATATTTTTTCATGAAATCATTTTATGGTCTTTTAATTTTATAGTCTGACCTTATTTTGTCTCTTAAAGCTAAGCATTCTTCATTCTCTTTCACTATGATGAGAAATAATTTCTCATACTCCTTTGAATACAAGAGAAAAGGATTCCGTCTTTGTCCAGCGATGATAGTCGCCCGAACATGTATCATCGACAATATAGACTCTGTTTTTTCCAACATAAGCTCTAGGGCTTTCCCGCTTGCCACAATCACTTTTCCCTCATATTCAAGCGATACTCTTCCTACAAGCCAAGGACCTCTCCCCCTAATCATTTGTATTTTAAGTTCTTCAAGTAAATAACCTAAATCTCTATTTTTATTCATCATCTAAATTCCTCCACTCGCATTGACAAAAATAAATTCCATGTTAAATGTCAATTAGGGACATCTAAATTAATAGGGGATCAGTAATGTTCAGAGAAACAATTAAGTTTTCAGCCTTCATGGCCGCTTTGTTCTTTTGTGTCAAAGTAGCCGGAATTTTTGGTCTGATTGTTTTAATCATTGCCGTGTGCTTCTATGCCCAATGGCTCAATGGCCGCTCCCCATCTTCAACACTGAATATCAATAATGTTGAAGATAGAGACACAACAAACAAGCTTAGAGACACTCAATCCTACTCATCAAGCTACTGTTACGGACCGAATGAGCACCCATACGATCCGCACATTAGCTCGGTTGAACGAACCTACTGACCTCTGCTTACACTCATATATCGCGCCACTGGATTAAGATACCCAGCAGCTTGATCTTTACCCGCGTCTGCGGAAGTCTGGATGATGTCGCTCATACGGTCAGCAAGTTCAGTGTCGCCAACCTCAGTTCGCATCTGCTCCCTCAAGTTGGCGACTTGCTGATCATCCCCTGTCAATGAAGCCGCGAACAACTGAGCACCTGTTTGATTGAGCCCGGCTTCGGCCCCGGCAACCGTAGCCATACTCCTAAACTCATCACCATATTGCTCAACAAACTGTTCCGCAGCTTCAACACTGTGTTCACTAGCAGCAGCCAATGCTGACGCAAAAAACATCCCTCTCTCCTGGAGACTCATTCCTTTAGCTGCTTCGGAGAGATCCGATTCACCAGTCAGCCACTCTTTAGCTGCGTTGTATCCTGATACGCCCGCTCCCATAATACCGCGACCAAGGGAAGCCATTCCTGTTAATGCCTTACCTGCAACCCCCCATTCCTGCTCAACGTATTCATCACCACGCTTAGCATCTTCAATGAATTGATCACGCTGCTCAGAGGTCATACTGGCAAGACGCCCCATTGAGCTTCCAAAATTATCAGAGAAGCCATCTACAGCAGCTCCTGCTCCACCAAATAATTTCTCGATAAATCGGCCAGCTCCTTCGGCTGTAGCGAAAACCTGAGATGAAGTTGAGGGAGCAACATCATTAGCCATAATGCGGTTGCGTAGCTCCCCTAAACGTTGCCCTGTAAAATCGCTCCGATTTTGACCGTGTTGCGCGTTTACGTTATCCAGGTTCTCACCGTGAGCGGCATAAACATCGCTATCTCCTCCGGGAAGATCCGTTTTAGGTTTGGCTTTCTGCTCAGCTGTCATCAATTTAGGGGCGTTCAAGTTTTTCTCCCCTTGGGTGATTAGTGTGCTATCTATTTGGGGAGCCCCGCTATCTAAATGGCTGTGCCTTTGCGCCTCACTGGCATTTGCAATCGGGTTTTTAGCTCCAATTGTTCCTGCAACAATTTCCGCTGCCTGAGTTCTATGTTGCAAATCTTCTGAGTTAAGCATCGCATACAGAGCCCCACCCACTGAAGCCCGGTCTCCGTCCATACCAAGACCTTTATAATGTCGTGCTCGATTAGTTGCGGCCTGGCGTAACTCACTAGGAGCCTGCCGCATGTATTGGCTCAAATTCGCCATTGACGCCTGATCACTCAAAACCGATCCAGCAATAGCTTGCATGTCTGCTGACGTCACACTGCCCAGCACTTCTTGAGCACTTGCTAATCGCTGATAGGTATCCTGAGCAGTCAGCATCTGGGAGGCAGTATGAGTCAGTCCACGACGCTGATCCTCACCAACAGACTCAGTAAACCGCTGCGTTTTATCGTCACTAATCTGATTAGCAACATCATTGGTCAGTGCTGCTGTATCATCCTTGGAGAATCCAATGTCATTAGCAATTCGATCCAAATCCTTCGTCATTTGAGTTCTTGCGGCAGTTGAGCGGGTTTCAGCATTTGCACTGAGGTCTCCTCTCATATCTACAGGATTTTCTGCTCCAGCCGCTTTAGCAGCTTTTCTGGCAACCGAACCAGCTGGCCCCATTAAAGTTGAAACCAACTTTCCTGCATCCACGCCAGCACTCATTCTGGCACCAATCGCACCAATAACTGCGTTGGTCTGAGATCCATCAAGGCCATGCTCTTTAGCGTACTGTTGACCAGCATTCACTATCGCTTTGGCTTGACTGCTATCAGATGCCCTCAGCATCTGCCCAAAACTCTGGAGTCGTTGATAGGACTTGTCAGCACTATTCCCAGAGAAGAATGAGTTCGAGAGCTGATTCTGAAAAGCGTCTTGGGCAACCGCAGCTCTTGCATGTCCACTGCTTACCATTTCAGAAGACATTTTAGAGAAATTCATTTTATCAATTAGGCCATTAGCACCTCCCTGTAAGCCGCCCTGAAGAGCATTGAAAGCGTGGGCTGGCATTTGTTGGGCTAACGGCGCAGGTTGCAGTAAGTCAGGGGAAGAGATCTTCTCATTGATATGATCACCACCACTCATGCGGCCAGCCAGAGAGTTCAGTGAGTAAATTGACCCAGAAACAATGAACAAAGTAAGGACTGGTATGGCAGAAGCCATCATTCCACCTACAGCAAGATCATTGCTCATCATATCCGTTACGTGAAGAATCCCCTCGAAGCTTGTTGGATCACCGCCAGAAGTGATGTAGTCCTGTAAGGAGGCAGTGCTGCGATTATAGATAAAGAGATTCACCACTGCCAAAACGGGCATCCATAGCTGAATCCAGATCAACGTCATAAAGTATTTAAAGACCAGTTGAATCCCCATCATTCCCAGCACGATGAGCAGCCCCATTAGCGGCACAATGGCGTATACCAGAGCTTCGATAAATGTCAGCATCGGCCTGACAACAGTAGCAAATACCGATTGCTCCGCAGTCCACTGAGTATTTCGCTGCTGCACCGCCTGCTCAATCATCAGTGAGGCAGTGCCTTGCTGTATGGACTCGTAATATTGCCCCATGCCCTCGGTTAGCACCGGGGTTAGGATCGCTGCCTTAAGCATGTCAGAGCTAATGATTCCTGTTGCCGACAGGTCATTAAGCGCGTTGTTTGTTTCCGCCACAGGATTAACGCCACTTGTACCAGCGACAGTCAGACCCAGTAGGTAATTGATCGATTCATGAGAAGTTCCAGAGTCGAATGCCGTATCCGTGGCAACCATTAGATCAGTCCAGGCGTCAGTACAATTTGGAGTTGTCGACCCACTAGGTGACACAAAAATCTCAGTACCATAGACCGTTGACGAAAAGCGCAATGCCTCGCGCCAGGTCAGATTCTTCAAATTCGATTCGGATACGTCAGCCAACTGATAACGGATAGCGGTACAGTCAGCAACGTAGTTTCGCCAGCTACGCTGCATGTCTGCTGAGCCACCTCCGACAGCACTATCCCAGCTAGCCCAGAGTGCGGCATTTCCCGCAAGCTGGCGTTGTGCACTGATCAACTCTAATGAGGACAGAAACCCTTTCCGCGTTATCTGAGGTGTAATAGTCGCAAACCCGGTCTCGAACTTGTCGGTCAGGACATAGCCGATATTCGAGATCATTCCCCCAATCGCGGCTGGTCCCAAGGGTACGTTGGCAACAACACGGACATCACCAGTGTAGGCATCCTCGATTTTGACCAGAGCTGATGCCCCGAAAAACATTGCATATACAATCCAGCCGATAAGCACCTGCTGGATCTCAATACCACGCCCTCCCTGTACTACCCCCTTAACGCACACAATAACCACGGACACCAGAAGACCGATGGAAGCCATTTTAGTGAAGTCATTCGTCCCAGTGATCATCGCAACGGCAATCAGTACCTGCTCTAGTAGTTCCGAATCACCGATGCTATAAATCGTAAACTCAGGCATCATGCACCTCCCCTAGAGCTGGTGAGGCTGAGACGTTGCGCCTGAACATTTTTTATGATTTGGTTGTAGCGAGTCACAATCTCACTGACTGAACCGTACTGCTCGACCATCTGCCGATGTTCGTTCTCGATGTTTATACGCGCTCGCTCTAACTGACCCATTACCTCATTTTTATGCGGTGAGTCGGCATTAGATACTGCTAATTCTGCCGCGGAAATCATCTGTGTCGCTAGGTCGTACACGATCGCATTGGCAATAACAGTAGCATTTTCATCTGCAAATGAATTAGCAACACTGTCAGAAAGAGCAGCCAAGTTACGAATAATTGTGCCTACTGAGGCTGGAAGGTTTGTGATCAGTGCTTGCTCATCGGAAGTGATTGGACCAATATTACTTCTATACTTGAAAATGATTCCTGGTCGAGAATCTGTTCCTGTGAGCGCTTCATAAATTTTTTGACGAACGCTAGTTAAGGTGACAGTTTGTCTCGCTGGAGCCAAGCAATCATCGTCACAGTCATAGATTTTAACTTGACCGCCGCCTACAAGATCTGAAAGGGAGACTAAGCCTCCTGGGAGGCGTGAGACAGGGTTGGTATCACCTCCACTGGCATCTGCCACCAAATCGCCAACAATCACCGAACCAGTAAGTGAAAGCATCGCCTCAAGCAGGGCAGTGTCACCATATTGAAACCAGGTACTTACAGAGTTAACTTTCAGTTGCTTCCAAACAATATTACCGATCATTTCTTGATATTTGGCTGGATCGTTATTCTTCAATTTCCGTAGTGGAGTTTCCCCGTCTTGTTCTTGTACCGAACCGAACATATCGTCATAAAGCCCAGCCCCCGTTGCCTTAATAGATGCCTTGGTTTTATGCTGAATATCAAATGCTGACGTCGCGTCATTAACAATCCCTTGCGCCAATTGGCAGCTATTCGCTAAGTGCTGGTTTAATGCTTGAACCTTTTTCTGAAAGTTCTCCATCCACTTCGCTCCATCCGGGAAAACGTTATCCAGAGCCAACTGGAACGCATAACCTTTTGCGTTGGCCGCAACTGCTCGCATCATCGTGACTAGCTGCTCAGCGTTAATAAATGAGAACGACCCGCCAAACATATCAACCCCACCACATCCCGCCTTCCAGGATGGTGGAGTAAAGGAAACAAGGTTCTGCTCATAGATGCGTGACTTAACTGTATAGCGCCCCCCAGTGAAGACTCCGCGACGCTGTGACTCATGAACACCAGGCAAAGTGGTATTGCTCATTTCATTGAATAAGCGATCCATTTCAGACTGTAGTCCCCCGGCGGAAACCGGGGCGGTTACTGTCGATGCAGCGATAATCGCCGCCAAAATTGTTTTCCGCATAATAGAAACTCTCCATCCGACTTTGAGTTTCTATTTTCTCAATCATTAGCGCTATTCCTTAGCGCTCTAATTGCCCACTTTGGGAGTAATCGGGATTAACTTTAAATTGTTCTTTCGTGACAGGTTAAAAACATTTGAAAAAGCCACTTTCTTAGACTTGCGTTTATGGTTTTCCATGAGATGTTATATATGAAACAAATCTCACCAAATGGAGAATGACGAATGAACCAAAAATTGACACTGTTATTATCAACTATCATTTGCAGCCTTTTTTTAAACGGCTGCGCTGTATCACCAAAGCAATACGATACACAACAGAGTAGAGCACTAAACATTGCTAGAGCTGGCGGGATTTACGATCAAGATTTACAAGACTCCTCAGATGGTACTAACTCCTACAAAAAATCACTTTTGCTTCGCGCACTAAATGCAACAGCCCTACTAACTTCACTCGATGCGCCATTGTCTGGGATGACTGGCGCTCAGACTCTAGCATTCAATGCAGGAAATATCATGGCGACACCTGATAACCCGTCCGCTCGCCCATCGTTAATGGCCTGGATGCCCAAAACAGAAGCTAGTAATAAAGATAATGCACGTATCAAATTCGAGGAACTTGTGGATGCAAGCCTAATAAATACAGCCCAGAATATGGGAATAATCGTTGAAAAACTGGCCGACAAAGGTATTACGATGCCAAAACTGAATGGCTGGGATATCAATATATGGACAGTGGATGCGCCTCAGTTCGGCTGCAAACCTGAGCATTGCGTAATTGCAACTCACGTTGCTCGGATAAATGATTGGCAAACACCTGAATTTATCACTTCTGGGCCAGGTGCAAGTTTTATTCTAGATTCTAATCACCCTAGTCAATACAGCCGAATTATTTTCCAGCAGACAACTGAAAAGGTTTCCTTTCCGGTCGATGAATTCTATCGGCAGTTAAGTGCCAGCCTCCCTGCATGGTCAGCTATGTACTTTCCTCCCAATACCGTGTTTAAGGATGGGCAAACACTACCTTACCCGGTGCTTTATGAACATGGTCAACAGCTTATGTTCGTAACTCCTCAAAGCTAACTGAAACCATATAAGGGCGGAACTGGCGACGATGCATACCAGTTCCTCGATGGAAACAAAACTATGATGACATTAACGACCGTATCAGAACAACTCAGTAGTACCCAGAGCCGAGTATTTTGGCGTGTGGGTACCCAACGAAAAGGCATACTCAATGTCACCCTCGATTTTGAAAACGACGATAGCGCCTTACTCTGCGAGCTATGTGCTATCCGCCACTTACTAATTGAGAGCCAAGTGTTTGGCCGTGTGCCAGGTACAGGAAAGGGCTACAAACTGGTTGTATCAAAAGGTGCAATTAAAAAGCTGGCACGAGGAAGATCCGACAAGAAGTACGCCCAAAAGTTTGCCGCCTTCCTGCAATCTCGCTTGGCTGGAGTGCTGATCGAGGTCTCTACTAAAACGGAGTTCATGGCCGACACCGAAAAGGAGGCAACAGAGCAACTGCTTGCTGAACGTAAACGCTACGCAGGCACCTTTGATGCTATCGAAACACCTGCAATGGGCACGGTCTTGGTAACAGATCACGCTGTATCACGATACAGTCAACGGATCACCTCAGGTAAACCCAAAGCCCCGTGGCTGTCACTGGTCAAACGCATCCAGAACCCGGAGCTTCGCATTTACCCTCTTGCGGAACGAGAGCGCCGTCGTAAAGCCAAGAAATATGGCACTGCTGATAACGTGGAGGAGTGGGGGCACCCGAGCAGTGAGTTCCACTTCCTAGTACTGAACGATCAGGGCACCAGAACACTCGTTACCGCCTACAAACGCTAGACCAGAAACGAAAAAAGCCGGGTTTCCCCGGCTTTTTCAAGATCAATGAACAGTTTCATCGACACCGAACGCTTTCTCCCAGGATTCACCACTTTCAGCAGCATCTAGGTCGATAACGAATTCCAGCTCGATGCGATCCAGTTCCAGCGACCGCATTTCACATTGTTCAGCAACCAGCTCTCGGTAACGGTTTTCAGCTTCATCGTGAGATGTCGCTGAAATCGTCTCTGAAAACAGTTCCTGATGTTTGTGAGTGTTGAAAGCGTAAAATATGGTGCCAACAACATCGTAGTTGCGCGTAGCGCATTGAGTTTGTACCGACATAACAGTCTCCTAATACGGTTAGGCCGGGAATCCCCACCGGGATTTTCCCGGCAAGGGTGCTGTTTGATTTAATAAATTACTTTATCGACCAACGCGCCAAAAGCGGCCATTGCATCAATATACGAGTCATAAGTACGGTCAGTGACCTGCTTAGGCAGGCCGTACTCATCTTCATAAATCCCCAAGAACAGACGTCCATCACTATCAGGAAGCGGAGAGACTTGATTGAACAAAGCGCCAATCTCGTCTCCAGTTGCTTGTTGATAGGTGGTTTTCATCATATCCAGAGCAGTTTCCTCAGTGATCACATCGAACAGGCTCATTAGCATACCTCTAGGCAGCGGTTAAACGCTGATAAGCGGCGTGGCTCACGACCAATCTGGCCGTCGATTGGCGCAGACTCGATGAAAGCACTAGGCGTTTTGTGAGTTTTAGGCTCGCGGCTGAGCCACTCACCAACAACCGAGTTGTCACTCACTTGGGTAGGCATGACGGCCTTTACAGGCCGCTTCTTAGAAAGACCTAACGCAGTTTTGAGCAGATACAGCATTCCGCGAGCAAGCAGGGTTGCTGAAGCCGCAAATAGTGCGACGGTAACGATCATGACTAAGAAGAAAGTGGTTGCAGACATAGCTTCACCTCATATTGTTGAGGGAGCTATCCCCACATGGGATTCGCTCCCGAGTGGGTTTAAAGTTAATTTGCTGTTTGTTTCTGGCGACCAGCTATCGCACTTATCAGCTACAAGAGCTGAATAAGCTTCCAAGCTAACAGGCTGTTCTACTTAGACAAATCGCTCCAACTGCCCTTTTGGGGCGACAAACTGTTCAGCATCCCTCCCCCAAGAAAGCGATTAACCCCATTTGAACACCAATTACGTCTCAGCTCAGTCAGAACAGCGACTTTCACATGTGAAAGTGAATCCAGTCCGTCATTGAAATCAGCAACTTTACCCTCCATATAACATAGGGATAATTAACCTCTGGAGTACCTATGACCGACAATACAGTAATGGAAGCACTGTTCATCCAGCAGCGCCTGCAAATCATGAATCTGGGCGTGCATCATGACGAGTTTTCTGACTCTTACCTGCACGCTTGGGAGTCTGGCACTTATCCGCTCCTACAAGACACCGATGGCAGTGTGATCAGGATGCCTCATGAACCCTATGCCGAGTTCTTCAAGACCCCAAAAGACAAAGTGCAACGGCTATTTGATCGCTTATGTACAGCATGGGACGCCAAAGAAGAACTGACTTTCTATGCCCTGGAAGATGAGCTAGGCGTTCACGGTGGCTATGGTAGTGAATGGGATCGCGTCGACCTCATCAAGATTTGCCGTTACTTGTACCTGGAGCGTTCGTTTGACGAAGAGTTCTGGAAAACTCTGATCACACCGATGGAACACCCTTCCGAAGCATCATCGATCCTTCGTGAATTTAACCGTGAGCGTGACATCTACTTCATGTAATCAATTCACAGTTCCGGAGGTCTCGGTGGATCTCCGGGGCGCTTTAGCAGCACCTGCCAGAGCACACGAAAAGCATAAAAGTGAGTCGCCAGTGTTTTCTGTGTCAGATCTGACTTTCTGGCATAGTATCGGTGGATGTGTGCCCGACCGATTTGAGGTGGCGTACTCACCCCTGGTTCATTGGCCGCAATGTCATTGCACGCATTTACCAGCAGCCGGATCTGAGCTCTCCTTGTCTGCTTACCACCGTGGCGTAGATATGAATGCGACCGTTCTTTAATCCATTTTTCCATATCCGCTCACCCCAAGTACGAATTTGTCACGTCGACACGACCGTGACCCAGTTCTCTTGCTATTTGCATCCTGACCTCACGATCAAGAGACTTTGCTGTTTCAACGCTAATTCCCTTTTCTCTGGAAATATATTTATGATGTGCGTTGCCATGTTTTATTCCCGCTTTGACTGGACATTTCACACCAGATAATTTCTCATACCTATTTTGAGCATACGCATGACGCTCACCGTGGAATTTAACACCCAATCTTGCCGCTTCTTTGTAAGCATCCTGCCGAAACTCTTTATAGCTCTGTTCGGCTGGGATCATACTGCGACCATTTTGAATATCCCTGGCATGTTCTAGCGCTTTAATTTGTGATTGCTCAAAAATAGGAACAAAACGAGGGCGACCTCCTTTCGTTCCGTCTCTTATTTCTACACATCCTTTACTCTGGGCTTGAGCCAGAGCTTTATCTGCATTCAATTTTGCAGACTCTTCAAACCTGAGACCTAGTTCTCGTTGCAAATTTAACAATGCTCCAGTTCGCTCAGTTGCAATGTAAGTTGCTTTATCGTGACGCTCCTGAGAAATACTTTTGTCCCCTTCACTAATGCCACTCCGCTTAGGTAAATCACCTTGTTTTACTGGATCAACACGAACCTTATTATCTCCACGAGCGATTTCCATTACTCTATTAACCGCACTTAAATAGTTTTGTGCAGTTGATGCTTTTATCTCACCATTTTCAAAGCGATCTCTTAAATGATCCGCGTACTGCATTAAGTGTGAAACTTCAACTTTTCTAAGATCTTTAATTCCCTGTTCAGCTTTGACCCAGGAGCAAAATACATTCCAGCGGTCATGGATCGTGCTAATAGACTCAAATGACTTGTACTCTTCTTTCAGCGCATTTAACCCGGCATAGCCCATGTCACGACTTTTAAGGCCAAAGTTTTTGGCATCCGGATTCGTTCGTTCACATCGCACTGATGCTCCCCTCTTAGTTGTTCTGTCCTCATTAGCCATGCCCCTAACTGGTGTTAAGTGATATGCAGTTTTTGATGGCAGCTCTGCGTGCTGCTGGCTAAGCGGTTCTCGCCGCTTCAAAGGGCAGATAAGACGATGCCCACGTCTACTTTATTACGACCAAACATTGCTATGGCAGGGGCTCTGCTCTCAACCGTCTGGCCTGCCTGAAATGGCAAACTGACGGCAGATCCGGCTGATGTCATCGTCTCTGATTCCTTCCCAATACTGGAAAGGACCCGGCGAAGCCGGGATTTTTCGCGCGTTTTCCCGCGCGGGTCGAAAGCCTAGCGCCATTGAGGCGCAAGGCTTTCGTCGGGTGGCTAGCCCCCCCGTCTCTGTTCCCTGACGGTAGACAGAGACGGGGGCGAAGCATCAGCTCCACAGCAATAGCAACATCAGTTACAGGTTGTTGCTCAGGAGGAGATCGAGCACTTTTGACTGGCTCAGGAGGGAGCCTAGAAGCTGGGACCTTTGGTTGATCGCAGGTAAGAAGCATTGTGCTGCGCAAAACGCATACAGCAATGCAGCAGCACAACGCTGCAAACAATAAGAATAGAAACATGATGTTTCCTCCGTTCTGTTAGATTTCAGGCGGAGGAGTGCCCTATCAGGGGTCACATCCCCCAGATGGGTTAACTATGTAGAGCCATTCGGCTGTAAGTATTTTGAAGTGGTTTATGCTATTTCTTGGTAACGATGACTAGCTATCAACGACCGACTTTGAGCGGTATTCCATCTTTTATGATAGTTTCGTTAGTCTGTGTGTCAACTGCTATCAAAAGAGGCTTTTTAGGTTGCTTTTCGACGTAATTTTCAGTCCTATCGTCACAACTGTTAATCCAAAAGCAACTTTTCGAGGGCTCTCAAACATACACATACAAACATACCTGTTGCCTTAATCAAAATACTATCTTGAGATAGTATTTTGACATGAGAAACATGAAGCTACGCTGCGAAGGAAAATACATATGCCGTTTATTGGACATGACACGATTAATGACAAACGTGTCAACATCCTTAACTACGAAGACCCGAGAGCAATATTTAAACGAGGTCAAATAGTATGTCGATACTGTAAAGAGGAATTGGTGATCAGAGGAAACTCTAGAATAAGCGTACCCAAAATACACTTCATGCACCTATCAAATGAGTGCAAAGGAGAATACAAACATCATCCAGAAAGTCCCGAACACTTATTCTTTAAAGAGCTCCTTTCAAGGGACTTAGCCAAAGATCTTGATGAGTATAGCAATGCACGTGTAGAGCTCGAATGTCCTGTTGAATCCATAAAGCGAATCATTGATGTTGCTTTTATCTTCCCTAATGGATGGGTTGTTGCCCATGAAGTTCAGTTAAGTGCGATCACACCCAATGAGTTAGAGGAGAGAACGAATGATTACAGAAAAGCAGGAATTGACGTTACTTGGTGGCTTGGGAAGCAGGCAAATACCCAAAAAAATCGCCAATGGTGCTACGAAAAACTGGGTGAGTGCCACACCATTGATTACGAAAAGCTGGTCGAACATTCAGCCAAGTGAAAAAGCTGTGAGATATGGAAGCTCTGAACCTAAATTTTTCACCTCCTTTTGGTGGTCGCTATCGATTGAAAATTTTAGCGAATTTAATTACCCAATGCTCCCTGCGGATAGACAAAGAATGCCGAATCAAACAATGCTCTCTTATACACTCATTCACCGCTTACTATTTGCTACACTTCAATGCTGGGCTACAACATCGTCAATAGAAAAATCGCGATTAATGAATGGGATAGGAACCCCTAAAAGCCAAGCGCAAGCAGCAGCCCTATTAGGAGCTTGGGAAGGTGTTGGATTTTTAACGAAAGAAGGAAAAGGAAAAACAGCATCGTACAAGATAGTTGATGGCTATAATGCAGGAAATTGGCCAGGAGCCACAAATGAGCAACGAAAACAGTGCTACCAAAGAATACTAAGAAACATACCATTGGGCATAAATCTGAATGCAGTCAAAATAAGGGCTGTATGCTTAAAGAAAATAACTTATGAAGCCGCAGACTTTACTCTTTAACGGTAAAGCTTGAGCTAGAGAGCAAGTCAAGTAGCTCAATTATGAGCTATTTTATAAAAATTTAGGTCATTGAAACCTTGAAGCCATTTGCTATTTATTACACAGGCTATGATTGATAGAGGTGATAGCTTGAAATACAACGCAACTCAACAGTCTTTTCCCCCTAATCTTGATATGTGGCCTGTAGGTTCGGCAGAACGCTTAATACATGGATGCTGGCTGTTGAGCATTATGAGGCTCCATACGTTCACCAATGAGTGTGGCGAAACGCTCCAGGAAACGTACAATGAAATTAATCATAGAATAGGTGTAAATACGGTTTACATTGACCTTCTTACCTTAGGCGAGAATTATAGAAATGCGTCACAAATCTTAAATATCATCAGGAACAATGAACAACCGACTTGGGTTTGGTTTACCAACTGCGACGCTCTATTAGATACTTCGCTTGCTGGTTGGCTACGATCGATTCTAACTACCTGTGATGTGGAGCATCTAAGAGTGGCTTTTCTTCTCGATAACAAAATGCAATACAGGAGCATCTTTCAACATTATTCAGCACCACTTTACAAAAGTACTACATATCTAGTTCTTAAAGTGAACTAAAGCTTGTTGAAAAATACTGTTTATTTGGAGTCTCTGTAATAGCCTCATCCCTCGTAATCAAAGAAAATTTCAATCTAGTTTTCGTATTCACATGTTTACCTCTTTCCGTTTTTCATCGATGTAATTAGCTAAGTCAATTAAGCTAACTAAATACTCCGCCTTTTGCGACTCACGCCAAGCTGGGATAGGTAATCGATTTGCCGTTGCGCGATCTTTCGCAGTACGTGGCGCTAAGCCAAAATATTTCTCACATATTTGTCCTAAAGGTACAACTGGTGTATTAAATTCCGCCATCAGTAAAAAAAGTGTATTCATAGAAAGACCAATATCCATTCCTCAACTAAACGCCATCATTTTCGTTTATTTCAACATGCGAGACATACCGCGGATCTGCCCTTTCTAGGCACTTAGAGACGTTTTTTAAGTGGAAAGCCTGTCAAGGGTTCCAGTGGCCGTTCTCCGGGCTTTAAAGCGCCAGCCTTGCCCTGCTATGGAAAAATGAACTAAACGCGCTCTATGAGCTAAAGCGGCCACCCCTTGACTGGATTGGAACGTAATAGCCTTGACTTAGGAGGTTGGCTTTAGGCCGAAGGCCGCGCCATCCTCCTGAGTCCCCGGCGGCGAGGGGTTCCCCCCTTGGGGGGCGGAGGGGGGTATCACTGGCCCCTAGCTTTAGCTAGGAAATGGCCAGGCATTATTTTCTTTTCCTCATAACTCACAGAAAGTGAGATATAGAAATATATATGTATTTATTAGAAAGATATGAAAGAGCGGGTTTTGCGCATAACTTCGTTATGGTCGCAGATAAACTAATCTACCCGCTTGCAGATAAGAGTGGATAACAAAAATAATCCACAAGGAAGGCCGCAGAAAGCCCCTGAGCGCATCAATAATAAGAGGGGGTAAGGTTAAAAGGTGGGGAGATCTTGCCGGATCTTGGCTTACAGGAACGACAAATGCCGGGCATGTGCCCGGTTAGGTTTAATCCGATTGGATTTATTGAATGGTATCAGGTGGCGGGTGACTAATGCCTATATCCATGCTGTTCAGGCGTTCCCAAACTAGCTTATTGAACTGCTTACTGCTTAGCTGGGCAAGCTCATGGGCAGGCATAGACTTGGTAAGGGCCGTAGCCACTTCATGCTTGCGTTCGTCCAAGCTCTTGGATGCCAGCTTGTTGCGGCGGCGTTGAGCGCCAGCGTTCTGCTTTCGGGCATCCCATGCACGTTTGAAAATTTGTTTACGCTTACGGTTACGCGCTTCTCTTAGGGTGATAACCTCGCCCGCCTCAGTGAGTCCGCTATTACGCAAAGCCAGTTGCTCATCAGCCTGAGTGTAAAGTTTATCTAAATCAGCCCCCGCAAGGCGGTAAAACTCGCTAGTAAGCACCAGAACTTTAGGGAACCAAAAGCCATTAGCCTGATCCCATACCATGCCGCTTTTCGGGTTGGCTTCATCACCATCAGCGTGAACGTAACAAAGGCCAAACGGGATCATGACTTCATCAATGAAGCGGCTGATCCGGCTTACGGTCACTTTGCTTTCAGTGATGTATTGCTCACCTGTTTCCGGGTCTGTTACCCACATTTTGGATAGTTCGGCGGCCATATCTTCCAGATCGAGTTCCACGATACCTGTAGCCAGATCATGGCGTGAAAGCAGCATTTGAAACATCGGGTTGATGAGGTTACGGCGCACGTCTTTGAAGTCACGCTGACGGCCTGCGGCCTGACGCAAGTGGACAAAGTGAGGATCACGGGAAATGTCGCGCTTACGACAGAAGTTGAACGTTTTACCCAGCTCACCCGGTAAATTCTTCCAAGATGCAGGACGGACGTAAACGGGCTTTGGGTTTAAGCAACAGGTGCTGTGAGTTCCTCTCTTGCGTTTGGTACTTTTACAACACAAGCCATTGGAGTGAGAGCTCGCTCCCCTTCCTGCTAATTTTACGTTATTAGAATACACCTTGGCACTTCTCCGCTCTGGAGAAGTAGTGCAATCTCAACAAATTTGACTTGTTAAAAATCCACATTTTGCTACACTAATCCTCGAATGAAAGACTAAACCCGCGAGGAGCGCCAACTCCGTTATCAGCGGGTTTTGTTTTATCTGTCATCAAGTTTTTGATTAGCGTAACTATCTGTCCCACTTTCACATGTGAAAGTGAACGTGCCCCCCTATGTGTCCCTTAAAAATAAAAAACACAATCATTTCAGAGCTTTAATCAAACAATCACTCCCATCCAGCATGGGGGCAATGGAAAAACGGCGGTTGGCATCGATAGGGCTTGGCATTAACGGATCCGGTACGTAAAAATGGGCCGCTATTTTACCCTCTGTGGCCATAAAACGACAGCCGCAGATGAATCCCTCTCATAAGCCCCTAATCAAAGGTCATTCTGTTGCCGCCGAAGACTTTTGACCCGAGTTAATCAAACTCGGTCTCTATCCCGGCATAAATCAACAACATTTCAGCCAGCGAGCTCACCTGCATGCCCTTCATCAGGTTGGATCTGTGGATCTCCACTGTGCGCATGGCGATACAGAGTTCGTCGGCTATTTGCTGGTTCTTATAGCCCTTGGCGATGAGATGCAATATCTCTTTCTCCCTCGGAGTCAGCGCCTGGTAGATGCCTTGCAGCTTTCGGCGTTTGGCGATTTCGGCAGAGTGACTCAGCGCCTTGGTGACCGCCTCTGCGAGGCGAGCACCATCGGCGGGCTTTTGAAAAAAGTCCACCGCGCCGGATTTAAGCGCATCCACCGCCAGCGGCACGTCGCCATGGCCGGTGAGAAAGATCACCGCCAGCGGGCTATTACGCTCGTTGAGCAGCTGCTGCAGCTGCGCCCCACTGAGCCCAGGCATACGCATATCGAGGATCAGGCAGCCGGGCAGATCCAACAGCTGCGCCTTGAGAAAATGCTCTGCATCTTCAAAGGCCTGCACCTCAAAACCATAGCCTTCCAGCATAAATCCCAACGAACGCCGCACCGAATCATCGTCATCCACCAGATAAACTGACTGACGCTTGTCATCGGTCGGTGAACTGTTTTGGGCAGCAAATTGTCCCGGCATTTTTCTTTCTCCTTGGCAAAACGAGTTTAAGCCAGCACCACTGTGACCAGACAACCGCCCTCAGGCGGCTGCAGCAGACTGATGCTGCCGCCATGGCTCTCGGCGATTTCGCGGCAGATCACCAGCCCCAGCCCCAGGCCATCTGTCTTGGTACTGGTAAAGGCCTGCATCAGGCTCTTGCCATCCTGTTTAAGCCCAGGGCCATTATCCTGCACTTCCAGCAAGAGCTTGCCGGGCTGGGATTGATAATCCAGCCGCAGCGCAATAATTCGCTCGGCTTTAGGCTCTTCAGCCAAGGCTTCGATGGCATTCTTAAGCAGATTCAACAAGAGTTGCTGCATGGCGACCGTATCCAGTTGCATGGGGCTTTCTTCGCCGACAATCTGCCAATCGACGCGGATCGCTTGTTTCTCCAGTTCATGCCCCAGCAGAGTCAGCGTCTCGCTCAGCAAGGGGCTGAACGGCTGCAACTGTTTTTGCGGCGGGCGCTTTTTCAAAAGCCCCCTGAGCCTTTGAATGATACCGTGGGCGCGGCCCACTTCCGCCTGTATCTGTTCCAGTGCCAGGGGCAACTTGTCCAGTTGCCCCTGTTGCAGCCTGACACTGGCGCCGTGGCAATAGTTGCCTATGGCCGCCAAAGGTTGGTTCAGCTCATGGGCCAGGCTGGCGCCCAGTTCACCGGCCACCGCCGCCCGCTGGGCATGTTCCAGCAGACTGAGGTTTTCACTCAGTTGCCGTTGGGCCTTGGCCAGTTCCCGGCCGCGGCGGCTGAAACTGTATTCGAGCCAGAAGTGATAACCGTTGAGCAGCACCAGCAGCGCCAGCAAGCTCCAGCCCCAATGACTGTGGGCCTTGAGCCACTGCAGCGCCCTTTGCCACCAAGGCGCCTGCAATGGGTGCAGGTCCAGATCCTTGAGCAGCTTATCAATGGCCAGTTGACTAACCGCCGTGGTCCACCCCAGCGAGCCGGACATTTTGGCCGCCTCACTGTCCTCCGGCAGTGCCAACAAAGCCAGGGTCAATTGCTTGGCCAGCCCCTGGCCGGCACGGCTGGTCTTGGCCATGGACCAGTTGGGATAGAGGCGGGTCGACACCTCGCAGGCAAACCCTGCCGGCGCCTGGTTGTCCAGCACCCGATAGTGCCCGGCATCGATAAGCCCCTCCGCCGCCATCTGCTCCAATTGGCAGACTGGCACCACGGCGGCGTCTATGCTGCCATCGCGCAGGCGATAGAGCAGATTATCCAGCGGGAATCCCAAAGATTGGATCTCGGCCACATAGCTTGGCAGGTCTATCTGCTTGAGCCGCGCTTCATACACCAAGGTCAGGTAGCCGCCGAAGGCCTGGGTCGAGACTATCCCCAGGCGCTTGTGCCTGAGATCTTGCAGATGTTGCAGGCTGGACTCGCTTCTTACCACCAGCGCCGAGCCCACCTGCATCGGCTCACCGGCATTGAGGCGGCTCTTGAGGGTCGCCAGCCAGCTTAAGGAGTATTGCCGCGCCAACAGCACAGATTGGCCCGGGTTGGTGATCACAAAGTCCAGCTCCTGGGAGGCCACCGCCTGCGACAGCTGCTCCAGCGTCAAAGGGTGCAGGCGAAAGTAATATCCCGGGATCTGCTGCTCGAGCCAATTCATGGTGGGTTGCCAGCGGTTGATGCTGTCGCTGTAGCCCCGGGTAGCCAACACACCTATATCCACCACCGCCTTATCGGTCAGCGCTCCAGTTGTTATGGCTGGGCCTGATAGCGGCAACGGCTCAGTCGCTGCCGCAGCTGACGGCCAATGGCCGAGCAGTACAGCCGCAAGCAGATAACACAGCAGATACAGGGTTCTCATCTCTTGATTTTGGCTCCGGTTAGGAAATCTTGCGGCCACAAGCGGCTGGGTCAGCATCAGTCTGCCCGCCATTCTAGCCTCAATTTCTTGCGCTGGATCAATAGCGGCCCCGATATGTGGAAAACCACTATAGAGACCAAGGGCGCCAGTTGCCGAGAATACAGGCAACAGGAGCCCGGTGGGTTTCCAATCACCGCAAGACTCAGGAGTCTGTATGGACAAGAGTAAACGTCAACTACTGGGGCAAATCGCCGCCATCAGCGCCGGAGCTGCGTTTTTGCCCGTCGCCCAGGCATCGACTTCCAAGCCCCAGGCAACCAGTGGCAAACGCTATGGCATGCTGATCGATCTGCGCCGCTGCGTTGGTTGCCAGGCTTGTACTGTCGCCTGCACCATAGAAAACCAACCCCCACTGGGGCAGTTTCGTACCACAGTCAACCAGTATGAAGTGACCCAAGGGCAGGAAAGCGCCTTTATGATGCTGCCCAGGCTCTGCAACCACTGCGAAAACCCACCCTGCATCCCGGTTTGCCCCACAGGCGCCACATTCCAGCGCCAGGACGGCATAGTGGTGGTCGACAGCCACTGGTGTGTCGGCTGCGGTTACTGTGTCCAGGCCTGCCCCTATGATGCACGCTTTATCAACCATGACACCAACACCGCCGACAAGTGCACCTTCTGCGCCCATAGGCTGGAGGCGGGCTTGCTGCCGGCCTGCGTCGAAACCTGTGTCGGTGAAGCCAGGATCATCGGCGATCTCAACGATCCCGGCAGCCAAATCAGTCGCATGCTGGCCGAGCACAGAGACGAGATCAAGGTACTCAAGCCCTCGGCAGAAACCTCGCCCTGCGTATTTTATCTGGGGATGACAGCCGCATTTGAAGAAAGGATCCGCGGCGAAGCACCGGTTCGCAGCCTGATGACCGCCACTGGAGAGGAGTTGCACCATGGACATTAAAGAGATCTTGACCCCGGATATCGCCATCACCTGGTTACCCTGGGCGGTGCAATACTTCTTTATGATGGGACTGGCCTATTCCGCGGTGTGGATTGCGGCGCTGACCATTATCCGCCCCGGCGCCAAAGATAAGCGCCTGCTGACACTCTGCGGCAGCCTGATCCTCAGCACCGCCATTGTGGCACCTGTGGCACTCTTGGCCGATCTGCACCAACCCGCCCGCGCCTGGCACTTCTATATGCAGCTCAGACCGGATTCCTGGATGTGGTATGGCGCCTGGTTACTGCCGCTGTTTATGGCAGCGGCGCTGGCCTTTGCCTACCTCTTGCTGCGCCCTTCCCTTCCGACTCAGCCCAAAGATGGCTGGAGCCGCCTGGGATACTGGTTACGCCTAGGGAACTGGCAAGGCGAGTCCTGGCTCAAGCCTCTGGCCTGGGTTGCCCTGCTCAGCGGCCTGAGCATCGCCCTCTACACCGGCATGGAAACCATGGCCATCAAGGCCAGGCCACTGTGGCACAGCTACTGGCTGCCGCCTCTATTCGCCGCCAGCGCCCTGGCCGCCGGCAGTGGCATGTTGATTTGGCTCAACCGCCTGTTCAATGGCCATAAGCAGGAGACCGACAAACAGCTGCTGCTCTGGCTGCGTGGCTCCTTCGCCCTGTTTGCCCTGTTGCTTATCGGCTGGGCCCTCAGTGGAGGCAACAGCGCCAATGAAGCCAGATTACTGCTCGGCGACAGTCCCAGTTGGCAACTGGCCGCTATCTGGGTGCTGGCCACCCTGGCCTTGTTGGCGCTGCTGCTGGCCTTCAGACATCTGCCCCGCTGGGCCTTGCTGTTTGGCAGCTTTGCCGCCATCCACCTGGCTTGGGGCTTTCGCTGGCTGGTGCTCATCCAGGCGCAGACGGATCCCAAGTATGGCGCCGGCACCTACTTCTATGAACTGCCCTGGGGCCCACAGGGGCTGCTGGGGATCCTGGGTACCTTTGGCCTATGGCTGGCCCTGATCACCCTGATTTCCGAACTGATACGTCATTCTGCCACCGGACTGAAAGGAGCCGCATAATGGATAAGAGTAAACGCCGTTTTATCAAAGGGGCTGCCATCACAGGTGGTACCGGACTGTTTGTTGCAGGCTACAGCCACACCCTGACCCAGTTGGGCAAAGGCCTGGTCAATGGCAGCTCGGGCAAAAATACCCAAGAAGCGATTCATGGCAACTCGCTGGCACCTGAGCTCAAGGTCGACCTGAATAGTGGCCAACTGAGTGCCAATGACAACCAGCGTCTGGCCAACACCATGTGTTTCGGCTGCTGGACCAAATGCGGGGTACGAGCCCGTATCGATAATGAAACCGACAGCATTATCCGTATCAGTGGTAACCCTTATCATCCACTGTCGGCCCGAGAACACCTGGACTTTGACACCCCGGTGCGCGATGCCCTGGTGTCCACCAGCGCCTGGCAAGAGCAGGGGCTTGCCGGGCGTTCCACCGCCTGCGCCCGCGGCAACGCCATGCTGGAATTATTGGACAGCCCCTATCGGGTAACGCGCTGCCTGAAACGGGTCGGCCCCAGAGGTTCGGGCCAATGGCAGAGCATAGCATTCGAGCAGTTGCTCAAGGAGGTTGTCGAAGGCGGCGATCTGTTTGGTGAAGGCCATGTGGATGGACTCAGGGCGATTCGCGATCTCAATACGCCTTTGGATCCCGCTAACCCTGAATACGGCCCCAAGGCCAATCAGCTGTTGGTCAGCAACGCCTCGGATGAAGGGCGGGACACCTTGATAAAACGATTTACTTTCAACAGCTTCGGCACCCGTAACTTTGCCAACCACGGCTCTTACTGTGGCTTCAGCTATCGGGCCGGTGCCGGCGCCTTGCTGGACGATCTGAAAAAGTACGCCCACTTGAAACCGGACTGGGATCATGCCGAGTTTCTGCTGTTCATCGGCACTTCACCGCAGCAGTCCGGCAACCCCTTCAAGCGCCAGGCTCGGCAACTGGCCAATGCCAGGGTCAACAACCGCAACTTCAGCTATGTTGTGGTTTCGCCCATGTTGCCCAACACCTCCAATCTGGCGTCGGCGCCGGACAATGTCTGGTTGCCGATCCGCCCGGCCACAGACGCCTCGCTGGCGATGGCCATGCTGCGCTGGATCATCGACAATCAACGCTACAGCGCCGAGTTTCTCAGTACTCCCAATGCCAAGGCCGCCAAAACCGCCGGTTTCCGCGGTTTCAGTAATGCTGGTTTCCTGGTGCATTCAGACCAGGCGCATCCGAGATACGGCCAATATCTGCGCGCCAGCGAATTGGGGTTGGCCTTCAGCGGCAAGCCATTCGGTGATGAAGACCCCTTGCTGGTACTGGACGCCGTCAGCGGTGAACCCATGGCCGCCGAGGTCTGCCCCAAGGCGCAGCTCGAAGTGGACCGCGGACTCACAGGCCCAAATGGCCAGAGCCTGGCCTGCAAGAGCAGTTTCAGCCTGCTGGCCGAATCGGCCCGGCTCAAGACATTGGCGCAATACAGCGCCGAATGCGATGTGCCGGTCGATGAGATTGAAGCCCTGGCCAACAAGTTCACCAGCCATGGCAGCAAGGCGGCGGTGATCAGCCATGGCGGCACCATGAGCAGCGATGGCTTCTATACCGCCTGGGCCATCATGATGCTCAACGCCATGATAGGCAATATCAACCAAAAGGGCGGCGCGCTGGCCAAGGGCGGCACTTTCCCGGCCTTCGGCAAAGGCCCGCGCTACAATCTGGCCGAGTTTGACGGCATGGTACAGCCCAAGGGAGTATTCCTGTCGCGCTCCCGTTTCCCCTATGAAAAAAGCTCGGAATACAAGCGCAAGCAGCAGGCCGGTGAGTCGCCCTACCCGGCCAAGGAACCCTGGTTCCCGATTTCGGCGCCCATGCTGAGCGAGCATCTAACCGCGGCGGTCAACGGTTACCCCTATTCGCTCAAGGCCTGGATCAACCATATGGGCAACCCTGTCTACGGTCAGGCCGGGCTCGGCGCCGCCATAGGCGAAAAACTCAAAGATTCCAAGGTGCTGCCGCTGTTTATCAGTATCGACAGCTTTATCAACGAAACCACGGCGTTGTCCGACTATATAGTGCCGGATACCCTCACCTATGAGTCCTGGGGCTGGACCTCGGCCTGGCAGGGCACCATGACCAAGATAGCCACCGGCCGCTGGCCGATAGTCAAACCCAGGGTGGAACACACAGTGGATGGCGATCCCGTGTGTATGGAAAGCTTCCTTACCCGGGTTGCCATGGCGCTGGCCCTGCCCGGCTTCGGTGAAAATGCTGTGCTGGCCCATGATGGCACACGCCACCCGCTGACCCGCGCCGCCGACTTTTCTCTCTACGGCGCCGCCAACGTCGCCTGGTTGGGAGAGAAAGTCCCCGCCATCGGCAAGGAAGATCTCTATTGGTCCGGGGTTGCCAGGATCATTCCCGAACTCAAGGCCCGTCTCGGCGAAGAGGAAGCATCCAGGGTGGCTTATCTCTATGCCCGCGGTGGCCGTTTCGAATCAATGAACAAGGCCAGGGACGCCGAAGGCAACCCCGCCAAGGTCTGGCCCAAGCCGATGATGTTATGGAACCCTCAGGTGGGCAGTCGCCGTCACTCCCAGAGCGGCGAGTTTCTCAGTGGTTGTCCGCGCAGCTATGGTCAACGCCTGGCCGATGGCACAAAACTCAGGCAAGCCTTCGACCGCCAGTCCTGGCCCATGTTGCTGTCGAGCTACAAGTCACACACCATGAGCTCCATGAGTATCGGCTCTGACAGGCTCAGGCAGGTGCACCCCAATAATCCGGTGCGGATCAATAAAGACACGGCCCAAAGATTGGGGATAGCCACAGGGGATACAGTGAAAATCAGCACCCCCAACGGCAGTGTACTAGCACTGGTGGAATGCGTCGCCGGCGTGCACCCGGAGTGCATCGCCATTGAACACGGCTTTGGTCACAAGGAGCTCGGCGCGCGGGCATTCAGCATAGATGGCAAGCAGGTTGCTGCCAATCCGCTGATCCGCGCCGGGGTTAACCTCAACGATCTCGCAGTGCTGGATCCCAGCCGTTCGGGTTCCTACCCTCTGGTGGATTGGGCCAGCGGCGCCTCGGCCCGCCAGGGGCTACCGGCGAAAATCGAAAAAGTCTCCTGAAGCTCGCTCTGTGCCCGGTTTTTATACCGGGCACAGTTTTTCCGGGCAAGAAATCGCCACAGAGCCCAAGCCATTGTTCTAAGCTAATAAGAGTGTGATCCAGTGGGCGGGAGTCAAACCGCTTATGGATTAGCCTTACGCTATCTGCACTTCCCTAGGCAGCAAGAGGAACAAATCCGGCATGAATGTCACTTTTATCAATCCCTTTCTTCAGTCACTTCTCAATGTGGTTTCCACCATGGCCAACATGCAGTTGACCCCGGGTAAGCCCAGACTCAAGACAGACAACCTGGCCAAGGGCGATGTCTCCGGGCTTATCGGTATGGTGGGCCCGCAGACCAAAGGGTCGCTGTCGATCACCTTTGAACAAGGGCTGATCCTGGAGATAATGCAAAATATGCTGGGAGAGAATCCCGGCAATATCAATGAAGAAGTGACAGATCTGGTGGGGGAAATCACCAACATGGTGACCGGCGGCGCCAAAAATCTGCTGTCGGACAAGGGCTATGAGTTTGAAATGGCCACCCCTGTGGTAGTTTCCGGCATAGGTCACAAGATTTCCCATCAGGCCCAGGGCCAGAAGATCATCATGCCTTTTGTCGCTCCCAAGGGCTCGGCCTACATAGAGATCTGTTTCGAGAATCAGTAATGACAAAGGGCGCCTCGGCGCCCTTTATTGTTTACCAACTCAATGGCATGACTCACTCAATCGAGGCAGACGGCCACTCTGGGGGTCAACTTGGTCACCAGTTCATAGGCCACGGTTTCGATATGAGCCGCCACCTCTTCCACCGGTAATGCCGGGCCCCACAAGAGGGCATCATCACCGACCGCATCCCGGGCATCCGGCCCCAGATCCACAGTCAGCATATCCATGGACACCCTGCCAACCACAGGCACCCGGCGACCATTGATCAGTACAGGCGTGCCTTCGGGAGCATTGCGTGGATAACCGTCACCATAACCTATGGCCACCACGCCGAGGCGGGTATCTCTTGATGAGCGCCAAAAACTCCCGTAACCCACGCTCTCTCCGGCATTGTGCTCACGCACGGCTATCAGCTGTGACACCAGACTCATGGCCGGTTGCAGGTCGTGGTTGGCGCCTCGGTCACCGACCACAGGCGACACTCCATAGAGGGCGATACCCGGGCGGATCCAATTTTGCTGGCTGCTGGGCCAGTAGAGGGCACCGGCCGAGTTGGCCAGACTGCGGTCACCATCCAACCCGGCGGTGAGCTGGTTGAAATGCTCCAGCTGTTTGCGGGTATAGTCATTGTCAGGCTCATCGGCGCAGGCGAAATGGGTCATTAGGTTGATGGGCTTGGCCACTTGCGGGCAATCCAGCAGCCGCTGATACACCTCGGTAAACTCGTCGCTGCGAAAACCCAATCTGTGCATGCCGCTGTCGACCTTGAGCCAAACCGTTACCGGCTTATCCAGCTTGGCCTGCTCCAGCATCTGCAACTGCGACTTATGATGCACCACAGTGTCTATGTCATGCTCAACCAGCAGAGGCAACTCAGTACTGCGAAAAAAACCTTCTAGCAACAACAACTTGGCCGTTACACCACCGGCCCTGAGCTCCAACGCTTCTTCGAGCCGCGCCAGACCGAAGCCGTCGGCACTGCTCAGGCTCTTGGCCACGTTCAGCGAGCCGTGGCCATAGCCGTTGGCCTTGACGACAGCAATAACTTTGCTGGCGGGTGCGATCTCACGCAGCCTGGCCAGATTATGTTGCAGCGCCCGGCTGCTAATCTCTGCTCTGGGAAAGGGTTTCAAAGCTTACCTTCAATCTTGGATTGGATGGCGCGCTCTCTGGCCGCGCCGGGAAAACCGTCCGCAGAGGTTTAGTCCTCTTCAAATTGCGGACCGGCGTAATTGTCAAAACGGGAGAACATCCCCTGGAAAGTCAGCCTGACCCGGCCGATGGGGCCGTTACGTTGCTTACCTATGATGATCTCTGCCGTGCCTTTATCGGGCGAATCGTCGTTATACACCTCGTCACGATAAATAAACATGATAAGGTCCGCATCCTGCTCGATAGAGCCGGATTCACGCAAGTCAGAGTTTACCGGGCGCTTATCGGCCCTTTGCTCCAATGAGCGGTTCAGCTGCGACAGAGCGATCACCGGGATCTCCAGCTCCTTGGCCAAGGCCTTGAGCGAGCGGGAGATTTCAGCAATTTCCAAGGTCCGGTTATCGGCCAGCGCCGGCACCTGCATCAGCTGCAGGTAGTCGACCATGATCATAGACAGACCGCCGTATTCCCGGGCGATACGCCTGGCCCTGCTGCGCACTTCGGTCGGCGTCAGGCCCGAGCTGTCATCGATATACATCTTGCCCTGCTCGAGCATGATCCCCATGGTAGAGGACACCCGCGCCCAATCGTCATCATCAAGTTGGCCGGTACGTATCTTGGTCTGATCCACCCGGCCAAGCGACGCCAGCATACGCATCATGATCTGTTCCGAGGGCATCTCGAGACTGAAAATAAGCACTGGCTTGTTTTCATTGAGCGCCGCGTATTCACACAGGTTCATCGCAAAGGTGGTCTTACCCATGGAAGGACGGGCCGCGACAATGATCAGGTCACCGGACTGGAAACCTGCAGTCATCTTATCCAGATCGGAGAAGCCGCTGGATACCCCGGTCACACCGTTGTGCGGGTTGTTGTACAGCTGCTCAATCTTGTCGACGGTTTTTTCGAGGATGGTCTTGATCCCCTCCGGGCCCTCGTTGGCGTTGGCGCGCTGCTCGGCTATCTTGAACACCTTGGTTTCGGCCAAGTCCAGCAAGGCGCCTGAGTCCCGCCCCTCAGGGTTGTAACCTGCGTCGGCAATCTCATGTGCTACCCGGATCATCTCCCGCACCACGGCACGCTCGCGCACGATTTCGGCGTAGGAAAGAATATTACCGGCGCTGGGGGTGTTCTTGGCGATCTCACCCAGATAGGTAAAACCACCGGCATCTTCCAGCTCGTCAGTCAGTTCCAGTTGTTCTGAAACCGTAATCAAATCTATGGGTTGGCCGTTTTCTACCAGCTTTTGCATGGCACCGAAAATCAGCCTGTGGGAACGGGAGTAAAAGTCTTCTCTGACCACGGCCTCGGACACCTTGTCCCAGGCCTCTGCATCCAGCATCAGTCCCCCGAGCACGGATTGTTCCGCCTCAATGGAATGGGGGGGCAGCTTGAGCGCGTCAACCTGGACGTCTCTTCGCTTGTCTTTGGCCTTAAAGGCACCTTGCTGTTGCATAAATCTCCAACTCTCCAACAATCAGGCAAAATGTGATATAAAACCCGGTTCAATCAGAACAGGAATTTTACACCTACAATAACCTGTTTTTCATATCCAAACGGACACTAACAATAAATAAGGAATGAACATGCGCAATGCATTGGCTGCAGCCTTGGCGCTGACCTCTGGCCTCGCCATAGCCGATGAAGGGCAGTGGCAACCTTACCAAATGCCCTCTATTGCCGACAAGCTCAGTGAGCGCGGCATCGCCATCCCGGCAGAGCAACTGGCCGATCTCGGAAAGTATCCCATGAACGCCGTGGTGGGCCTCGGCTATTGTACCGCCAGTTTCGTCTCACCCCAAGGATTGGTTGTCACCAACCATCACTGTGCCTATCGGGGTATTCAATACAACAGCACCAAAGAACACAACTATCTGGCCGACGGCTTTTTGGCCAAAGAACAACGCCTGGAGCCTTCGGCCGGCCCCAACGAGCGCCTCTATGTCACCGAGGCGGTCACAGATGTCACAGATAAGATAACTGCCAATCTGCCGACCGAGCCACTGGCGCGTTATGAAGCCATCCAGGCCAACAGCAAGGCGCTGGTCAAAGAGTGTGAAGCCGACGACAACTACCGCTGCTCAGTACGTAGTTTCCACAATGGACTTGAATACTACCTGATCAAACAGCTGATTATTCGCGATGTGCGCCTGGTTTATGCGCCACCCGAAAGTGTTGGCGGTTTCGGTGGCGACATAGATAACTATGAATACCCTCGCCACAGCGGCGACTTTACCTTCCTCAGGGCTTATGTCGGCAAGGATGGCAAGCCTGCGGCCTATGCCGAGGATAACGTGCCTTATCAGCCCAAGAGCTTCCTCAAGGTCAATGCCGATGGCGTCAAGGCCGGTGACGGCGTGTTTGTGGCCGGTTACCCGGGTTCAACCAGCCGCTACCGCCTGACCTCAGAGTTGAGATTCGCCAGCGACTGGCTCTACCCGACTCAAGCCGCCCGCTATCAGGCCAGAATCGATACCATTGAGGGCATGGGCGCTTCCGACAAGGATATCGCCATCAAGTATGCCGGTACTCTGGCCGGCATGGCCAACCGGATGAAAAAACTCAACGGCTTGTTGGATGGCTTCCACGCCACAGATATTGCCGCTATCAAGCAGGTCGAGGAAAATGCCTTCCGCGACTGGCTGGCCAAAGATAAAGACGCACAGCCGCTGACGGCACAACTGAGTGAGCTCGAACAACTGCTGGCCGAGCAACAGCACAAGTATCAGCAGAGCTACTATTTTGACAACGCTCAATCCAGTGCCCTGCTCGGCGCCGCCAAGCAGCTTTATCGCCTGGCCAAAGAAAACCAAAAACCGGATGCCGAGCGCGAAGCGGGTTATCAAGAGCGTGACATGAAGATGTTCGCCGCCCGTCTCAAGCGACTTGACTCCAGCTTCGATATCAGCGTCGACAAGACACTGTGGCAGATGGATATCGACGCCTACCTGGCGCAGGATAACCGGGTCGCCGTGATGGATCAGTTGCTGACACCCGAGCAAGGTATCAGTCTGGGCGACAAACTCGAAGGCATGTATGCCCTGACCGAGTTGACCGACCAAGAGAAACGCCTCGACTGGATGCAGGCCAAGCCGGAAGCTTTCGAGAGCAGCAGCGATCCTTTCATTCGTATGGCAGTGGCCCTGTACGACACCAATATGGTGCAGGAAAAAGCCGACAAGGAACTGGCCGGTAAGCTGTCCATCGCCCGCCCCGCCTACATGAAGGCGATCATTGCCTATAACAAGGCCATGGGTAAGCCTGTCTATCCGGATGCCAACGGCACCTTAAGGATCAGCTATGGTATGGTCGATGGCTATCAGTCCCGTGATGCGCTCTACAAACAACCTTTTACCAAGCTGGAAGGGATAGTTGCCAAGCACACAGGTGTCGAGCCATACAATGCACCGCAGAAGCTGCTGGATGCCATCAAGCAGGGACGACTGGGCGAGCATAAGGTGCAGCACTTGTATCAGGATCCCCGCAGCTGGTTGTGCCGCCTGTTCTCCTGCTTGGATAACCCGGCCGAGTTCAACTCTGTACCGGTTAACTTTCTCTCCAGCGTGGATACCACAGGTGGTAACTCAGGCTCCCCCGTGTTTAACGGCAAGGGCGAGCTGGTTGGCCTCAACTTTGACTCCACCTATGAAGCCATCACCAAAGATTGGTACTTCAACCCCACCATCACCCGCGCCGTGCACGTGGATATCCGCTACATTTTGTGGATGATGGATGAAGTGGATCATGCCGACAACCTGCTCAAAGAGTTGGAACTGGTGCGCAACTGATAGCTACTAATCTGCAATAACCCTGAAAACACCCGCCCCGGCGGGTGTTTTGTCTCCGTAGTAATAGGCAATCAAGTCAGTAACGGTTCTGCCTGAGATAGCCAATACTCAATCAATGCCAGTGTGGTAGTGAAAGTGTGCAAGTAACTGTGGGTAAGTGACAGTGTGCTTAAGTTTGGCATTAGCAGGCGGAGAAGAAAGGGGAAAAACCGTCGGCCCCGGCCAGCAAACAGGCATAAAAAAACACCGCCCGAAGGCGGTGTTTCTTTTAGTAAAAGCCGGGATTAAGCTTCAGCAACAACAGTTACTTTAACTACAGCTTTTACTTCAGTGTGCAGCTGAACTTCAACTTCGAAGTCGCCAGTAGTGCGCAGAGCGCCCAGTGGCAGACGTACTTCGGCTTTGGCCAGTTCAACGCCGGCAGCAGTTACTGCGTCAGCGATGTCACGGGTACCGATAGAACCGAACAGCTTGCCTTCGTCACCGGCTTTAGAAGCGATAACAACCGCTTCCAGAGCAGAGATCTGCTCTGCACGAGCAGTGGCAGCGGCCAGGTCGGCAGCCAGCTTGGCTTCCAGCTCAGCACGACGAGCTTCGAAAACTTTTACGTTCTCAGCGTTGGCAACAACAGCTTTGCCTTTTGGCAGCAGGTAGTTACGAGCGTAACCGGCCTTAACTGATACCTGGTCACCCAGGTTGCCCAGGTTTGCGATTTTATCAAGCAGAATAACGTTCATTATCAATTCCTCTAGCTAGAACAGTGCCGATTACTGATGCAGATCAGTGTATGGCAGCAGTGACAGATAACGAGCACGCTTGATAGCGCGAGCCAGTTGACGCTGATACTTGGCAGAAGTACCAGTGATACGGCTTGGAACAATCTTACCGCTTTCTGTGATGTAGTTTTTCAGAGTAGCGATATCTTTGTAATCGATCTCCGTAACACCTTCAGCAGTGAAACGGCAGAACTTACGACGACGGAAATAACGTGCCATTTGACAGTCTCCTAATTTTTCAATTCGACATTTTCGGCGTGTAACACCAGTCGGTTTTGGCCATTGCGACTCTGTTGTAGAGCCAGAAAACCACTGACTTGGATATCCACACCCGCTTTCAGCTTGTCTGCTACGCTCTTGAAGCGTTCACCACTCAATATCACTTGAAGTTGGCAGTAGACGTTTCTGGGCAAATCGGCCTCGAAACGCTGCGACCTGTGTTCCAGTTGAAGTACCGTGTGAGGTATTCCAGCCGGGCTATCAAAGTGTCTGGACCGAATGACGGTACCGGACAACACCAAGTGATTGGTGGTCACAGAAAAACTTACTCAGCGCTTGCTTCAGCGTTTTCTTGGGTTTCTTCAGCAGCTTTTTCGCTAACGGCGCTGCGACGTGAATCGCGCTCGTCTTTAGCTTTGGCCATTGGAGATGCTTCAGTGATGGCAGCTTTAGTGCGCATCACCAGGCTACGCAGAACGGCGTCGTTGAAACGGAAAGCAGTTTCCAGCTCTTCAACAGACTCTGCAGTGGTCTCAACGTTCATCAGAACATAGTGAGCCTTGTGCAGATCCTGGATTGGGTAAGCCAGTTGGCGACGACCCCAGTCTTCCAAACGATGGATTTGACCGCCAGCTTCGGTGATAACACCTGTGTAGCGCTCAATCATACCTGGTACTTGTTCACTCTGATCAGGGTGAACCATAAATACGATTTCGTAATGACGCATTTAGTGCTCCTTACGGTTATCTAGCCTCGTTGTTGGCTCAGTCAGACCAAATTGAGGCAAGGAACGAAAATTAATGTGACTGAATTAGGCGCGAAATAGTACATAAAGGCCGCGGTAAACTCAAGCAATAACTTTGCCTCGGCCCCATGAGCAGGTATTATGTGACGCTAAATTTATGGCAGTCACAGCAAAAGACATAAGAATAATGACAAGATCCTCTGTATTGGCGTTATTGTTTGCGCTACCGACTTCGGCGTGGGCCTTGGTGCCTCCGGATTATCGCGAGCCTCCAAGCGACTTCACCGCTGAGATTGAGGCCGGCTTTCAGCTCAACACAGGTAACACAGACTCAAGCAGTTTCAACGGTCGTACCAAGTTGGTTTACGACACGGAAAACGCCAAGCAGGAAGGAACCCTCAAGGCCTATTTCGCCTCTGACTCTGAAAAAACCACTGCCGAAAAATACGATCTGCAGCTGCAGTCCAACTACAAACTCAACGGCGGCTATATCTTTGGCCGCGGTGAATTCATCTGGGACAAGTTCGGTTCCTACACAGAGATCTACACGGTTTCCAGCGGTTATGGTTTCGATGCCATCAGCACCCGCCGTACCAAGTTGAGTCTCGAAGTCGGCCCGGGTTACCGATACAACATGCCGATAGAAACTGATGCAGCGCCGGATCCTGTGGCCGAGAAAGATGTGATCCTACGAACCGCGGCCAAGTTTGAACAGAAGATCCACGAGTACACCAGTTTCACTGCCGACCTGACCGCAGAGGTGGGCGAAAATAACAATACTCTGGCACTGGACATGGGCTATAAAAACACCCTGTTTCAGGACTGGGCCTTTAAGATAGGCTTCAACGTCAAATATACAGAAGTGGTGCCGGAAGGCAGTAAACAGACAGATACAATCACCACCTTCAACCTGCTCTATACCTTCCAGTAATTCCCGCGCTTGAAGAGCTCTTTCAACTAAAGAGCTCCAAGAAAACGCTCCAGGATTAACGCGGCGCGCTTTTCACCGCGCTCAAGCGCCTGCAAGTAGAGATAGATGGCGGTTTCATGCCGCTCCAACAGACGAAAGGCTGCGCCGTACTCAGAGTTACTCTGGGCATCATCCGCCCACTTGGCATATTTTTGCTGGTAAGGTTCGACCCAGAGACGCAGCGCCGCAAGCAGTTTATGCCAGGGAAGCTTAAGCCAACTGTCCACCTCTTTCTGCGCCTGCATGTGCACTTGCTCCAACAACGCCTCATCCAGACTCGTCAGCTCAGGCAGCAGTTTCAGCAAAGCCTTGGCAGTATATTGCTCCACCTTGAACAGTAGAGAAAACACGGCTTGGCTTTCTATTAAGTGGCTTTCTATTAAGTGGCTTTCTATTAAGTGGCTTTCAGTTAAGTGGATTTCTGTTAACTGGCTCTCGGTTACCTGAGAATGATAATCCAGGCCGAGGCGCTCGAAGAACGCCATGCCATAGATTTCACCCAGATAGCCTTGTTGCAGTTGCATGAGATACGGGCCGGCACTGCTATACAGTTTATGGTCCGTATTCTCAAGAGAGGCTGCCATATTCGGCAGTTAGAGACGCTGACGCACAGCTTCGAACAGGCAGATACCTGTTGCCACCGACACGTTCAGACTGGAGACACTGCCCGCCATAGGAATAGAGATCAGGGTGTCGCAACTTTCGCGGCTCAGGCGTCTCAGCCCCTTGCCTTCGGCGCCCATGGCAATGGCCAGAGCCCCCTTGAGGTCGGCCTGATACAGGGTGCTGTCGGCCTCGCCTGCAGTGCCGGCAATCCACACGCCCCTTTCTTGCAAACGCTTCATGGTACGCGCCAGGTTGGTCACCTGAAACAGCGGTACTGTCTCGGCCGCGCCGCAAGCCACCTTGCTGACGGTCGGCGTCAGCCCCACTGAGTTGTCTTTGGGCACTATGACGCCGTGCACCCCGGCCGCATCGGCATTTCGCAGACAGGCCCCCAGATTGTGGGGATCTGTGACACCATCCAGGATCAACAAAAATGGCGAGTCCGTCTTGTCTAATAAGGCTTCCAGATCGTTTTCGGTCAAGACTTTGGCCGGACGCACCCGGATGATGATCCCCTGATGCTGAGTACTTTCGGCCTTGTCATCCAGTGTCTTGCGGGATGCCTGCTGGGCGCGAATGCCCCACTGAGCCGCCATCTCCAACAAGGGCTTGACCCTGTCATCCTGACGACCACTGAGCAGCCACATTTCCAGTACCCGCTCCGGAGCGTGTTTCAGCAAAGACTCGACCGCGTGAATGCCAAACACCAGTTCCTGTTTTTTCATTTACTTCTTTCTCTTGACTCGTTTGGCTGCCTTGGGCTTTTTCGCCCCGGCGTTGCCGGCAGCCTTGGTTGATTTGCTCTTGGCGGATGCGCCTGTGGACTTAGACTTGGCGCTCCCTTTACCTGCCGGCTTCTGTGCCTTGGCCGAGCGGCGGGCTCCTTCAATATTGACCCTTTCCCGTGCGGTCAGCGGCTTACTCTTGCTGCGGCCTTTACGGCGCTGGCTGCGTCCCTCTTCGTCCACCATCAGCAAGTCAATCTGTCTGTCGTCCAGATTGACCGAGGCGACTTTAACCGTCACAGCATCGCCAATCTGGTAGATCTGCCCTGAGTGCTCACCTATCAGGCGCTGGCGCATGGGATCATACTGGAAGTAGTCGCTGCCCAGGGTGGAGATATGCACCAAGCCGTCGATAAACAAATCATTGAGGCGCACAAACAGCCCGAAGCTGGTGACGGAAGCCACCACAGCATCGAAGGTGTCACCCACATGGTCCTGCATAAACTCACACTTGAGCCAGTCGGAGACGTCACGGGTGGCTTCATCGGCGCGGCGCTCGGTGTTGGAACACTCTTCGCCAAGCTGATCCAGCTCATCGAGCTGATAGTGATAGCCGCCGTCTGGGGTCCACTTGTCGCTCGCTTCACCGCGCTCCTTGGCGAGCAGGTAACGGATCACCCTGTGCAACACCAAGTCAGGATAACGGCGAATCGGCGAAGTAAAGTGAGCATACTCCTCCAGCGCCAGACCAAAGTGGCCTTCATTGTCCGGTGTGTAAGTCGCCTGGCGCATGGAGCGCAGCAACATCACCTGAATGAGTTCGGCATCGGCGCGCCCCTGCGCTTTTTCCATCAGCGCCTGGTAGTCACTGGGTTCAGGTTCGAGACCACCGCCCATGGAGAGCCCTCGCTCAGCCAGAAACTCCTTGAACTGAGTCAGCTTCTGCTCGGATGGCGCTTCATGCACCCGATAGAGGACTTCACCCTTGTGCTTTTTGACAAACTTGGCCGCTGCCACGTTAGCGAGGATCATACACTCTTCGATGATCTTGTGCGCCTGGTTACGGGCTCTGGGCACTATCTTGTCTATCTTGCGCTGCTCATTGAAGATGAACTGGGTTTCCAGCGTCTCAAAGGCGATGGCGCCACGGTTGGCCCGCTGGCTATCGAGCGCCAGATACAGCTCCTGCAACACCTTGAGATGCGGCAGTAAAGGCTTATGCTCTTCCAGGCCTTCTTCGCCTTCCAGCATGGCCGCCACCTGGGTATAGGTGAAACGGGCGTGGGAATGCATCACCGCCGGATAGAACTTGTAGCCGGATAACTTACCCGCCTCCGACACTGTCATCTCGGCCACCATACAGAGACGGTCAACTCCCGGGTTCAGGGAGCACAGGCCGTTGGAGAGCTTTTCCGGCAACATGGGGATCACCTGTGACGGGAAGTACACAGAGTTGCCTCGGGCACGGGCTTCTTGATCCAGCGCCGATTGAGTACGCACATAATAGCTGACATCGGCAATGGCCACCCACAGGCGCCAACCGCCGCTGCGCTTGCGCTCGGCATAGACAGCATCGTCAAAGTCGCGAGCATCTTCACCGTCTATGGTGACCAAGGGCAGTTGTCGCAGATCGACCCGACCTGCCTTGTCCTCTTCCTGCACTTCATCGGATATCTTGCGCAGTTTCTTTTCGATGGCGGCAGACCAGGTATGGGGCAGATCATAGTTGCGCAGGGCAATTTCTATCTCCATGCCCGGTGCCATCTCTTTGCCCAGCACCTCAACCACCTTACCGGCGGCTTTGACATAGCGCCCGGGCCTGCGGGTGAGTTCCACCACCACGACATCGCCCTGACGGGCGCCGTTGCGATCGGCGTTGTCTATCAATATTTCCTGGGTAATCCGCTTATCATCGGCAATAACAAAGGCCATGCCGCAATCGACATGGAAACGCCCCACCAGAGCGGCGGTTCGCTCGGCGACCAAGCGCACTATGCGAGCTTCGCGGCGCCCCTTGCGATCGACTCCGGCCTTCTGCGCCAACACCTTGTCGCCATGGAAGTATCTGAGCATGTCACCATGGTTGATAAACAGGTCATCACCGCCTTCATCGGGACGGAAGAAGCCATAGCCATCTCTGTGGCCCAGCACAGTACCCTGGATCAAGTCCATCCGCTCCGGCAGGCCATAACACTGGCCGCGGGTAAATACCAGCTGACCATCGCGCTCCATGGCACGCAGCCGACGCCGCAGCGCCTCGAGTTGTTCTTCGTCGGAGATGTTGAGGGCCGTGGCGATCCGCTCACGATTCAGGGGAGAGGTCTGCGAGCGCAGATATTCCAATATAAATTCCCGGCTGGGGATGGGGTTGTCGTACTTATCTTGTTCTCGCTCAAAATGAGGATCTTTTATCATTCAATTTCCAATTTTTTCGTTGTCGCATCCAGTGCGACAAGCTAATTAACGGCTTTGCAGATGTTCCTTTTTGGCCTTCTCCACCTGACTGGCGGGCATTTTAGCCGCTAACAGCTGCAATAATCTTTTGGCGTCTTGCTGGGTCTGTTCATCGCTGAACACCTGGTTGTAGAGCCAGTGATACCCCAAGACATAATCCCTTGGGCTGCCATAACCCTTGGCAAACAGCTCGACCAGCATCATTCTGGCCGGTAGGTCACCGTTGGCGGCAGCGGGTAACAGGTACTGCACCGAACGTTCTTTGTCCTGCAGTACAAACTTGCCATCTTTATAATACTCGGCAATGCGCACCATGGCTTCGGCACTGCCCTGCTCGGCGGCATCCCTGAGCAGCGATATTCCTCTGGGCGGATTGGCCTTGACGCAGATGCCGAAATTAAGCATCTCACCCCAGAGGTACTGGTACAACGGCTGCTTGAGCACTTCGGCGCGCGCCTCAATATCCTGCACCAGCTGACAGTCATCGGCTTTGACCCGGGTCAGGTATTGCTTGCTGCGAATAAGCTCCAGCAGTTCTTCCTGGCTGTAGATATCCACGGCCTTGGTTTCTTCGGCCAACACATTGGCACTGGTTACTAACAAGAGTAATAGGGCTATACGCAACATAAGCTGTCCTGATGACAAATAGACTGTCTTTTCATCGGCAGTATAACCCAATTCTTAAGGGCAAACAGTGTAAGCCCCATAAACGAAAAAGGCCGCTTAGGCGGCCTTTTTACTTAACTGAATGGATTCACCAGAATCATGGTCTCATTCCGGTCAGGCCCGGTTGAGATGATATCGACAGGTGTTTCCAGCAGTTCTTCAATCCGCTTGATATAGTTGATTGCTGCCTGTGGCAGTTGCTCCAGTGAAGTGGCACCAAAGGTGTTTTCACTCCAGCCTGGCATGGTTTCATACACAGGAGTAACGTGCTCGTAGCCTTCGGCCGCCAGCGGAGTCACATTGGACACAGTACCGTCTGGGTGCTGATAGCCTACGCAGAGCTTCACTTCTTTCAAGCCGTCCAAAACGTCGAGCTTGGTCAGGCAGAAACCACTGATGCTGTTGATCTGAACCGCGCGGCGCATAGCCACTATGTCCAACCAACCCGGACGACGCTTACGACCGGTTGTCGCACCAAATTCCTGGCCCTTGGTTCCCAAGTGATCGCCGATTTCACATTCCAGTTCAGTCGGGAATGGGCCGGCACCCACACGGGTGGTATAAGCCTTGATGATGCCGCAAACATAATCCAGATGACGAGGGCCGAATCCTGAACCTGTTGCCACACCGCCTGCAGTAGTGTTGGAAGAGGTTACAAATGGATAAGTACCGTGGTCGATATCCAGCAATGTGCCCTGAGCGCCTTCAAACAGTATGTTATCGCCATTCTTGCGGGCTTGATCCAGCAATTCGGTGACATCCACACACAGACCTTTCAGGTAGTCTGCCAGTGCCAGCGCGTCATCCAGAGTCTTCTGGTAATCAACGGCTTCGCACTTATAGTATTCAGTCAGCATAAAGTTGTGATAGGCCATCACTTCTTTCAGCTTCTCGGCAAACAGTTGTGGATTGAAGAGATCCCCTACGCGCAAGCCGCGACGGGAAATTTTATCTTCATAAGCCGGGCCGATGCCGCGCCCTGTAGTACCGATAGCCTTGTTGCCACGCGCTTTTTCGCGAGCAATATCCAGCGCACAGTGGAAAGGAAGGATCAGAGGACAAGCTTCAGAGATCAGCAGGCGTTCCTCAACCGGAATACCTTTCTCTTTCAGCATGCCGATCTCTTTCATCAGAGCATCGGGCGCCAAAACCACGCCGTTGCCGATAATGCACTTGACGTTATCGCGCAGAATGCCTGAGGGGATCAGATGAAGAACGGTTTTTTCACCATCGATAACCAGAGTATGACCAGCGTTGTGGCCACCTTGGTAACGGACTACGAATTTTGCCTGTTCGGTCAGAAGGTCGACAATCTTACCTTTTCCCTCGTCACCCCATTGAGTGCCGAGAACAACTACATTTTTGCCCATTGTTTGCTGCAAGGTTGCGGTTAAAGCAGGATTCTAACAGATATTGGCATGGAAGGGGCAAGTATTTATGAAAAAATAATCAATATGACAATTCCTGCAACAACCAGGACGCCGCCCAGGCGTTGCATGATAGCTGTCGGTTGGGAAGATACTTCCAACAGGTAACGACGCCAGCGGTTGGGGAATAACAAGGGCCCCACCCCTTCCAGGATCAATACCAAACCCAAGGCCATCAACAGTAGTTGCCAACTCATGTTTCACCCCATTTAAACCTGCCACAACAACCCTGAGTATACAGGGCTGCCAGGGATAAATCTCAGCCATAAAAAACCCAGCGTACGCTGGGTTTTTGGTATCTCGAAAGCGATATTAACGCTTGGAGAACTGTGGCTTACGACGTGCTTTACGCAGACCAACTTTCTTACGCTCAACCTTACGAGCATCGCGGGTTACATAACCAGCAGAACGTAAAGTAGGACGCAGAGCTTCGTCCAGCTCCATCAGAGCACGGGTGATACCGTGACGGATAGCGCCGGCTTGGCCAGTGATACCACCACCCTTAACAGTTACATAGATGTCCAGCTTTTCAGTCATTTCAACCAGCTCAAGAGGTTGACGAACAACCATACGAGCGGTTTCACGACCGAAGTAAACATCCAGAGGACGTTGGTTAACAACGATATTGCCACTACCTGCTTTAGCGAATACGCGAGCAGTTGAAGTTTTGCGACGGCCAGTGCCGTAGTACTGAGTTGCAGCCATTTGCTTAATCCCGTTTAGATATCAAGAACTTGAGGTTGTTGTGCAGCGTGGTTGTGCTCTGCGCCAGCGTAAACTTTCAGCTTACGGAACATGGCACGACCCAGAGGGCCTTTTGGCAACATACCCTTGACTGCTTTCTCGATGATCATTTCTGGCTTGTGAGCTTGCAGCTTCTCGAAGCTGATTTGCTTGATGCCACCTGGGAAGCCTGAGTGCGAGTAGTACGTCTTGCCTGCAGCCTTGTTACCGGTCACAGTTACTTTCTCGGCGTTGATCACGATGATGTAGTCACCGGTATCTACGTGAGGAGTGTACTCAGCCTTGTGCTTGCCACGCAGACGCAGAGCGATTTCAGTGGCGATACGACCCAGGGTCTTACCTTCGGCATCAACAACGTACCAGTCACGAGCTACAGTTTCTGGCTTAGCAGTAAAAGTCTTCATTATTACAAAAACCCAAAGTTAAATTCTGTCACATGCTACCTGCGGATGCAGATAACACAAAAATGCCTTTCTCTGCCCCTTCGAGCAAAGAATCTGGCTTTTAAATCCGCCCAATCGGCGGAGTAACGTGGGCAGGTGGCGGATTATAGACAAAGCTGAACTAAAAATCACCTGCTTTTTGAGATCCCGCCGTAAAAGACGATCTTTTTCAAGTCGTTACCGCTTTAGCACCATCAACGCCTTGGTCACCGTGCTCATTCGGTTGGATTGTCGGCAACAAAACGGGGGCAATCATCCCCTATGGCAGGTGCTCCAGAGCCAGGTAATCCCGGGACTGCATCTCAATCAGACGGGAGCGGCAGCGACGAAATTCAAAACTCAGCTGCCCATCTGTGTAAATCTGCTCGAGCGGTACCTCGGCCGAGATGATAAGTTTCACATGCCGCTCGTAGAACTCATCCACCAGCGCCAGAAACCGGCGGGCAATATCATCCCCTGTCTGCTGGGCGCCCATCTGTTCCAGGCCACTGAGCAACACTGTGTGAAACAGCTGCGCCAATTCCATATAGTCCCGCTGACTGCGCGGCCCATCACACAGCGCGCGGAAGTCGGCCAGCAAAACACCCTGGGCCTGCTTACGGATCACTATGCTGCGCCCATCTATCTCCAGCGGCGTTTCAGAGACTTCAGACTCAGGCGCCAGTTGGGTGAAATAGCGTTGCAGATTGCACTCGGCGGTTTCATCCAGCGGGTGATGGTAGATCTCGGCCTGTTCCAGGGTCCGCAGTCTGTAGTCGATTCCAGAATCGACATTCAGCACCTGGCAGTTGGCCTTGATTTCGGCGATGGCTGGTAAAAATCTGGCCCGCTGCAAGCCGTTCTTGTAGAGGTCGTCCGGCACTATGTTGGAGGTGGCCACCAAGACCACGCCCTCCTTGAACAGGGCCTCGAACAGCGTGCCCAGTAACATGGCATCCGTGATGTCCGAAACAAAGAACTCATCAAAGCAGATCACCCGATATTGCTGCGCCATCTGTTTGGCTATTACCAACAGCGGGTCCCGGGTTCCCTTGAGCTCGTCCAGTTCCCGATGAATTCTGTGCATAAAGCGATGGAAATGCGCTCTCAGTTTCTGCTCACCCGGCAGGGCATCGAAAAAGGTGTCCATAAGATAGGTCTTGCCGCGCCCAACACCGCCCCAGAGGTAAAGCCCCTGAACCTTGCTGTTTTTTTCCCGGCTGAACCAATTGCGCCATCCGGACTTTTGCGGCCTTTGCAGCTCATCATAAACACGCTGCAATGCCTTTACCGCTTGCTCCTGCGCCGGGTCATGACTGAAATCTTCACGGGTGAGATCTTGTTGGTAATGCTGCCAGGGGGTTAACTGCGACACTTGAATTCTTCTCTTTTAACCTTATTTGATGGGTACCTAACCCAACTCACGCAACAGAGTTGGGGCGGCAAATGGTATCATGAGACCCACGCTCGGGGTATATTTTGCCAGGTATCCCTATGGGGTCGAGTAAGAGCATAAGACACAAAGACAAACTTAAGGAGTCGATATGGAATGGCCACTGGTGTTTGCGGCTTTCATTCTGGGGTTGATACTGGGGTATATCGGCAAGACCTTGGTCAGCCGGGGGCTCGGCAAGAGCAATAAAGGGGCTGCCATAGAGCGCAGCAAGATGGAATTGAGCCAACACAAGCAGGAGGTCAGCGATCATCTGGCCGAACAAAGGGCACTGCTGGGACAACTGACAGAACAGGTCAATCGCCTCAATCAGCATTGGAATCAGGGCAGCCAAAGATTGGCCAAAGAGGAGCAACTGGCCCCTTTGCCATCTATGCTGACCAGTGTGCCTGACACGGAAGAAAGGCCAGAGACTGCATCCCCCGTCAGCGTGCAATAAAAATTAATCTTTGTTAATGAATGATGAACTTTTTAAACAGGATTAAAGTCGGATTAATTACCGGACGCTCGTAAGAGCCTTTATGATTCAGCCACCTCGGTGGCAAACAGTACATGGTTATTTGATCCCGTATTAGGAGCAATGCATAGATGAAGACCAAGTTATCTCTTGTTTCCGCCGCCCTCCTAGGGGCCACCCTGACACTGGCCCCTGTAGTCTCCCAGGCCGCGCTGCCACAAGCCGTAGACGGCCAAACCATGCCGAGTCTGGCACCCATGTTGGAGCAAACCACACCGGCGGTTGTCTCTGTGGCTGTTTCCGGCACTCAGGTTTCCCGCCAACGGGTACCGGATATATTCCGCTACTTCTTTGGCCCCAACGCCCCGCAGGAGCAAGTACAGGAGCGACCGTTTCGCGGTTTGGGATCCGGTGTCATCATAGATGCCGACAAGGGCTATATAGTCACCAACAACCATGTAATCGATGGCGCCGATGATATTCAGGTGGGGCTGCACGACGGCCGCGAAATCAAGGCCAAGTTGATAGGCAAAGATAAAGATGCCGATATTGCCCTGCTGCAGATTGAGGCCGACAACCTCACGGCAGTCAAGTCTGCTGACTCGGATGACTTGAGGGTTGGCGACTTTGCCGTGGCCATAGGTAACCCCTTCGGTCTTGGGCAAACCGTGACTTCAGGTATTGTCAGTGCTCTGGGGCGTACAGGCCTTGGCATAGAGATGCTGGAAAACTTCATTCAAACCGATGCCGCCATTAACAGCGGTAACTCAGGCGGCGCCTTGGTTAACCTGCGCGGCGAGCTTATCGGTATCAATACCGCCATTGTGGCTCCCGGTGGCGGTAACGTAGGTATCGGCTTCGCGATACCTGCCAACATGGTTCATAGCCTGGTGGATCAGATTATTGAACACGGCGAAGTCCGCCGCGGCGTTTTGGGGGTCATGGGTCGGGATCTGGACAATGAACTGGCTCAAGGCTTCGGTCTCAAGACCCAACACGGTGGCTTTGTCAGCGAAGTAATGGAAGGCAGCGCCGCCGATAAGGCGGGCATCAAGGCAGGCGATATTATCGTCAGCATTAATGGCCGCAAGATCAAGAGCTTCCAGGAATTGAGAGCCAAGATTGGCACCATGGGTGCCGGCACCAAGGTAGAGCTTGGCCTGATACGTGATGGTGATGACAAGACAGTCAAAGTCACTCTGGGCGAAGCAAGCCAAGTGAAAGAAACTGCGGCCGGCGCCGTTCATCCTATGTTGGCCGGTGCCACTCTGGAGAACAGCAAGAAAGGTATCGAGATCACCGATATCGCCCAGAATTCTCCAGCGGCCATGAGTGGCTTGCAAAAAGGTGACTTGATTGTTGGGGTAAACCGTACCAAGACTGCCACTCTCAAAGCGCTGAAAGAAGAACTCAAAGAGCAACAAGGCGCAGTGGCACTGAAGATAGTCAGGGGCAATAGCAGCCTGTATCTGATCCTCAGAGGTTGACAGCCATCCTGAAAAAGCGGGGTTCTCCCCGCTTTTTTTATTTCCGGCGCCCAATTCAGGGCAAAATTGACTTCCCGGGCCTTGACTATTGTTCGCAAGAGCAAGAAACATGCTAATCTAACGAGCCTTTTTTAATATTCAGCAATATCATCACAATGAAAGAAACCCTGATCTATATCTGCAAAGCAGTGGTCTTTGGCCTGGTAATGGCAGCAGTCTTTCTGCTGGCCAACCGTTTTATGGGCGAAGGCAATCTTGGTGGTAACCTGTTGCAGTTCAGGGGAAACAGTGGTGCAGAGCTGTCCTTTGCCAAAGCGGTACGCCGTGCCGCGCCGGCGGTGGTGAACATCTATAGCCTGAGTATCAACCAGAGCCGGCCTCTGAATGGCGGTTCTCTGCAGGGCTTGGGCTCAGGCGTCATCATGAGCAAGGAAGGCTACATTCTCACCAACTATCATGTGGTCAAGAAGGCCGATGAGATTGTGGTGGCATTGCAGGATGGCAGAAAATTCGGTGCAGAGGTAGTCGGTCAGGATCCTGAAACTGACCTGGCTGTGCTGGAGATCCAGGGGGATAACCTGCCAGTCGTACCGGTTAACCTCGACAGCCCACCTCAAGTGGGCGATGTGGTGCTTGCCATAGGTAACCCCTATAACCTGGGGCAAACCATTACCCAGGGGATCATCAGTGCCACAGGTCGTAACGGCCTGAGCACAGGCTACCTGGACTTTCTGCAAACCGATGCCGCCATCAATGCCGGTAACTCGGGCGGCGCCCTGATAGACACCCATGGTGGCCTGATAGGCATCAACACTGCTGCCTTCCAGATAGGCGGTGAAGGGGGTGGCCATGGCATCAACTTCGCCATTCCCATCAAGCTAGCCTACGCTGTCATGGGCAAACTGATCAAGGACGGCCGGGTTATTCGCGGGGCTCTGGGGATCTCGGGTGAAGACGTCAGCCCGGTTGTGGCGCAAATACTTAACTTGCCGGATCTTCGCGGCGTAGTGGTAACCGGCATAGAACCCAATGGCCCGGCAGCACTGGCCGGTCTGAGGCCCAGAGATGTGATCACTCAGTATCAGGGGGAAGAGGTTACTCGCATCTATATGCTGATGGACAGGATTGCCGAGACCACACCTGGTACCAAGGTCACACTGCAGGTGATCCGCGCCGGTAAACAGATAGAGCTCCCGGTCGTTATTGGCGAGAAGCCGGTCGACTACAACTGAAAATAAATCTGCCGGCAAAACTGGCAGAGACAAAAACACCGGGCCAAGAACCCGGTGTTTTTATTGGTAACAGGACTTAGTCCTGCTCTTCGTCGTCTTCATCTTCCAGCTCGTCACCTATGTAATAGGTGCCCCAGCCGTCATAGTCAACCTTATGCTTGACCGCCAGCTGCAGCAACTGCTCACAGGCCTTATCCAGAAGTTCGGCTTCCAGTTGGTGGTAGGCAATGGCGTCAAAACAGAAAATCAAACTACCATCATCCAGTTCCACCTCTTCGGCATCGTTAACCTCAAAGCCCAATTTAAAGGCATCGACTGCGGCCTTTTCCAGGCGGTCAAAGTTAGTGGACGAAAAATGGTGCTCTATGGTGTATTCAGCATCGGCCTCAGAACCGTCATCCAGCAAGGACTGAATAATGTCACGGTTTTCCTGCTTCTGTGCCTGCAACAGACGTTCAATGGACATGCTTGTCTCCGAAAAAATAGGTCAGAGGGTATTATACGATATCCGCGGGCACAGTTTTACCCATAAGTGCTGCCGCCTCGGCATTGAGTTGTTTCAGTTTGCTGGCCATGGTGGCATGGACCTTATCGGACAACTCTTTAACATTGGCCTTGCTTAGGCCTTTGGTCGCCACCGGCTCCATCATCTCAATGATCACCACGCCATTGTTCCAGCGGTTGAGCTTGATATGACACTGATTGGAAGCCAGTACCGGCACCATAGGTACTCCGGCGGCTATGGCGGTATGAAATGCCCCAGCCTTGAAGGGCAACAGACCGCGACCGCGACTGCGGGTACCTTCAGGAAATATCCATACAGAGAGGCATTTCTCTTTGATCTTACGCGCCGTCTCGGCCATGGTTTCAAAGGCGCGGGTACGGTTTTTACGGTCGATGAGAATATTACCCGAAAGCCAATAAAGCTGACCAAACAGCGGCATCCACAACAGGCTCTTCTTTCCCAGGCTGACAGTGCCTTTGGGAACCGCTGCTGTGTGGGTAAACATATCGAAATTATTTTGATGGTTCGCCAGAAAGATACAGGGCTCACCCGGGTTGGTTTTGCCTGCACGCACTATGACTTTAACACCCAATATAGGCGCTACCGCCGAAAACAGTCGGGCAAACAGGTGTACATTGTCTCTGTGTCTTGGACGCAAGATGCAAAAAATGCCACCAAAAACAAAGGCCAGCAATAAGAGTACCGCCAGCAGCAGAGAACGGACTATCAACAGCATAAATTTACTCCACTTATGCAACGGCGGACAGTATAGCTACAGGCCTGCTGTGGCTCAATCTTTTGTTTACATCTGTGCGCTGATTTTTAACAGCATAAAAAAATGCGGCCACTGGGGCCGCATTCAATCTCGCCAGTCTCAGCGGCGGCCGCTGAAGCCTAGCAGCACACGGAACAGCAGAGCGCTCAGTGCCAGAGTTGCCACTATGGCGGCCCCACTAGGCAGGTCATAACTCGCCGAGGCCCACAGACCGGCGACATAACCCAATACCCCGACCAGATAGGCCCAGCCAAGTGCGAAACGGCCGCTGTATTTATTCAGCGCCAGTGCCGGCAGAATCAAGGTGCTAAACACCAGATAGACACCCACCAGCTCCACCGACAGGGTTATCACCAGGGCAAACAGGGGATAAAACACGGCGCCATTGAGCAAAGATGGGCGCCACAGCAATAGCCCCAACACCAGAGCATAAACCAGTGCCGGCAAGATCAGTTGTGGCCAGTTGACCCAAAGGATCTGCCCCGACATCAGTTGCTTGAGCAGCTCGGCACCATGGGGGTCGTTGGAGAGCAGCAACATGGCAGCCACAGCAGCCAACACGTAGAAGCAGCCGATCATGGCCTCCAGCTCAGAGGCCATCTTACGTGACAACCAGGCTATGACTCCGGCCCCGGCCAGGGCAAACAATGCCGGCATCCATACATGAGAATAAGGAATATCCTCCAGATCATGGTTAAGATGCGCCACTATCGCCCCCAGAGCCGCCACTTGGGCAATCGCCAGATCGATAAAGATGATCCCGCGCTTCAACACCTGACGCCCCAATACCACATGGGTTGAGAGCACCAGCAGGCCGGCCGCAAAGGCCGGCAAGAGTATGCTGAACAGTCCGCTGTCCATAATCAATTCACGCTCTTGAGCAGCGAGATGGCGCTGTCATACAGGCTGAAAAGATCCTGACTCTGGGCGTTACCACCGACCGACATGGGCAATACCAATACCGGCAACTTGGCTCTTTCACCCAACCAGTTGGCGCCACGTTCATCCTGATAGGATGCCACTACCACGGCACTGACATCCCCTTGCCCTGCCCGCTCAAGCAGCGAAGCCAAGTGTGAACTGCTGGGGGGCAACCCGGGCTTGGGCTCGAGATCCGCGACCTGAGAAACTCCCAACCAGTTGAACAGATAGCGGAAACTGGTGTGATAGGCGATAACCTTCTTGCCCTTGAGTGATGCCGCTTCGGCTTCCCACTTGGGAATAGCCTGCTGCCAACGCTCGCTGAATGCCTTGAGCGCAGCCTCGTAATCGGCTTTTCCTTGAGGGTCCAGGGCCACCAGCTTGGCGCTCAGCGCCTTGGCGATATCCAGCATCCGATACGGGTCAAAGTGCAGATGCGGATTCCCCTTGGCGTGCACATCCCCCATGCTGCGGTCGACCGAATCCAGCTTATCCAGGGTCTCAACCTGATCGGCTGCAAAAAACAGCCCCTGATCCGTAGAGCGCACCTTGGCGTTGGAAGATTTCATCTGCAGCATAGGCAACCAACCGATTTCCAGATCCGCACCGGCGCAGACCGCCAGATCAGCCTGGCGCATCTTGGCGATTAAACTGGGCCGAGCCTGCACCTGGTGAGGATCCTGCAAGGCGGTTGTGGCCGAATAGATGTCCGCATCCGGCGCCAAGCTCTTGGCCAACGCGGCATATTCAGGTTCACAGGCAAAAATATTCAGGCTGGCCTGAGCCTGCCAACTGGCCACCAGAGTCAAAGCGGCCGTGGCCAGGCCGACAAATTTAGAATTGATGCGCACCGTGGGCCCCCAGAGTCATAACGTATTGCAGAGTGATAACATTGTCGTCTTCGATACCGTCGAAATTAGTGCCACGCTGATTGGTGTACTGCAGTCTTACGGTAGAGAAGTGGCTGTGATGCCAAGCCAGGCTAACTTCGGTTTCTTTCAGCTTCTGACCGTGGAAATGATCGTCGTGGGCCTGCTGGGTATCCAGCTCGCCGTAGCGGATCCCGGTAGACCAGCTGGGGCTCCATTGGTAGACACCGCTCAGATACCAGCCCTGATGGTAATCTTTCGGCTCTGCATGGGCGTGTTCATCCTCGTGATGCTCATGCTCGGCCTCGGCAACGAAATCTGCCACCCGGAAATATTCACCACTCACAGTCAGATGCTGATACTTGTAGTTGCCGTTAGGTGCCCACTTATAAACAAAGTCGGCAATATAGGTGTTTTCACCCGTATAAGAGGCACCATGGCTGTGACCTTCATGGTCGTGGCCGTGATCATGCTCCTCTTCCTCACCCGCGTGCTCTTCAAAAGGGGTCATGCGGCCATTTTCATTGCGCAGATAGGACAGCCCCAACTGCCAGGAGCTGTCTGTCCCTATATCGCCACCTATCTTGGTGTAAGCGGTATAAACACCCACATCCTTGAACTCGCGCTCGCCGTGTTCATCCTCGGCACGCATCTTGTCGCCCTTGAAAGCTTCCAGACCCATTACCCAGTAAAGGTCTGTCGGCGCCACATAGTTCAAGCGGATACCATCATCGAAGTAATGATTGCCCAGGAAGGCACGGTAAGCCGCCGGTCTGTCGGTAAAGGCGTCTGTGTGAGGATGTTGGTTATTGAGATAGCCCACATCAGACAGGAAACGTCCGGCGCGCACCGCAAACCCTGCCGGCATCGCCAAGGTCTGAATAAAAGCCTCTTCCAGATTCACTTCGGTATCACCATCATGGTTTTCTATGGTGGTGGTGAGTTTGCCGTAAAACATATCGTCAATATTGGCGCTGAGCGCCAGTTCGGTTTCCCCCAGACCAAAACCTTCCTGACGCTCGGCCATGGGACGATCCGCCGTTTGATAATAGCCATCCAAAACCGCACTGATCGCCGGATTGGTCAGCGTAGGGTCCTGGGCCATTGCACAGGTGGAAACCAAGCCACAGGCCAAGGCCAGAGGCGAAATACGAGTTGAAAAAACAGTCATTTTAGCTCCTGAAATACAGCAGTCATCGCACCGCAATTCCATGCGGTCGATAGCAAAATTTAAATAGATGTCTCTTTAAATTCAGGCTGTTACAGGTGGAGCACGACTGTTAAACAGGCGAACGTGGGTCGCCTGCCAGGAAGGAGCCGTAAAACTGACTCTGATATAGGATTGTTTGACAGCATCCAGATGCAGCCCGGTGCCGGGCATGAGCTTGTTCAGCTGATGCTGATGGAAACAGAGGGTACAGTGGGTCTTGTGACCCTCTTCGAGATGGGAAATGCTGTGGGCCGATGCAGCCACAGACAAGAGCACCAGTATGGCGGCAAGCCATATGGCAATAGTGCTTCTTGTACGAACAGCGATATCCAAACCTAACATCCCCCAGATAGATCCGGCGCTAGTGTAAGCCAGTCTACCCCGAGGTTGCAACAAGGTTAACAAGGCGAAGCTGAAACTAAAAGTTACAAGATATGTAACGGTGCCAAGGTTTCGGCGCTAATTACAGCTTACAGGCCTGGCTGAGATTAAGTTCTGCTTAAGCTCTGCCGGTTAAGGTTTACCCTATACTCTTTGTGCTCGCGCGGGCCCGCCCGTGGGAGCAGCCTAACCAAAGGAAAAGCTATGTTGGCATTTCTCAAAAATAACCTGGGGATTATCCTGTTTGCCATTCTGTTTTGCGGCGCCATTTTGGGCGGCATCTATTACGTAGAAACCTCCCTGGCCAATCAGGTACAGGTGGTAGACTGAGCCCTCAGCGATACTTCTGCCGCTGCGCCGAATCATCCTCTTCAACTTTAACCGGCGCTTCAACCGTGTGCAGATGATCCATCAGGTGGCTGATCAGCAAGACGATCAGCCCAAGGATTGCGACAGGTATCCCGAAGTGTCTGGTCTCTGGAACCAACCAGGCACAGATAGCCGCAGCCGCCCCCAGATAAAAACCCACCAGTTTCAATTTCAATAACCAAGGCGTCTTCCCAAGCCAAGCTTCACAATGAGGACACTGGATCTGCGCGGAAAAGCCACTGCCCCGCTGCCGGGCTATCTGAGAAACATTAAAGGTTTTATTGCAATTGGAACATAGCACTCGAGCGTTCTCCGGCGAGCTCAACAAAGGGGCGCTATTCTAGCAAAGCTGGCGTCCGCCTTATATCTCCCATGAGTGAAAAACCACAAATCCGCGAGCTTTTTGGGCGTCATGGGACATTTCGTGTCATATTTATTGACTCCAACACTTCAAAAATACAGATAAAAATCGGACAAAAACATGGTTAGAACTCTCTTGCTCGTGTTGTGTTTATCTCTTTCCTGGCAATCTTTCGCATCTGAACCCGAACCGCTCGCTACCGAGCAGCTCACTTTGATGCAGCAAACCATAAGACAAAATATCCAACAGCTTCGCAGTGCCAAGGGCGAACTCAAGGCGGTGACTGAGTTTAGGATCAAGGCGCTAACTCTGGCACAAAGAAATAAACTCAAAGAGAGCATAGATGCCATTGGCGACAAGAGCGCAGAACAGAATGCCAAGGTGAATGTTTTGCCGCATCTGCAAGCGCAGCGGCAACTCCTGCAGGAGATGGTGCAATATCTCGACAAGGAGATAATGTCGCTGCAGGGCAAGCTCGGCAAAGGGGAAGATCAACAGCTGATGCTTGAGATCTCCCGCCGCAGCCTGGAAAAGGATGAAATTCAAAAAGGCTTGCTGGAACTGCTCAACTGGTCAGAGCAACTGGGACAGGATGTCAGCCAGGCGAAAGAATCACTCAAGCAACGTCTTATCGTCAGAGCCGAGTTGCTCGAAAGTCTGGTGAGCTACAACCAGCAGCAGTTGGGCGTGCAAATGGCCGAAAATGCGCTGGCGGGCAAAGATGTCAGCAGCGAGCAGAGCAAGACCTTGACCCTGCTGAAAGAGCGGTTGGAAAACAACAGCAGCAGCCTGAGTGCAGTGATAGGCATGCTGGATAAGTTGGATGTAGATACCAGCGATCTGAAAAAGACCCTGTTTGCCATTTCCGGAGATATCACCCAGGACGTCCTCAATATCGATATCGTCTCCAGTCTGGCCGGACAGTGGTTTGATATCGCCAAGGCGCAGTTGATTGAAGGTGGGCCGGATATACTGTTCAAGATATTTATCTTCTTGTTTATCTTGCTACTTACCGTCTTGCTGGCCAAATTAACCAAGCGAATCGTCGCCAAGGCGGTCAGTAACTCCAAACTCAAGTTCAGCAAGCTGCTGCAAGACTTCTTCACCTCGCTTTCCGGCAAGATTATTTTCACCCTAGGGCTGCTGATAGCCTTGTCACAGCTTGGATTCGAACTCGGCCCACTACTGGCCGGTTTCGGTATTGCCGGGGTAATTATCGGTTTTGCGCTGCAGGATACCCTGTCCAACTTCGCCTCAGGGATGATGATCCTTATCTATCGTCCCTTCGATGTGGGAGATCTGATCCATGCAGCTGGAGTCACAGGCAGAGTCAGCCATATGAGCCTGGTATCTACCACCATCAAGACACTGGACAACCAGCGGCTGATCATTCCCAACAACAAAATTTGGGGCGATACCATCAACAATATCACCGCCGAGCATCACAGACGGGTAGATATGACCTTCGGCATCAGCTACAGCGATAATATTGAACAGGCCGAAGCCGTGCTGGAGCAACTGGTGCAAGAGCATCCCAAAGTACTTAAGCACCCTGAGCCTACGGTTAAACTGCACTTATTGGGCGAATCCTCGGTGGACTTTGTGGTGCGCCCCTGGGTCAGGCCGGAAGACTATTGGGAAGTTTACTGGGACATTACCCGGGCGGTGAAGATGCGTTTCGACGAGGAAGGGATCAGTATTCCATTCCCGCAGCGGGACGTACACTTCTATCGCGGTTAAATCGGCGCGGCAGGATCCAATACAACCAAGGGCGCATCTGCGCCCTTGGTTGTTATCGAGTTAAAGCCCCATCACTTCACCCTGCTCATTGATATCGATATGCAGGTAGCCTGGGTTCAAACCCAGCCCAGGCATGGTCATCACCTTGCCCACCAAAGCGGTGACAAAACCGGCTCCGGCGTTAAGCCTAAGCTCAGTGATTGGCAGGGTAAAACCGCTGGGTGCCCCCTTGAGTTTGGGATCGTGGCTGATAGACATAGGCGTCTTGGCCATACACACAGGCAGCTTGTCTGCGCCAAGACGCCGGATCTCTGCCAGTTGCTCACGGGCCTTGGCCGACAACTCTACCCCGGCCGCACCATAACCAAGCTCGGCCAAGGTTGCCAGACTGGCCTCGAGTCCAAGCGAAGGGTCATAGAGAGGCTTGAAGCCATCGCCCTTGCCTATGGCCGCCAATACCGACTCGGCCAGGGCCTTGGCGCCATCGGCACCTAGTGCAAAGGCCTCACTGAGTTCACAAGCATCGGCGCCCTCGGCGAGGCAGGCCTGCCTCAGCCACTCAAGCTCCTGCTCGGTATCTTCGGGGAAACGGTTGACGGCCACCACCACAGGTGTGCCGTAGCGGCGCACATTGGCCAGGTGCCAGGCCAGGTTGGCAAAGCCCTGTTCCAGTGCCTGTTGGTTAGGCTGGCTTACTGCCTCCCCCTTGAGCCCGGCATTACTCTTAAGCGCTCTCAAGGTCGCCACCAAGACGGTGCAATCTGGCTGACGCCCGGAAATCGGCGCCTTGATATTGCAGAACTTCTCAAAACCCATATCCGAGCCAAAGCCGCCTTCCGTGACCACATAGTCGCTGAGTTTCAGTGCCATTTCGTCGGCAATGATAGAGGAGTTGCCATGGGCGATATTGGCAAAGGGCCCGGTGTGGATAAGACAAGGGGCGCCGTTGAGGGTCTGCATCAGTGTCGGCTCCAGCGCCTGACGCAAAATGGCGCACATGGCACCGGCAACCCCGAGCCGCTCGGCTGTGATGGCCTGTCCGGAGGTATCGAGTGCCAGCAACACCTGGCCGACACGGCGGCGCATATCGGCAAGATCGCGACTCAGGGCCAAAATGGCCATCAGCTCCGAGGCGGCGGTGATATCAAAGCCAGACTCATGCTCAGGGCCATTGTTATTTCCCAGCCCTACCTGAATTTGCCGCAGGCTGCGATCATTGTGATCCATCACCCTGTGCCAAAAAAGCTTTTCCGGATCGATATTGAGCGCATCCAAGCCACTGCGACGGCTGAACTCTGCCGCCCCGAGGCGTTGTTCGTGATGCAGCCTGGCATCCAGCGCGGCGGCGGCCAGGTTGTGGGCGCTGGTAATGGCGTGAATGTCCCCGGTAAGATGCAAATTCAGTTCTTCCATCGGCACTATCTGGGCATAACCGCCGCCGGCAGCCCCCCCCTTGACGCCAAAGACCGGCCCCATACTGGGCTGGCGCAAACAGGCGCAGACCTTGTGTTCGAGCGCATGCAGGGCCTGGGTCAAACCTATGCTGGTCACCGTCTTGCCTTCACCGTGTGACGTAGGCGTTATCGCAGTCACCAGAATCAGCTTACCGGGCAGATAGTCATAGACCCGTTCGAGCAACGACAGCGGGATTTTTGCCTTGTGGTCGCCGTAACAGCTGAATTCACCGGGACGCAGCCCCAACTCAGTAGCAATATGCTCAATGGGACGCCTCGACGTCATTCTAGAGATCTCTATGTCCTTCAACATTCAGTAAAACTCCCACAAGGGCCAAAGCAAATAGATCAAAGGACCCGCATACTAGGCCATTCCGGCTTCAAGCTAAAGTCGGAGCCCTCTTTATTCAGCAATACCTTAATCTGGGTCAAGAAATCTCTGGCCGGAATTGGCCGAAAAGCAGTTTCCGAACGGAGGGAAAATAGCGAACGCAGGTATCATGGAGCCAAACAGGGGCCAAGGCGGGAAACCTAGGCCCCGACACCTCAGAGCAGGGAGATCTCACCACAAAGATGCGGCCTGCGCCCTTTCTGATCTCTGAGTTCAAACTTATAGCCCTGCTCCATGGCCTCGGCGCAGAAGCAGACACTGGCCGGCATAAACAGCGGCAACTTGAACGCCACATCAATGACACAGGGCCTATTACCCAGCTCAGGCATCAACTGAGCCACGCAGCGGGCCTTGGACCACATGCCATGGGCCAGCACCCGGTCGAAACCAAAACGTTTGGAAAGCAAGGGATGCAGATGGATCAGGTTATAGTCACCCGAGGCTCTGGCATAACGCCGCCCCAAGTCGTCACCCAACTCCCAGACACTGGGGTTTTCCCACTGAATATCCCCGGCCTTGGGTGGTCTTGCCCTGCGCCCCGGCTTATCTATGCGATACAGATAAGTAGACAAGGATTCCCACACCAGCTCTCCGGCCACGGTCACCCTGGAGATAAGGTCAAACTCCAGCCCGGAATCTGTCTCTCGGCTGTCTGTGAGGCGACAGTCGATATCGAAACGCTCATCCACAGTAACACTGCGAAACTGACTGATACGGTTACGCAGGTGGATCATTCCCAGTAGAGGAAAAGTGATGGCGTCATGGGTAAAGATCACCGCATGCAACTTGAAGGCCATCACATACAGATAGGTAGGCGGCAGAGTTTTGCCATCAAACTCGAAGCCACACACCTGGGCGTAGTCGGCCACCTTGCCGGGCTCCAAAGCCACGCCGGGAGTATTAACGCTGATACGAGGTAAAGGCTGGTTGTCCCAGCCAGGCTTTCGCCCGAAAAAAATCTTGCGATACAGCGAAAACAACGAAGGCATTGTTCGCAGTTCGACACTGAATTCCATAACCAAAAAGCCCACCTTGAGTATTCCAAGCCGAGCATTATACCTCATCCCTGCCGTTTTCGGAGCTATCTATGATTTTGCGATCTGTCCGCCATAAGCGCTTGGGCCTGATGCCAAGGGCTGCGGCTTATGAGACACTATATGCCTTCAAGTCATTCAGAACCCTCCAAAGTGCAAGATCAGAACTTTGACAAGCTGGCGCAAAAGTTCGCCAACAATATCTATGGAACCCCCAAAGGGCAGATCAGAGCCGCGGTACTCTGGCGCGATCTGCAGGAACAGTTACCCTATTTTGCCGGCCGTAAACTCAGAGTACTGGATGCCGGTGGCGGTTTCGGTTTTTTCAGTCAAAAACTGGCGGCCATGGGGCATGAAGTCGTACTTTGCGACATCTCCTCGGCCATGCTGGAACAAGCCCGGGAGCAGATTGCCGCCTCGGCCGAGCCCTTGGATATTCAACTGCTGCACTGCGCCATTCAGGAGCTGAACGTAACGGAACTGGGCCAGTTCGACCTTATCCTCTGCCATGCGGTTGCCGAATGGTTGCATGATGCCAAGGGTACACTAGCGGGCTTGCTGTCACTCTTGAAAGATGACGGCCTGTTTTCACTGATGTTTTTCAATAAGGAAGCGATGCGCTTTCACGCCCTGGTGTCTGGCAATCTCGACTATGTGGCTGCCGATCTGCAGACCCGCAAAAAAGTCCGCCTCAGCCCGAAACATCCGCTGCAAATAGCTGATGTACAAGCTTGGTTTAACGAGTGGCAACTGGAGTTGAGGTGTGAATCCGGGGTAAGAGTCATCCATGACTATCTTAAAAAGAGCTTGCCGGATAATTTCGACTTCCAGCAACTGCTGGAGATGGAGCTGAAATACTCACGCCAGCAGCCCTATCTTTCTCTGGGCCGCTACGTGCATTTCATTGCTCACAAGGCATCCGGGCCGAACAACTCGATCGAGGGTTGATCTTTGCCATCCACTATCTGATCCAGATAACGGTTCTCTTCCGGCACCAGCTGCGCCAGGCGTTCGGGATCCATGTGCTTGAGCAAGACCTTGCCGCTGTTGGGGTGAAACATCACCTTACGCGGCCAAGGGCCCCCCAAATCCTCCGCCTGCACAGGGATCTGCTCGAGTTCGAGATAACGTAGTACAAAATCTATGTTGGACTGGCCGACATTCAGCACACTGCTTTGGCCCATTCTGGCACCGCCGAATACTTTGGCCTGTAATCTGTGTCGCTGACCACCGACACAGAGTATGGCATTGATCAGCTGCTCCATGGCCCAGTTGCCGTAGCGGCAGCTGTAGCTGGTCAGTTGGTGCCAATCTTCGTGAAGTTTGCGCTCGGGTAACAGAAAATGATTCAGGCCACCTATGCCGAGTACGGGGTCCCAGATACAAGCCGCCACACAAGACCCCAAGCGGGTAAAAATGTACTCATCGGCACCTGTAATATAAAAATCGCCGGGATCGACCCTGGCAACCACCTTGCCAAAACGTTCATCCCACTGACGAACTGTTCCTTCAAACCCCTTGTACGCATCGCTAATGCCTTGCATCTCAACTCCCTGTGTCCAAGCACAGCAAGTATAGACCTCAGCGCCTCAGTTTGCCTCGCCGGGCGGTATATCACAGCTTTGCCGCCAGCAGTTACGGCTGCTGACTCCGGCTTTATGCAAATACTCGAGTAAGCTCTTTTTACCGGCCAGATGCCCGGCACCGACGGCCACAAATAGTGGCGCCTGATTGGAACCCATCAGACTCAGCAGGCGCTCAGCCATGCCTTGGTTACGTTGCCACAGCAGTTTTTCCAGCAATACGTCTTCACCTTCGGTGGACAGCTGATGCAACATCAACTCGGCCAACGCTTTTTCATTACCGCTACGCCAAGCCGTGATCAGCGCTTGGATCTCCCGATCTTCACCGCGAATGCTCTCCCGCACCATACTCCACTGGTGCTCCAGCGCCAGCGAGTCCAGCAGTGCCAACTGCATTTCTGTACTTTCCAGCTCCAGCACGGGTCTATCACCGACCCCATCCAACAGATACTGCTCAACACCCAGACTGGGTTGATAACCCAGCTCTACGAAGCGCTGCATACTGATCTGTACCGACTGCAACCAGGGGGACATCATCGCCAATTGCCGGCACAAAGGCTTGCCGCCACAGTATCCCTGCAGCAGCGTCTGGGTTTCCTCATCAGGTGTTGCGGCCTTCAAGCCATACTTTTGCAGCAACTGCTGCGCCGCAGGATCGCGGACATCGGCTTCCAGCACCAGAGCACCGGCGTGGCGATAGGCCTGCTCTATCTGGTTTGGCAGTGGGTAGAAGTCGGCCTTGCCGACATGCACTGAGCCCATGAGAAAAGCCGTCTTACCGGCAAACTCCAACTGATGGAAAGGCGGCTTGTCGCCATCTCTTGCTTGGGCCATACCGCTTAAAAGCAAGCCACATCCGAAGAAGATCCACAGCAGTCGACTTGTTGCGCGCATCCCTGTTCCTTATAATTTCAGCCAAAGTTCACCAGTTAGAGGCTGTTATGCCATACACCAAGGTCATTGAGCAACTGAAAGCCAATCTGCAGACCGCTTACCGTCAGGCTGTCGATGCCGATAACCGTCTGGATCAGCTGCAACAGGCTGGCCATGGAAAGTTTTCTGCCGTATTCACCCAAGAGCAAGGCTTTACCACATGCAGTAATCGCTTCCTCCCTTATGTACAGGAGCTGGCACAGGCGGTAGCGGATCTTGAAGCCGAAACGGCGCCCCCCCCGGAACAGTTGGAGGCGCTGCTGCCGAAACTGGCGGTCTTGCTGCAGACGCTGCAAAAATTTAAACAGCAGAGTAAATAGCAAGAGTTCAAACCGCAAAATCACTCCGATAAGCCGGGTCAAGCCCGGCTTTGTCATCTTAGTGTCACTTGCAACACCTAGACTCTATCCGATTTGGGGCCTGGTGAGGTATTGCAGTTTGATGGCCATAGACAGGATTGCTGAGCTTAGAAGTGTGTTGGATAAAGAGGATATCACCGCACTGTTTCAGCCGATTATCAACATAGACAGCAACAGTATTCATGGCTTTGAAGCCCTAAGCCGCGGCCCCATAGGCAGCAGCGTTCATTCTCCATTTCATCTGTTCAGAACCGCCGAACGACTGGGACGCCTCTCCGAGCTGGAGACCTTGTGCCGCCGGGTCTCCATAGCGCAATTCCAGCAAAGACAACTGCCGGGCAAGCTGTTTATCAATATCTCCCCCAAGGCACTGCTGGATCCAAGTCATCCCAAGGGGCAAACACTCAAACTCTTGCAACAGTTCGGCATAGCACCATCCAATGTGGTGATAGAGCTGTCGGAACAATACCCGGCCGATGACATAGATCAGCTCAAAGCCTGTCTGGATCACTACCGCAATCAAGGGTTTCTGACCGCACTCGACGACCTTGGCGCCGGCTACTCAGGCCTGCGCCTCTGGTCAGAACTCTCGCCCGACTATGTCAAAATTGATCGCCACTTTATCCATCAGATAGATAAGTTTCCGGTTAAACAGGAGTTTGTCCGCTCCATCATAGAACTGTGCCAAAGCCTGACCTGTAAAGTCATCGCCGAGGGCATAGAGACAGAAGCCGAGCTGACGATACTGCGTCAGCTCGGGATCACCTATTGTCAGGGCTTTTTGCTTGGCAGACCCGAGGCGCAACCTGATAGACAACTGCAGACCCGCTATCTTGCCATTCGTCAGCAGGAACAACCGAGATACAACGAGGCAGCAGAGAGCCTGTGCCATCAGGCGCAAACCTGCTGCTCTGATACCGAACTCAAGCAGTTGAGCGAACGCTTTCTCTCCCAGCCGGAGCTTCAGTGCATAGTGGTGCTGGAGCAGAAACAACCCTTGGGGCTGGTCTATCGCCATCGACTGATGGAGCTGTTTTCCCGGCCCTATGGCCGCGCCCTTCATGAGCACCAGGCGGTCACAGAGCTCATGGACAAAGATGTGCTTATGGTCGATGCGGCCACGCCGCTGTCGCGGGTGAGTCAAAAACTCACCGCCAAGCCTGGTACCGAAATAGCGCAGGAATTCATTATTCTGCGTCAGGGCGACTTCATCGGTCTGGGCCATACCCGCGAGCTGCTGCAGCGCATCACTGAACACAGAATACAGACGGCGCGCCACGCCAACCCATTGACTGAATTGCCCGGGAATGTGCCCATTCAGGAAGAGCTGCAACGGCTGCGCAAACTGCGACAGCATTTCTATCTGGCCTATTTTGATCTATGCCATTTCAAACCCTATAACGACATCTACGGCTTCAGTCGCGGTGATGAAGTGATAAGGGCTGTCGCCGGCCTGCTTAGACAATACGGCAAGGCGCAATTTATCGGCCACGTGGGTGGGGATGATTTCGTAATGATAGGCACAGAGCCGCAACTGCTCGGGGTTTGTCAGCAAATATTGGCAGAGTTTGAACAGGGCAAGAGGCAGTTTTTCAGTGACGAGCACTGGCAACGACAGCACTTGTTTGCACAGGACAGACAAGGGCAGGAATGCCTTCAACCGCTACTGCGCCTCAGCGTCGGAATACTGCCACCGCCATTGAGTCTGGACGCCAGCGAGCATGAGTTGTCCCGCTTGTGTGCACTGGCAAAAAAACAGGCCAAGCACAGCACCCAAGGGCTGTGCTTGCTGGAGATGCCGAGGACGGCTTAGAGTTTAGGCTTGAGTGTTTTCTGGAACCAGTCTTTCAGCATTCTTTCTTCATAACGGAAGCTGTCGCTGTTAATTCTGTCTACATGGTCGAGAAACTGCATATCAGTCAGCTTTTCATCGCCGGCAACGACCACCTGATCGCCTTCCAACAAGCGATAACTGAAACTTATCTTGGGCGGATAAACGTTCTTGACTACACGTATATCGTTGGCGGTAGCGCCAAAGGTAGGCCGCACATCGCCGGCCAAATCCACATCTGTGACTGTCAGTTCCAGCTTTTGGTTGTCTTTTAGAGATGAGGAAACGTCTTTATCCAAGGCTTTGGTCAAGGTCTCGAACAGACGTTTTTCGTAACGGGATTGCAGCTCGCTGGCAGACTTGATGTCCCGAAAATCCTTGGGTGACTGCCACTCAATTTTTACCTTACCCGACTCGGTAACCGGGTTTTCATCGACCTTGTCGGCCGCCAGCGCCGAGCCAGAGGTCAGGGCAGCTGCAAGTAACAGATATCTGATTTTCATATCAGCCTCCTTTGGGAGCGAATGTCAGTATGCATTTGGTTCAAACTCAGAGTATAAAATTTAACCTGAATCCGGGCTTAACGCAAAACTAATATGCGAACATCATCCTGTTATAAGTGATTATTTTATTTTGTTATTTTTCATAGACACCCAAAAAAATGCGTTAACCTGAGTATCAATTTGTAGCAGCCCCAACAAGCTTTAACACAAGGCTGCTTGAGTCAGGCCCGAGGAAGTAATCTAATAGCAGAGCTAAAAACCAGTCACAACAGGAGCGCCAGTGAAATTTTCGCCGTCTTTGCTGATTACCTTGGGACTATTTACCGCCCTGGGAATTGTTCTCGTCGCCATCAATCAGGATGCCAAACCCAAGGGGCCGGAAACCTGGAGCGCCTTCATTTATACCCATGGCTTCGATTCGGGGCGTTATATCAAAGAGGACGATTTTGGCGACTATGCCAGCTGTAAGGCGTTTGCCATCGAGAAGTCCCAGGCCTCGGAGGGGGCACCTTGGGAGTGTGGCAGCTACTGCCGCTTCGACTCCCGCCGCCAAGGCTTTCAGTGCGAGCAGATGCGCAACGACTAAGCCTGCTTAGAAAGGGAAACGGGCGCTGAGCTTGGGGTAAAGCTTGCGCAATGCCTTGGGTTGATCGTTGAAACGTTTACCCTTGGGCTGACTCAGCCCCGAAGGCACAAAAGGCAACTCTTTCCCGGTACGGGTCTCGTATAGCTGGCCGGCCAGCAGATCTATCTCCTCAACAAAAGGATAAGCATAGCCATTCAGCTGCGGCCAAACATCCAGTTCCCCCAGCGAATCCGCTGCATTGCAGGCCGCCTGATAACGCTCCTTACCCAGAGTCACCAGGAAGTTGCGAAACTCGGCAAAGCCATAATCTGAATCGACTCCGGCGATGATGTAAGCAGCTCCCCAGAGATCCCAGCTGTAACTCAGCCTGAGCTGCCGGGCAAAGTGTTTATCAAACTCTGCCAGCTCATCATCGCTAAGACCTTGCAGTTTTTCGGTCAAACGCGCCTGGAGTTGTTGTTGGTCCTGTTCTGGATAGTCGCGGCTGACCAGCTCCCAAAACTGCTCTTCTGTCATTGAGTGTTATCCTGCCAAAAATGTCGGCGGTTATTTTACCGCAAAAAGCGATTAAAATCCGGCTGGACTCCCCCCAGGGCTTTCCATAGACTTAGGCCAATTTCTCACAGGAGTCATTTATGTCCATTTCAAGACCAATACCATTGGTACTGCTTTGTATCCTCTACCTGGTACTGGCTGTGGTAGCACTGTGGCGCACCATCAGCACCGGCGCTGTGGATCTGTTTACCTTGGGAGTCATCCCTGTATTGGTAGGCATAGTAATGCGCACATCCTGGTCATTGTGGGCATTGCGTATCTATCTCTTTATTCAGACTCTGGGACTCATGGCATTTGCCACTACGGCTTTGGTTGCACTGCAGATTACGCCGCAGGATGTCAAACTGGAGCTGGCAGGGCGAAATATCCCCTTGCTGCCGCTGGCGGCTGTGTTGCTGGCCTTGCTGTTATTCCAGTATTGGGTGGCTTTTTCCGGCAGGACCAAGCGCTTTTTGCAGCAGGAAAAGTCTGACTAGATCGCACTGAATTTAAGGAAATCGGCGACCGGCTCACAATTTTGTGTCTTTTTGGTTAAAAAATAGCGGATAAAGCCCAAGAAGCCCGCTGAAAGGCCTTTTCAAGCCAAAAACCTTATGGCATGTTAGATGGGCAATAATAACTTATCGACGGAAAGAAGAGACGCTCCAGATGAACAAAACTGAACTGATCGCTAAAATGGCAGAACACGCCAACCTGTCCAAGGCAGAAGCTGCCCGCGCACTCAAGTCGTTCGAAGTAGCAGTGACCGATGCCATGAAAGAAGGAACTAAAATCTCCATCGTAGGCTTTGGCTCTTTCGAAACTTCAACCCGTGCAGCCCGCACTGGTCGTAACCCGCAAACCGGTAAAGAGATCCAAATCCCTGCCGCCACTATTCCCAAGTTCAAGGCCGGCAAGGCACTGCGTGACAGCGTCAACTAAGCCGCTTTTCACGGATGAAAGCGCCTCATATTGAGGCGTTTTTTATTGCCTGAGGTTCCCAACACTCCATTGCACAAAAAAAGTGCAACCCGCCCCAGCGAAATGCAACATTTCCTTAACCTGCATCACACTCAAAAGCTAACCACATGTATTTAATGCCTATTTAAACTTGGCACAGGATTCGCTCATTCCGCACAGACAATAACGAGTATCTGCACCGGTCAAGCTTGCCCGGCTCCAGAACCCAAACCATCGAGGGGATGAGAATGAAACACACCAAGTTTTCACTGTCAGTTATTGCAGGTCTGTTGTTGGTGGCCGGCGAAGCCCAGGCCGCTGTATCGGGGAATATAGGTGCCGCCTCCAACTATCTGTGGCGCGGCACCACCCAGACGGATGACTCTGTCGCCGTTCAAGGCGGTATAGACTATAGCCACGACTCGGGTTTTTACCTGGGAACCTGGGCCTCCAATGTCGACTTTGGTGACGATACCAGTTACGAGCTCGATTTTTACGGTGGTTACTCCGGCACCATAGGCGAAGACTTTGGCTATGACATCAGCTATCTCTACTATGGCTACCCGGATGCCGAAGGCGATATCGACTTTGGTGAGCTGGCGCTGACTCTCAGCTGGAAGTGGTTTGAGTTGGGTTATGCCAAGGTGGTTAACGCCGGTGATGACGTGGCCGCTGCGCCAATGGATAACAAGGATTTGAGCTATATCCACGCCGGGTTCAGCTATCCCATCACGGAAACCGTGACGCTGACGGCACACTATGGTTATTCAGACGGTGATGTGGTGCAGAGTTGGTTCGGGGTTTCCGACTACGCCGACTACCACTTGGCCATCAGCAAGGAAACCGGCATAGGCTCAGTCTCCTTTATGGTGGCCGATACGGATCTGCCGGACGACGATGCCAAGATAGTGCTCAGCTATGTCTATGAGTTCGAATTCTAAGGATGGGAAAGCCCGAGGCGCAATCAGGCGATGACAGGACGATTGCGTTTACGGGCGGCAACCATTTTTTCGATATGCTCCACTATCGGCTCGGCCACCTTGATACCTGTGGTTAACTCTATACCTTCAATACCCGGAGCCGAATTGACTTCAAGCACCAAGGCGCCGCGCTCGGAGCGAAGAATATCCACCCCGGCAACAGCCAGCCCCATCGCCTTGACCGCATCAATGGCTGTCTTGCGCTCCTGAGGGGTAATCTTGATTTTCTCGGCGCTGCCGCCCAAATGCAGATTGGAGCGAAAATCCCCCTCCGGGCCCTGACGTTTCATGGCCGCAACCACCTTGTCGCCCACCACAAAGCAGCGAATATCACTGCCGTTGGCTTCTTTGATATATTCCTGCACCAGAATATTGGCCTTAAGCCCCAGAAAGGCTTCAATAACGCTCTCGGCGGCCTTTTTGGTTTCGGCCAGCACCACGCCTATCCCCTGGGTGCCTTCCAAAAGCTTTATCACCAGCGGCGCACCACCCACCATGGCGATGAGATCAGGAATATCATCCGGCTTGCTGGCAAAACCTGTGACCGGCATACCCACCCCTTTCCGGGAAAGCAACTGCAGTGCCCGCAGCTTATCCCTTGAGCGGGCTATGGAGATAGAGTCATTGGCGGCGTACACCCCCATCATCTCGAACTGGCGCACCAGGGCACAGCCATAGAAAGTCACACTGGCATGGATCCTCGGGATAATGGCATCAAAACCGCTGAGTTCCTCACCTTCAAGATGAATACTGGGCTGCACCGAGTTGATGTTCATATAACAGTTGAGTGGATTGATCACCCTGGCCTGATGACCACGTCCCTCACAGGCTTCCACCAGCCTGCGGGTAGAATAGAGCTCGGGAAATTGAGAGAGAATACCGATTTTCATGTTTGAGTGATCCGCCAAAGAGTTATGGCCCAGCAAGAGAAGTGGCATCTTTGACTATCCCTTGCCAATAGGCAAGTAAAATCAAACATCCCCCTCGGTCAGCAAAGGTAAAATATGCTGGGTTTCAAAATCCTGGGGCTGAATCGGCCGACAATAGAGATACCCCTGCAGCAGGTTACAGCCCCGCTCACGGCAAAACTGCGCCTGCGCCTCGGTTTCTATGCCCTCGGCTACTGACACCACGTTAAAGCCGTTGGCAAAGTTGATCAAGGCCGACAACAGACGCTTGCCGCGTTCATCCTGTTCGACCGAAGCCACAAAACTCTTGTCGATTTTCAGCACATTGATGGGAAAGTACTTGATGTGTTCGAGGGATGAAAAGCCGGTGCCAAAATCATCCAGAGAGAAAACAACTCCCAGTGCAGCTATCCGCTCCAGTACCTTGGCCAGTTCCAGCGGTTCCTCTATCAAGGCATTTTCGGTGAGCTCCAACTCCAGCAGCGAAGCCGGCAGCCCGGTTTGCTGCAATACCCTGACTATGGTCTGATACAGGGTTTCACGAATGATCTGCGACGGTGACAGGTTAACCGCCACAGATAACTGCTTGCCTACCGGAGCCAGCATGGCCAGCCACTTGACGGTTTGCGCGCAGGCCTGTGCCAACACCCACTCGCCTATCTCATCTACCAGGCCTATCTCTTCGGCTATCGGCAGGAAACTGTCCGGCGCCAGCAGGCCATCTTCAGGATGTTGCCAGCGCAGCAAGGCCTCCATTCCCAACAGCTCGCCGGAAATCGCATCGAATTTCCCCTGATAAAAGACCCTGAATTCATCCCGCTCCAGCGCGGTTCTCAGGCCCATCTCGATGCGGTTGCGAAACCTGACTTCTCTGGCCAACTCTTCGGAATAGAACTGGATCTGGTTGCGGCCCACCTTCTTGGCGCGATACATGGCAATGTCGGCACACTTGAGCAACTCAGAGCTGTCACAGACAGAATCGCTGTACACTGCAATGCCAATACTGGCGCCGATAAGCACATCATGTTCCCCCAGAGGGAAAGGCTCTTCAAAGGCCCTTTGCAGCCTGTTGGCCACCGCCATCGGGAAGTAACGATTCTCCGACTCGGTCACCAGCACTACAAATTCATCGCCGCCGAGACGGGCAATGAGATCCCCTTCCCTGAGCGCCGCACTGAGACGGTTGGCCACTTCCACCAGTAGGATATCCCCCACCTGGTGCCCTAAGGTGTCGTTGATACCCTTGAAATCATCCAGATCCAAGAGGATCACCGCCAGCATGTCCTGATGACGCTTGACCTGACTCAAGGTACGGTTCAGACAGAGCTCAAAACCGTAACGATTGACCAGCTTGGTCAGGGAATCATGTTCGGCCAGCTCTTTGAGTTTCTCGTGGCTTTGGCGCAATGCCAACGCCATGGAAGCCCTTTGCTTGGCATTGCGGATAGCACGGGTCAAGCGGCTGGTATTCACTTCATCCTTGAGCAGAAAATCCTGCGCCCCCAACTCGATGCAACGCTGCGCCAGCTTGTCGTCTTCATAACGGGAGATCATCACTACCGCGGTTTGCTCTCCGGCCGATTCATTGAGGCGGCTCAATACTTCCAGACCATTGGCATCGGGCAACATATAGTCGAGCAGTATGCCGTCGAAACGCTGCTGGCAGGCGAACTCCAAGCCACTCTGGGCACAGTTGGCCTCCATCACCTTGAACGCCAGTGACGATTGATCCAGGGCGCGGATGATAGCGGCTCTGTCTATCTCATCATCATCGATCAACAGCAGATTCATGCTTTCCATCCCTCAGGCTTCCGGCAACTCAACAATACGCCAATAGCTTTCCAGCATATTGAAAATATTATAAAAACCATCGCTTATTTCATGTTTGACCATATAGCCGGCCACATGATGCTTATAAGCCTCAACCTTGTCTTCATCGGCGCTTGAGGTGGTCAACACAAAGACCACGGAGAGAGACAGCACAGGGTCATTGCGGATATGGCTGAGAAACTCCAGGCCATTCATCCGCGGCATATTGAGATCCAGCAAGATAAGATAGGGGCAGCGCACCCGACCGTCGCCCAACATCTCCAAGGCCTCCAGCCCATCTCTGGCTCTGACCAAGGGGTTGAGCAGCCTGAGCTGCTGCATCGCCCGCTGCACCGCCATGAAGTCGACATCGTCGTCGTCCACCAACAGAATAGTCACTTCCTTGTATCTGGCTGTTTGACTCATGACTCCTCCTTGAAGTGGGCCGGCCAGGTGAAGTAAAAGCTGCAACCACGCCCTTCCGATTTCACCCAGATCTTGCCGCCCATGTTTTCCACCGACTTTTTCACCAAAGAGAGACCAAGGCCACTGCCTTCAACTTCATCTCTTGGCTTAAGCGTTTGGAATATTGCGAAAATTTTATGATGAAACTTGGCAGCTATCCCTGGGCCGTCATCCGTGACACAAAAACAATAATAGTCGCCCTGGCGCTCGCTGCTGACGCTGAGTACCCCCTCACCCTTGTCGTGGTGTTTGATGGCGTTGCTGAACAGGTTTCGGAAAACCAACTCCAGCGGTACTCTGGCCGTGGTCAGCAACGGCATATCAGACAGGATAGTCAGCTTGAACCCGGTTGGCGGCGCCACCAGGCTGAAGGTATCCTGCACCAATTGCTTGCTGTCCACTTCCGTCAACTCAGTATCCACCCTGCCTATGCGCGAGAAAGTCAGCAGGCCGTCCAGCAAGAGTACCATTCGCTGTACCCGGCTCTTGATCAGTCGCAGATACTTTTGCACCTGTTCACTGCTGTTGTCGCTGAGATCTTCTGCCAACCACTCGGATAACTGCTCTATGCCACGCAGCGGTGACTTGAGATCGTGAGAGGCTATGTAGGCAAAACTGTCCAGCTCACGGTTGATCTTCTCCAGCTCCTCAGTGTGTCGGGCTTTTTCGGCTTCAATCCGTTTGCGATCCGACACATCGTTGATAGTGGCCAGAATCGACTGGCCATTGGTGAAATGGATTGGGGTCAACCCCACTTCGACCGCCACCAAAGAACCGTCTTTGGCGCGGCCGAACAGATCATCGCGCTGGGACATATTCTTGGCAATCGGCTGCTGCAGATAACCACCCATGTGCCGATTGTGCGACTTATGCAGGCTTTCCGGCAGCAGTATATTCACGCTGCGGCCCAGTAGTTCGTCCCGGGCGTAACCGAACAGTTGCTCTGTATGGGCATTCACCAGAGTGATGAGTCCATGGCCATCTACCATGATCAGCGCCGATGGCGAGGCCTCAATAACCAGACGGAAGCGTTTCTCATTGGCAAGGATCTCATTGGCTAGCAAGCCTTCCTGATACCTGGCTCTGGCGTTATTGAGCAAGAAATAGAACAACACCATGATAAACAGCACGCCTATGCCCAGCATCAGCTTGCTTTGCAGCTTCTCGGTTTCGGAGACAAAACTCTTGTCGGCGCCGATTTTCAGCAACCATTGATGACCACCGACTTTGAGCGGCAACACATGGTTGTAGGTTTTGGTAACCTGGCCTTCCTCCTCAGTACTGTACAGCAACGAAGTGTCAGAGGCGGTATCACCATCAAATACCTGCAGAATCAGGGAGGGAAACTTATCCGCCAAAATGCCTTGCATCAGGTTGTTCATCCGAAAGGCGGCATAGACCACGCCCTTGGCGGCCTTGGGACCGGCGGCAGATTCATCATAAAGCGCCAAATACATCAAAAAGCCGGCCTGAATATCCTGCTGGGTTTCCTGTACCAGGGTGATTTTGCCGGAGATCGCCGCCTCCCCTGTGTTGATGGCTCTGTCTATCGCTTCACGGCGAGTCGGCTCGGAATACATGTCATAGCCAAATGCCCGCCGGTTACGCCAATCGAAGGGTTCCAGATAGATGATGGCCTGATAAGTGTCGCGCTCACCGGCAGGGTACACCCGATACTCATCAAAGCCTTCAGCCCTGATGGCCGCCTCATGGGCCGCCAGTTGCTCCGGGTGCAAAATAACGCTGTAGCCTATCCCCTGGATCCCGGGATAAAAGCTTTCCATCTTGGCGTTGGTCACATACTCATGCCACTCCTCACGAGTCACTCCATCGGATGCCATAAACAGGCCCACCCCGCCCCGCAGCACCTGCTCATAGGTCAACAGACGATCTCTTATGGCATCTTTGACCAGCATGGCCTGATACTCAAAGCGCTCACGTCCGCGCTGCTCCGCATATTGATTGAACAGATACCAACCCAGACAGGTGAACAGAAGCGCCACCAACATGATCAGCCAAACCGAGGCCGGAGTGGAAAAACCGAAGCTTTTTGCAGGGGAGGATGATGCGGTGAGACGATCGTCCTGGATCATAAACAGCCTAGTCCTTAGCCAATAAAGCGAATGCTATGAGGTTAATTCTGGTCAGGATCATGGAAAAAACAAGTCAAAAACAGCAAAAAATCCCCAAGTTTTAGGTCCTTGGAAAAGATCGTCAAAATGTTGTCTCGATCTCACTTCCTGTTGCGACTCAGTGCTAGATTTCAGTTTAACCAAGGCTAATATTGAGTAGAGGGACGGACAGAATCATTTGCTTTGTTAGACAAAAATTTTTGCTTTTCAGCCAATGCTTTTTTGGCTAGAAAATCCTTGGATAAACCGTGAGGAATTCGTTATGGCCCATATTGTTGAACTCGTGCCCAACGATGCTGAAATTGAAGCGATGACCACCCCAAAAAACCGTCAGGCCGAGAAGGCACTGCAGCACAAACGTCAGGTAAAACGCCGCTTGGAAGATTACCTGGAGCGCCTGGAACTCAGACGAGCCATGGGGCTCGATGATGACGATATGTTTTAGGGAAAGTGTGAACAAGTCCCATGTGCTCTGCGTCGGCTTGCAGATGTGGGAGGGTGTCAGCAACATCCTCCTTATCCTTGCCGCCCCCGCAAAGACTGGGTTTGAATAAGCAGGGCCTCGGCTTTTGCTCCCAACCAGACGTATAGTCCCAAAGCCACCAATAAACCAACCACTGCCAGCATCATCAAAATCGCTCCCTGAATATATTCCACCTGCCCGAGTGATGCCTTGAACATGGTCAGCAAGGCCTCAATAGAGATGGCGATCAATATGGTGGAAACAAAGCGGGTAATGGTTCGCCGGGTGGAGCTGTGGCGGAAGATGTCTTTATGCATCAACACCTCCTCTTCCAGTATGGTCTTGCCGAGATCGAATATCGCCAAGGCCAGGGTGATATAGATGATGATCCCGAACGGCTTGAGTGAGTCATGAGCCAGCTGCGGCCCCTGCGCCAACAAGTGCCAGATATCCCTGGCCGAAATCAGCACCAGTACCCCGACTATGATGAATAACCCTGTCACCAGAGTGAGATAAACCGCCTTGAACAGTGGCGTCACCTTGCGCCTGTGACTGTCGCCCATCATAAATTCAATCAGCCGGGTCAGATTGATATCCACTACCACAAAGCCGCGACTGGCATCCAAACGACTCACTCCCAGGGACGCCGACAGACACAATTGCCCGGACGCATTGGAAAGATAAGGTGAGGTTATCTGCACCCCGCTCTTGTCGCTGGCATTGAGAAAATAGGGGCGCTGGCTGCGATCCGGGTGTTCACCCACAGCCAGCAGTTTGATCTTTTGCTTGATAAGCGCCAGATTCGGGCTCACTTGGTGACCATTTTCGTCGAGTAAATACATCAATTCCACGAAGGGATAGCAGGCTGCCACTTCAGAAAACACCCTGATGGCCCGCCCTGTGTCGTCAAAGAGCTGAGAGTCGGCCATTCCGGTCAGAATCGATTGCAATAGTTCATCGATTAGCGGCTGATACTCATGAAAACGTTCAATCACACTCAAGTAACTCATGTTTGCCATAACTGCTCCTGAAATTCCGGCCATCTATCTCAGGTAAGCAGCTTGAATGCCAACAATGCAACATGATGAATATCAATTAATTAGCTTAAATCATCTGGGGCGACTATGCTCAATAACCAAGCGGTTGCACCAAGATCTGGCAAAGATAAATTCTGTTGCCAGACAGCGCGTTATCCAAGATGATAGCCGCCAATAACCTGTGTCTTCCGAGGAGACTATTGATGCCAGACACAAGTGCCTATAAAGAGGATCTGCGGCGCCTCTCGGACGAGCTGATCCGGTTGCAGACACCGATAAAAATCCTCGATGCCATCAAGTGGCCGAGAGAGATGGAAGCCCGTTTTCTCGAGAGTAACGGCAAGCAATTACCCGCCATAGACGCCGAGTTTTACCAGCGTCTGCCGCTGCCTTTTGACCCGGATAAGACCCGCCAAGAGTTATCCGAACTGCGTCTGCAGACCCGCAAACGCCTGGGAAGATACGACAAGCTGGGCAAGATATTGATAGCCAATATCGAGCAATATCTTCAGGTTATCGACATGCTGCAACACCGCGGCAAGGCCGACTTCGGCGAATTCAGCCGTCGCCTCTACGGCAGCGCCAACCATAAGCTCCATGGTGACAGACACAATCTCAGACAGCTCGGCGACCGTTTGAGTTACATTTTCTCGCTGCCGGCAGCGCTGCGCAGCAATCGCCATCACCCCAAAGAAATCGCCGCGCCGGAGGCGGTGGATATACTCGGCCGCCGCCTGAAAGATTACTTTCACAGTGACGATATTCGGGTGCGTCTCAGTGATGGCATAGTCTCGGATGCCGCCGTGGGCGGCGACACGGTCAAGCTCAACAGCAAGGCGCTGTTCAGCCAATCGGATCTCGATGTCTACGAGGTGCATGAGGGCTGGGTGCACGTGGGCACCACCCTCAATGGCCGGGCCCAACCCTGGGCCACCTGGCTCAGCGTCGGCTCTCCCAGAGTAGCAGCAGCCCAGGAAGGGCTGGCCGTATTGATGGAAACCATTACCCTGAGCTCCAACCCAGGGCGGGCCAGGCGTATCAGCGACAGGATCACTGCGGTCGATATGGCCGAGCAAGGTGCCGACTTTATTGAAGTATTCAACTATTTCTGCGGCCAGAATCTCAGCAAACGAGACAGTTACCGGGTAACTCAGCGGGTGTTTCGCGGCGGCATGGTACAGGGTGGCAGCTACTTCACCAAGGACATATCCTATGTACGTGGCTATGTGGAAAACATTAACTTTATCCGCTCCGCCATCACAGCCGGGATCCCGGAGATTATCCCTATGTTGTTTGTCGGCAAGCTGGCCATTGAGGATATCCCCGTGCTTTATCAGGCCCACAGGGAGGGGCTTATTGCCGCCCCCAAGTATCTGCCGCCCATGTTTGACAACTTCAGCGGTCTCTATGCCTGGTTTGGTTTTGCCTCTGGGATGGCCGGGATAGACCTCAAGGGGGTGCAGAGGCACTTCAGCCGCCTGTTCAAACAGTTACCCAATGCCGAACCTATGTTCGAGTTGCTGGAAGACACTGAGTTTGACAGCAACGCCGACTGATAAAGAAACAGGGCAACTCGAGTTGCCCTGTTTTGGGTTCAAAAGCAATTGGCTCGCTATTTTTGCAACTCGGCCTGGCGCTGCTTGATAAAGTATTCCCGAGTCAAAGCAAAGACCACTGGGCTGAGCAGTAACAGGGCTATCAGGTTGGGGATCGCCATCATGGCATTCAGGGTATCGGCCACCAGCCAGATAAAGTCCAAAGACGCCATGGCTCCCACGGGCACCATCAGAGTCCAGACTAGGCGAAACGGCACTATAGCCTTGGTACCAAATAGGTACTGCACGCATTTTTCACTGTAAAAGCTCCAGCCGAGAATGGTGGTAAAGGCGAAGATAGCCAGTGCCACAGCCACTATGTACTGCCCTATGGGCAAGGCATGGCTGAAAGCGTAGGAGGTTAAGGCTGCGCCGGTTTCCCCCGAGGTCCAGGCACCGGAAACGATAATCGCCAAACCTGTGATGGAGCAGACCACTATGGTATCGATAAAGGTACCCAACATGGCCACCAATCCTTGAGCCACAGGGTTATTGGTCTGGGCTGCAGCATGAGCAATCGGCGCACTGCCAAGACCTGCCTCATTGGAAAACACCCCTCGGGCCACCCCGAAACGTATGGCGGCCCACACTGCCGCACCGGCGAAACCGCCCTGGGCCGCCACTGGGTTGAAGGCGCTCTCGAATACCAGCTCCAGCGCCGCCGGGATCTGATCGAAATAGACCACAATCACAGCCAAACCTGAGGTGATATAAAACACAGTCATCAGGGGTACCAACTTACCGGCAACGTCGGCAATCCGCTTGATGCCGCCCATCAGGACTGCCCCCACCAGGATCATCATCGCCAAGCCAGTTGCCCAGGCTGGAACACCAAAGTTGCTGTCCAAGGCATCGGCCACCGAGTTGGCCTGCACTGTGTTGCCTATACCAAAACCGGCAAAACCACCAAATAAGGCGAATAGCGTTCCCAACCAGGCCCATTTCTGGCCGAGACCATTCTTGATGTAGTACATGGGGCCGCCTATATGGTTGCCACTATCATCGACCTCGCGATACTTGACCGCCAGCACGGCTTCAGAAAACTTGGTGGCCATTCCCACCAGCGCGGTGCACCACATCCAGAACAGTGCCCCCGGGCCGCCAAGAAAGATTGCCGTCGCCACCCCGGCGATATTCCCTGTACCTATGGTGGCCGACAGGGACGTCATCAGCGCATTGAAGGGGCTGATCTCCCCTTTCATATTGGTGTCTTTATCCGGGATCCGCCCGGACCAGAGTAAGCGGAAGCCTCTCCCCAGCTTGAGAAGCTGCATAAAGCGCAAACCTATGGACAGAAACAGTCCTACCCCCAGGATCATCACCAGCATGGGCACACCCCAAACCAGGCTGTTGAGCTGGCTAACCCACTCCATTATTGTTTCCATTCCAACCTCGTGTAGTTATTGTTATCGCTGCAGTTTCCACCTGTAATGGCAAAACTGCATAAGGAACACCCAGATTACAACGAAAGATTAACAATTGGAAACCTACTGTTAAACCTCCCGCCGGGAAGCGAAAACACTCAACGCCCACACCCCCTTAAGAGAAAGGGCACGAACGCGAGCTGGATTAATTAGGATAAGACTCAATCGACCAATCCCAGGTTGACCGGCAACTTGGCTATGTCACCGGCCACCCATTCGGCCTCTATGCACTGCTGCAGATGCTCTGCCATAAAGTGCACCAATTGCCGCGCCGCATAGGGCATACGCCTGTCTTTACGGCTCACCAGATACCAATTGCTTTCCAGCGGGAAGCCTTTCACATCCAGAATAGCCGGGCGCTCACGCCCTTCCTCCAGGGTATGAGCCGAGATAACAGATAACCCCAGCCCCGAGGCGACCCCCAGACGAATGGCCTCATTGCTCTCTATCTGCATACAGTCGCCCAGTTCCATCCCCTGACCGCTGAGCCAGGATTCAAACATTAACCGAGTAGCCGACCCCGGCTCACGGATGAGAAACCGCTCGCGACTGAGCTGCTCAAACTTGAGTTCACTCTGCCCGGCGGCCCAATGATCTCTGGGGGCAATCAGCTGCAGTGGGTTACGGATGATCCGCGCCGATTGCACAGTTTCGCCCCTGGGAGGATGGCTGAAGAGGTAGAGATCGTCTTCCAGATGCTCAAAGCGATTCAGCACATGGGCACGGTTACCTATGTTCAGTGTGACTCGGACACCGGGGAAACGACGATAGAAGGCGCCGAGGATCCGCGGCACCACGTACTTGGCCGTGGTCACCAGGCCGATATTGATGTGGCCGCTCTCCCCTTCCCGCACCTTGGCCAGCATGCCGTTGAAGTCTTCCAAACGGGTCATCACGTCGACGGCGGCGTGGTAAAGCTCCTGCCCCACCTGAGTCGGCCGCAGTCCCCCCGGGCCGGTTTCCAGCAAGGGCTCACCCACCAGCTCGGCCAGTTTTTTCAATTGCAGCGACACGGTCGGCTGAGTCAGATACAAGTGTCTGGCAGCGGCGGAAATATTCTGCCGCCGGACTACTTCAATATACACCTGCAACAAGCGCAGGCTGAGATGGCGAAGATCCATAGATAATTATCTATATATATGTAGTGAATAATTTATTTTCCAATATAGCGCCGGGCGAGCACAATCTCCAGCCGTCTAACAAGGAGAACCCCATGCCTGATGTTGTTATTGCCTTTTTCGGTCTAGGCCTGTTGGCCGGTCTGCTCAAATCGGATCTCAGAGTCCCCGAATCCACCTACGAAACCCTTTCCATACTGTTAATGCTGACCCTGGGCCTCAAGGGCGGCATGGCGCTGCACGGCCACACAGATCAGCTGTCCTTTGCCGAGCTGGGGTTAGTGATAGGTCTGGGACTGGCTATCCCGCTGGCGCTGTATCCCATATTGAAAAAAGTGGTTCGCCTGCCACAGAGCGATGCCATCAGTATTGCCGCCCACTACGGTTCGGTCAGTGCCGGGACTTTTGCCGTTGTCTACGCCATGACAGAGCAGCTGGGCTGGCCACTCAAGCCCGAAACCACTCTCTATCTGGTACTGCTGGAGCTGCCATCCATCATAGTCATGTTGTGGCTCTATCGACGCCTGAACCGGGATAAGCCTGGACGCAGCGGTAATATCCTGCTGGAAGCGCTTACCAGCCGTGGGGTGATATTGCTGGGGGGCGGCGTGCTTATCGGATGGGGCTACGGCTCCGAGGGCTTGGCCTCTTTGAGCCCTGTGCTGATGCAGGGATTCAAGACCTTGCTGGCGCTGTTCCTGCTGGAGATGGGATTGTGTACCGCCAGGGTTTGTGCTCCGCTGCCCTTGAGTCACTGGCGCCTGTTGGCATTCGCTGCCGTCACGCCTTTCGTACTCGCCTGGGTGGGGATCATTACAGGTCACGCCCTGGGGCTGCCCGCCGGTTCGGCACTGGTACTGGCCGGCCTCTGTGCCAGCGCCTCTTATATTGCAGCACCGGCGGCGATCCGCGCGGCCATTCCATCGGCCAATATCGGCGTGGCCATGCTGGCCTCGCTGGGGGTCACCTTCCCGATTAACCTGCTGATAGGGCTTAATCTTTACCGTCAATGGGTGGCCTGGATTTACGGGCTCTGAATCTGTTCCTGCGGCGCGGGTTCTGACTCGAGTAACAGCTTGAGATTGCTGAGCCCACGCAATAGATCCGTGGCGATCATGGTTTCAAAGTCGACAAACAGAAACATCAGATTCATCGGATAATCCAGATGCCCCTTAAAGCTCCAACTGAGGTTGGTCCTATTGCCTTCATAGGGCTCAAACAGCATGTAGGCAGGTTCAGTAGCCTCGAAGGGAGTCAGGAATCTGAGCTGATAATCGATGCGCTTGTTGGTTTCCATGGCGACTATCTCCTGCTCGCCTTGGCCCACCTGCGGGTTGTCACTCTCCCAAGCCGAGACAAAGCCAACAGTGCCGTCAACGCCGCGATAACTGCGCTTAATCGCCGGATCCATCTTGGCCCAGACGCTGAAATTATCTTGATTCTTAAGATACTTTACATAGTCATACACCTCGGCCACCGGGCGATTTATCACCACATTGGTGGTCACCTGGTAGTCGCTTTTGACAAACAGAGCGGCAATCAGCGGCACAGCCACTATCAGTGCCAACAGGATAAACAGTGTCTTGATAAAACGCATAAGGACTCTCCAAACAAGTTTTCTTCCGACAACAATTACTTGTCTGAGTATATCCTGCAAACAGCCCAAAAAGTAACCAGATTGTTAAATGTTAAAAATAGTGGTTTTACCTCTGTTAGCACTAACAAATCTTGGTGGAGAAGCGAGCCGGGCCACAAATCCCCTCAGGCGATTTGTTGTGCAAATGCTTTTAGGTTACAGTCACCTGTAAACATGGACGTCTAATCAAGGGACTGTAATGGGATTTATCCTGGCGCCATTGCTTGTTATCTGGCTGGCAATACTGACTGTGGCGGGTTACCAGGCCACTTTATACTTCAAAGAAACTTTCAGCCTCAGCGGGCTGTTGGCATTTTCCAGTGTCAGTTTGCTTTGCGCCGCCCTCTATTTCCTGCTCCATTTCCGACGCTATCAGGACGCCGAATCCTTGGGTGCCTTCGATATCAGTATGGAACTGCTGTTTAACCCCATAAGCGGTGGCATCTGCGTATTGGCGCTGCTGCTGATCTGGCTGGTGCCCATGGGGGTTTGTAAGCCTCTACTGCTGGCACTGGTACTTGGCCTGGCTATCGCCACCCTGGCCGGGGTCGTTTATGAGGAGAGCTTTATGACAAAACATGGGATTCAACGCACTTACTGAACAAGATATAGTGCGAGCTGTGATTTCCGGCCACTGAGGCCACATCAACCCAAGGAGAGAGAATGATCAAACTCAGCAATAAAGAAACCGGCGCTTTTATCGGCCATATCTCTGAGCAGCAGCTGCAGTATCTGATCGACAACCTGGTAGAAGAGCATGATGCCGACCAGGATTACTGGCTGAACCGCACTCAAATAGAAACCTTCAAGGCCAGCGGTGCCGATGCCGAGCTCGTCAACCTGTTGGAAACGGCCATGGGCGAAGCCGATGAGCTGGAGATCCTCTGGCAGCACCAGGGCTAAAGCCAAGTTTGCGCCAACAGTAAAAACGCTCCTTTATCAAGTGGCGTTTGTCTTTCCCGGAATACCTAAAACTGCATTTGGGGATAATCCAGGTGTTCAGTACCAACGCGAAAATCAAGCCATTAATGGTTAATGGCTTTTCTCACCTCTTGATTGAGAAACTGAACCCTTTGCGACAGCTCCATACTGCGTTTACGGATCAGATAGAGGGTTTCATAAACCATGGATGGCGGCCGATACACATCAATCCTGTCTTTTTCAATGAAGCTGGCCACGGCCGATTGCGGCAACAAGGTAAAACCCAAACCAAGCGATACAGGAAGCAGTATCTGATTTATCTGGTTGACGTACCCGCTGATTTTTATCTTTCCCGTATCGAGTGAAGCCAGGTTTGGTTCTGCGCAATTGGACAAAAATAGCGACAGGTAATGCTCCGCATCCGGATGACTGATCAATCCCAGGGAGAGCAAGGTCTTTGCAATATCACCAGTCACTTTACAGCCCTTGGGCACAACAATCAGCAAAGGCTCCTGACCTATGACTTCCACGCTGAGTAAACTCTGGTTTGGCACATGGGTAACAATGCCCGCATCGGCCTCTCCTTGTAGCACCAGCGCCAATATTCTTTGATTGGGAGCGGCCTCAACTTCGACTGTGAGCCCTGGGTGTTGGCTCTGTAACGCCAGCAGTTTGGGGTATAAATGCAGCGCCAGTGAACCGGAGCAAGCCAACTGATAGCGGCCAGAGAAGGGGTCATTGTCACTGAGTTTGGTAAACAGGTTTTGCTCATTCAATGCTTGTTGGCAGGCATACTCGTACACCAATTTGCCCTGCTCAGTGATCTCGAAAGTCTTGTTGATACGCCGGATCAATGCATGGCCGCAGCTTTCTTCAAGCTTACGGATCTGTTGACTGACACCGGGCTGGGTCATAAACAAGACGTCTGCCGTTTTTGTAAAATGGCCGGTATCTATCAACGTTTTAAATGTTTTCAGCCAGTTAGGGTTAATCATTCAGATGATAATAACAATACGTAATTAAAATAAGAATAAATGATAATTTTTAGACAAGTCAATTGCGAGTTAATCTGCTTCCATTCCAACGCCGCACTATACAAGAGGCTAATATGTCTACAACTTATCCACGTACTTTTTCTCATATAGGCATTTCCGTTCCCGACCTGAATGCCGCCGTCAAATTCTACACTGAGGTTCTGGGGTGGTATGTCATTATGGAGCCCACAGAGATCACTGAAGATGACTCAGCCATAGGTGAGATGTGTACCGATGTTTTCGGCTCCGGCTGGCAGCGTTTCCGTATCGCTCACCTCTCTACTGGTGATCGTATCGGCATAGAGTTGTTTGAATTCGACAACCAGCAGAACCCGGAAGATAACTTCGAATACTGGAAAACCGGCATTTTCCATTTCGCAGTGCAAGATCCCGACATAGAAGCGCTGGCGGAGAAAATTGTCGCCGCCGGCGGGAAAAAGCGCATGGCGAAACCCAGGTTCTACTATCCCGGCGAAAAGCCCTACCGAATGATCTACATGGAAGACCCGTTCGGCAATATCCTTGAGCTATACAGCCACAGTTATGAACTGCACTACTCTGCCGGCGCCTATAACTAAGGAAGGTGCGAACAAGTCCCATGCGTGCTCTGCGTTGGCTTACGGGCCTGAATGCAAGGCGTGGTTCGCACCTTCCCTAAGCTCAGGCGAGTCAATACCGGCATCCCCTGGCATTGGGATGCCAGTTCACTATATATCTCCCACAACCCAGCTCAGTTCGGGTAAACGGCTGAGATCCAGCTTGTCGCCTTCGGTCGCTATGGCCGAGGCCTGGGGTCTGGGCTTGGGCTGCACGCCATCGGCATGTTCCAGCACACTCAGGAGTTGCCGCTGGGCATCCGGCTCACCATGAACCAGAATGAGTGGCGGCGCCCCCTCAAACTCACGGTACCAGCGCAGCAGTTCGGCCTGATCCGCATGGGCCGACAGCCCACCGACTGTGTGAATTCTGGCGGCGACGTTCACCGAATTACCGTTGATGGTGAGCTCACTGGCGCCATCGACCAACAGCCGCCCCGGGGTTCCCAGTGCCTGAAAACCACAGATGATAATGTCGCACTCGGGCCGCCACAGGTTGTGTTCCAGATGACAACGGATACGACCGCCGTTACACATGCCGCTGCCGGCAATAATGATAAGCCCCTGGTGTACGTCGTTGAGTTCCATCGACTCTTCGGTACTTTGGATAAACTCTATCCCAGACAGCAGCGGGTGCTGCCCGGGGTGTTGATGTACGAAACGCTTGAAGTCCTCGTCCATCAAGGGATAGTTATTGATATACACCTTGGTAGCCTCTATGGCCATGGGGCTGTCGAGGCAGATTTTCCAGCGTGACAGATCCCACTCCCCGGCATAGAGGTGAAACAGATACAAAAGCTCCTGCGCCCGGCCAACCGAGAAGGCAGGGATCAGGATATTGCCACGGCTCTCACTGATGGCTGTCGCGAAGATCCCCTTGAGTTCTTCCAGGGTCGCCTCCCAACTCCGGTGCAACCTATCGCCATAGGTACTTTCCATCAGCACCAGATCGGCCCGCTGGATCAGCGTCGGGTCTCTCAGAATCGGCATACCGGCACGACCGAGATCGCCACTGAACACCAGTTTTTTCTGGGTGTTGCCATCATTGATCCACAGCTCCAGTAGCGCCGACCCCAGAATATGGCCGGCATCACTCAAACACAGGGTCACACCGGGAATGGGGTCCAGCTTGGTGCCATAGTCCAGTGGAATAAAGCGGGTCAGTGCCAGTTCGACATCTTCTTCGGTGAACAGCGGCTCTATGGGCTCGAGATCTTGCTTGGCACGTTTGCGGTTCTGCCGCTCGGCATCACGCTGCTGCAGCATGGCGGCATCCTTGAGCATGATGGCGCACAGCTCCATGGTGGCCTTATGGGTATAGATGGGGCCGCTAAAACCCTGCTTCACCAGCAAGGGCAAGCGCCCCGAATGGTCAATATGAGCGTGGCTCAACACCACGGCAGTCAGGGATTCAGGAGCAAAGGGAAAGGCTTCATGGTTACGCAGTTCATCCTGCCGCCCTCCCTGAATAAGACCACAATCCAACAGCAAGCTTTCGCCGTTGACCCGCAACAGATGGCAGGAACCTGTGACTTCTTGGGTGGCGCCCCAAAACTGCAAACTCATGGACATGACACTTCCCTCTTTGAAACAATTCGGCCAATACAGCTGCGGAAAAACTCTGCCGCACCTTCCCTAAGCCTATGCCCTTATGGAAAAAAGTGACACTCCCTTATAGTCTAATTTTGCAGTGGATCATTGCGCCTCATGCTCTTCCGGCAGACCACGGGAGATAACCAATGTCAGCAGTAACATGGCGCTGGAAACCCAGAGACAAGCCTCCAGCCCCCACCACTGAAACAGCGCACCGGAAAGCACTGTGCCCAGCAAACGCCCGGCGGCGTTGGCCATATAGTAGAACCCCACATCCAGGGATACCCCATCTTCGCGGGCATAACTGACAATCAGAAAACTGTGCAGCGAAGAGTTCACCGCAAACAAGGCGCCGAACAGCAACAGGCCACCGATAAGCCAGATGTGCGAGTATTGGCTGCCAAGCCCAAGGGCGATAAGAGCAGGCACCAGGGTGAGCAAGCCGCACCAGAAGAGCGCCGCCGCCCGTCCCGGCAAGGCCGAGCCTTTATGCTTGCCGGCTGTCTTGCCGTCAGTCCTAGAGGTCAGCCTGGGTGCCAGGGCCTGCACCAAGCCGTAGGCGATAATCCAGCCGGCCAGAAAGCCCCCCACCTGCCAGTGATCCCAGCCAAATTGGCTGGCCAGATACACGGGCAAGGCCACCACAAACCAGATATCCCTGGCGGCAAACAGAAACAGCCTAGCCGCAGAGAGAATGTTCACTGCCCGGCTCTTGGAAAAAAGCTCACTGAACTTGGGCTTATTCTTGGCCTGGCCCAGTTCCGCCTTGAGAAACAGCAGCGAGCTCAGCCACACCAAGGTCAAAACAGCGGCCATGGCGGCAATGGCACCGGCAAACCCCAGCAGGCTAAGCAGGGCGCCGCCGAGGAAGAAACCTATCCCCTTGAGGGCGTTCTTGGAACCGGTCAGCAGCGCCACATAGCGATACAGGGTCTGCCCCGCTTGGGCCGCATCCTTGGGTACCAGGGTCTTGATGGCACTCTTGGCACTCATCTTGTTGAGATCTTTGGCAATCCCCGACAGCGCCTGGGCCGCCATTACCCAGGGAATGGTCAGCCAGGCCTGAGGCACCAACAGCATGGCCAGCGCCACTATCTGCAGCCCAAGGCCGATATTCATGGTGCGGTTGAGCCCCAAACGGGCACCGAGCCAGCCGCCCAACAGATTGGTGACCACACCGAAAAACTCATAGAAGAGAAACAGCATGGCAATGGCCAGCGCACCGTAACCCAACTGATAGAAATAGAGCACCACCAGCATGCGTAGCGCACCATCTGTCAGGGTAAAGGCCCAGTAGTTGCCGGTGATCAGCAGGTATTGGCGCAGCGCCGGACTCATTTCAGCCATGATGTTGTCCTTCAGGCATCCCGGTCCAAACGGCCCACCATCAGCGCCAACTCGGCGGTGCGGTTGGCATAACCCCATTCGTTGTCATACCAACAGTAGAGCTTCAGCTGAGTGCCGTTGATCACCATGGTGGACAGTCCATCCACTATGCAGGAGCGGGGATCTGTCTTGTAGTCCACCGACACCAGCGGCCGCGACTCGAAGCCGAGAATGCCCTTGAGCTCAGTCTCGGCCGCCTGTTGCAGCAAGTCGTTGACCTGTTGCTCTGTCACTGTTTGCTCCAGTTCAAACACACAGTCGGTCAGCGAGGCGTTGGCCAGTGGCACCCTGACCGCATGGCCGTTGAGGCGGCCTTTCAGCTCAGGGAAGATATGGGTAATGGCGGTGGCACTGCCTGTGGTGGTCGGGATCAGGCTCTGGCCACAGGCGCGGGCTCGGCGCAGATCCTTATGGGGCGCATCCAATATGGTCTGGGTGTTGGTGATGTCGTGGATAGTGGTCATGGAGCCATGACGAATGCCGAAGTTCTCATGGATGACCTTGACCACAGGCGCCAGACAATTGGTGGTACAGGATGCGGCTGTCACTATCGGATGCCTGGCCGGGTCGTAACTCTGATGATTCACCCCCATCACCAGATTGGCGACGCCGTCCTCTTTCACCGGCGCTGTCACCACCACCCGTTTCACCCCTTGATCAAGATAGGCCTGCAGCAGCGCCTTGGTTTTCATCTTGCCCGAGGCCTCAATCACCAGATCGCATTGAGACCAATCGCTGTCTGCAATGGCCTGATTGCGACTGGTCGCTATCCGCCGCCCGGCTATGACTATGGCACTGCCCTCATGCTCGACTGGGTGCGACCAACGGCCATGAACCGAGTCAAACTCCAACAGGTGCGCCAGGGTGGCGGCATCGCCAGCAGGGTCGTTGATCTGCACAAATTCGAGTTCCGGCCAATCCCAGGCAGCCCTCAAGGCCAGCCGTCCCATGCGGCCAAAGCCGTTAATTCCCACTTTTATTGTCATCTCAGTTCTCCGTTAACTTGTTGGCCGCTGGCCAGTTACCGCGGCGGCGATTGGCAAATGCCACCAGGGATAGCATCACAGGCACTTCCACCAGTACCCCAACGACTGTGGCCAACGCCGCTCCCGAGTGCAGACCAAAGAGGGAGATAGCCACGGCAACCGCCAGTTCGAAAAAGTTGGATGCCCCTATCATGCAAGCCGGAGCGGCTATGTTGTGGGGCAGGCGCAAACGCTTCGCCAACCACCAGGTCAGCAGGAAAATACCGTAAGTCTGCAGTAACAGTGGAATAGCTATCAGCACAATATTTTGCGGCTGGGCCACTATGGTTTCGGCTTGCAATGCAAACAGCAATACCACAGTCAGCAGCAGCCCCAATATCGACCAGGGCTTGAGTCTGGACAGCAAGGCCGTAATCGCCTCTGGCCGGCTATTGAGGTGTTTGCGAGTCCAGATCCCCGCCAATAGAGGCAGCAATACATACAAAGCCACTGATAGAATCAGGGTTTCCCATGGCACCTGAATATCGCTCACCCCCAGCAGCAGCGCCGACAGTGGTGCAAAGGCAAAAATCATGATTACATCATTGACCGATACCTGCACCAGAGTGTAGTTGGCATCGCCCCTGGTCAGTTGGCTCCAAACAAACACCATGGCGGTACAAGGAGCGACTCCGAGAAGTATCATCCCGGCGATATACTCCTGCGCTGTTTGCGGCTCTACCCAAGGGGCAAACAGAAAACGAAAGAAGAGCCAGCCGAGCAGCGCCATGGTAAAAGGCTTCACCAACCAGTTGATCACCAGCGTCAGCAGCAATCCCTTGGGATTTCGGCCAACATCCTTGATAGCGGAAAAGTCAATTTGCACCATCATGGGATAGATCATCACCCAGATAAGTACGGCGATCACCAGATTGACATGAGCGTATTCCAGCGCCGCCACCGCGGCAAATACATTAGGTGCCAGATAACCCAGCGCTATCCCAGCTAAAATACACAGCCCTACCCACAGGCTGAGCCAACGTTCAAAAATTCCCATACATCCCCCTCTCCGGTCCCCCGGCGGTTAACTTCCGGCGCTCAAGTGATAGATCCCGGCCGGTTTCAACAGCAAGCTTGCGGCCTCGAGGCCATGGCCTCCAGCCGAGTCAGCTCATCAGCAATAAAGCCAGGGTTGGCCGTCAGTGTGTCCCGCAGCAACTGCCCGCACCAGGGTGCCAGTTCGGGGCTGAGACGATAAAACACCCATTGGCCCCGGCGTCTGTCCTGCAACAGCCCCTGAGTTCGCAGCTGCGCCAAATGACGGGAGATCTTCGGTTGACTCAAGGCCAGGGCCTCAGTTAACTCGCAGACACAAAGCTCTCCCTGCTGCAGGATCAACAGCAGGCTGCGCAGCCGGGTTTCATCGGCCAAGGCTTTGAAAAAAATGGTTAGTTCCATGATAAATGCCACTCCTTAAGGCCAATGTTCGGCCAGCCATACATCTGCCGTTTCAGTTGGCCACTCAAATGAGCACCTTCAGTAATCTGGAAAATATATGGATAAACAGATATACGCTAAATCATATATAAAAACGCCTATAGTTCAAGCGCTATTTTGAGGAGTCTATCGGATTGGGACTGGAGATCTGCCCCCAGGGGTTACACGGATTTGCAGTGGTTCGCTTGGCAGACGCCGACGCTATCGCAAATTAATTTTAAACCCTAATTATTTCCGGTTTATTTCAGAACCAAATCAGAAAATTGTTATAGCTCAAATATCGAACCTATCGCATGCCTTATAATTGTATGCAATATATTAAAAATTGAGAAAACTAAAAAAACCACAACATAAACAACTAATTTAAATGAAAATACTCATTTAAATCCAGTTTAAAACCTAGTATTCCACTCAGATATAAACTTGATCATTTTCTGATAAACATGAATAATATCGTTCGAACAAAAACCATTTGAACACTAATCAATAGATTGGTTAGCCTTCAAGTGGTTTTTCGCTAGCCCAACTTCAGATGAAACTTAAGGAAGGAGAATCACGATGAATGCCAACAGCTCACAGGAGTCTGACAGTCATCTTTCACGCTACCAAATCAGCCTCAGAGATAAAGCCAAGTACCTGATCCAATTAGGGTGTTTCTGGCTCGTACTCTCAACCTACCTGTACCCATTCTGCAAACAAAAACTCAATCAAGCCTTCACTGGCAATAACGGGCACTAATCTATGGATTATTCGAGTTATATCTCTTTGGCCATCTACTTTGTGGTCATGCTGGCGATAGGCCTGTTTGCCTATCGCAATTCTACCGATGATATTTCGGGCTACATTCTCGGCGGCCGTCAGGTCAGCCCTCAGGTCACGGCGCTGTCGGCCGGCGCTTCCGATATGAGTGGTTGGATGCTGATGGGTCTACCGGGTGCCATGTTTGTTATCGGCTTCGACACCATCTGGATTGCGCTTGGCCTGCTTATCGGCGCTTGGTTCAACTATCTGCTGGTAGCGCCCAGGCTCAGGGTTTATACCCAGGAAGCAGATGACGCCCTGACACTGCCGGACTTTTTCAGCAAGCGCTTCGAGAAGAAAAACGGCTCGGTGCGGATGATTTCTGCAGCGGTGATCATACTCTTCTTTACTCTCTACACCTCTGCCGGTCTGGTCGCCGGGGGCAAACTGTTTGAATCCGCCTTCGGCCTGAGTTACCAGCTAGGCCTGGTGATCACTGTTTCAGTGGTGGTGGCCTACACCCTGCTGGGGGGCTTTCTGGCCGTCAGTATGACCGACTTTGTGCAGGGCTGTATTATGTTTGTCGCCCTGGTGATGGTGCCTATAGTGGCTTTTCAGGAGTTCAACAATGGCACTGAGATGATGGCGCAGGCCAATCACACCATAGTGCCTCTGTCTGAATCTGTGGAGAAAATGAGCCTGCTGGCGATTGTTTCCAGCATGGCCTGGGGACTGGGTTATTTCGGTCAACCACATATCATAGTGCGCTTTATGGCCATTCGTTCGGTGAAAGATATCAAGACGGCCCGCAACATAGGCATGAGCTGGATGTTGGTGACCATACTCGGCGCCCTGGCCACAGGCCTTATCGGTGTCGCCTATGTCAACAAGTTCCACCCTGGGCTGCAGGACCCGGAAACCATCTTTATTCTGTTCTCGGAAATTCTGTTCCACCCTCTGGTGAGTGGCTTCCTGCTGGCGGCGATTCTGGCGGCCATCATGAGCACCATCTCCTCACAGTTGCTGGTGTCATCCAGTTCGCTGACAGAGGATGTCTACCGCGCCGTGTTCCACAAGGACATAGACGAGAAGAAGCTGGTTAACATAGGTCGCCTCGGGGTGTTTGCCGTTGCTGCCGTGGCCACTTTACTGGCACTGGACAGCGACAGCAGCATATTGTCACTGGTGAGTAACGCCTGGGCCGGTTTCGGTGCCGCCTTCGGGCCACTGGTGCTGTTCAGTCTGTTCTGGTCGAAGATGACCCACTCGGGTGCCGTCGCCGGTATCCTCACCGGCGCCATCACTGTGCTGCTGTGGATCCTGCTGCCTGTCTTGCCCGATGGCAAGACACTCTCCAGCGTGATCTACGAGATAGTTCCCGGCTTTATCATAAGCTCCACGGCCATAGTGCTGGTCAGCCACTTTAGCCAGGATCCCTCACACTCAGTGCAGAAGACCTTCCACGCTACCCGGGAAAAGCTGCAGCAGGTCGGCTGATAGCTGGATAGTACAAATCCCGTTATAGACCCGGTGGCAGACGCCGGGTCTAGCTTCAATCCCCAATCCGCTTCGAAGTAACACCTCAAACAGGTTAAGGAAGTTATGAATAAGCAACCAAGGCAACGAATTGTTTTAAAAGTCGGCAGCGCCCTGATTGCCCCTGACAGACAGGGCTGTAGCTCGCGCTATCTGCTGGCCATAGCCCAATTCATTGTGCGCTGCCGCGCTAAAGGCATTCAGACCATACTGGTTTCTTCCGGCTCAATTGCCGCCGGAGCCCACAGATTTCCGCTCAAACCGGGCAGTGAAGCCAATAGTCCAGAGGCCCAAGTGGTACTGAAAAAAGCCATGGCCGCGGCCGGGCAGACTGAGATGATGGCGACCTGGGATAAGTTTTTCGACTTTCCCACGGCGCAAATTCTGCTGACCCATGGCGATCTGCGCGACAGAGAGCGCTACCTGTCGATTAGAGAAACCGTGTTTACCCTGCTGGATCACGACATACTGCCGATCCTCAACGAAAACGATACCGTCACCACAGATGCACTCAAGGTGGGTGACAACGATAACCTGTCGGCCATGGTGGCTGCCGCTGCCGACGCAGATACCTTAGTGATCTGCTCGGATATTGATGGCCTCTACAACAAGAACCCGCATCTGCACAGCGATGCCGAGCTGCTGCCCGAGGTCAATAAAATCGATGCCGCCATCTATGCCATGGCCGGCGGCAGTCACAGCGATGTCGGCACCGGCGGCATGCGTACCAAGATAGAAGCGGCAGAAAAGGCCAGCTCCCACGGCATTGATACCTATATAGTCAACGGCTTCAAAGAGGAGAGCTTTAATGCCCTGTTGTCGGGTCGCAATCCCGGCACCCTGTTCCGGGCATCCGAAACTCCGTTGCAGGAGCGGATGCATTGGCTGACCCACACTGTCAGGGCTCAAGGGGAAGTGATAGTCGCCGCCGATGAGGTGATGGACAGCGCCAAGAATTGCGCCGAGCTTTCCAGCAATGAAGTACTTGAGGTCAAAGGCAACTTTGCCGCCGGCGATACCATACTGCTGCGCAGCGACGACGGCACCCGTCTGGCCAAGGCCCGCAGCAACTACAGCAGCAGCCTGCTGAGTTTTATCGCCGAGCAGGAAGACCCTGAACTGGCCGACAGCTTCACCGACAGCCTGGGCGGCATAGTCTCGGAAAAAGATATCGCCCTACTCAGTAAAACGCCGCAACTGGAGAAATAGCAGCGGCCCGCCACCAGAGTAGCGCAACGAACAAAGGAGGACCCAAATGAGTCTGATAACCACACTGGCAAGCTCAGCGGCCAAGGCGGCCAGGGAGCTGGCACTCATAGATACCCAAACCAAAAATCAGGTGCTGAAAGCGATGGCCCGGGCGCTTCTCGCTGAAAATGACAATATTCTCAAGGCCAATGAGGAAGATCTCCTTGCGGCCCGCAGCGCAGGTCTCAGCGAAGCCATGCTCGACCGTCTGACCCTGACGCCAGAGCGGATCGCCGCCATGGCCAGTGGCATTGACACCATAGTCGAGCTGGACGATCCCGTGGGGCAGCGCCGCGAGCTGGGCCGCCGTCCCAACGGTATTCAGATAAGCAAGCTCAGAGTGCCGCTCGGGGTGGTCTGTATGATCTATGAGGCGCGCCCCAATGTGACCGCGGATGCCGCAGCGCTGTGTTTCAAATCGGGCAACGCGGTAATACTGCGCGGCGGTAAAGAGGCGCTCAACTCCAGCCTGGCGATAGCCAAAGTGCTGCACAAAGTACTGCAGGAGTTCAAACTGCCAACCGCACTGATATCCGTGGTGCCGGATCCCGACCGCGCCTTGATGCTGGAACTGTTGCAGCAGCGCGACTACATCGACCTGGTGATCCCAAGAGGCGGCGAAGGCCTGATCAACTTTGTCAGCGACAACTCTAAAATCCCGGTTATCCAGCACTTTAAAGGCGTTTGTCACCTCTATGTCGACAGAGATGCCGATGTGGAAAAGGCGCTCAACCTGCTGCTCAACGGCAAGACCCAGCGCACCGGCGTCTGTAATGCCCTGGAAGGCCTGTTGGTACACAAGGATATCGCCAAAGTATGGCTGCCTATCGCCGCTCAGGCCTTGGCCGACAAGGGGGTGAAGATCAATGCCGATGAGAAGGCGGCGCCCTTCTTCGACCAGGCCACTGTGCTGACGGAAGAGGAGTTCGGCCAGGAATACCTGAGCCTGGAAATCGCCGTACGCCAGGTCGACTCGCTGGCGGATGCCATGAAGCATATCGCCCGCTTCGGGAGCCACCATACCGAGGTGATCTGCACCGAAAGCCAGCAAGCGGCGCAACAGTTTCAGCAAGGGGTCGATGCCTCTGTGGTGATGGTCAACGCCTCATCGCGCTTCAGCGACGGCAGCGAGCTTGGGCTCGGTGCCGAAATCGGTATCGCCACCACCAAGCTGCATGCCTACGGCCCCATGGGACTGGAGTCATTGACCACGGAGAAATTCCTGGTCAATGGCACAGGTCAGACACGCGACTGAGGAAGGGTTTGGCAATAGCGGGGCTTATTGCCAAACCGCTATTGTCTTATAAACACAAGAGATTGTCTGCTACATAGCGAGCCCTGCCACTGAGGCTAATATAGCTTCAGGCCTCAATGCACATCACCTGCGGTGCGCCTTTCGCACAGGCAATCCTGTGACTCGGCGTGAGTTGCGCAGCAACGTGCTTTCGAGTACTGCCGTTATGCTTGGATGCATTTGCTCCACGACTTTAGGCCGCTGGCACAGCGGCTATCATAGCTTCCAGCTAAAAGTTACTAATTAGTATTGGCAGGGCCTCCGGCGACGGATGTTTCTCATTGCCTGCCGCAGGCTTATGCACAGGCGATCCTGTGACACGGCGTGAATACGTCCCTGTAGCCTCGTCGAAAACATCCTTGTTTTCGACGGTCACAGTCCCGCCTATGCCTGGAAAATAGGCGTATGTCTGCAGCTCAAAACAACTCTGTGTGGGAAGAATTGCACCAATTCCCCCTTCGGAGCCGCCGCTGGCGTTGTTGCAAATTGGCGTAGCCGAGACAGGGATGTCGAGGCTCGAAGGTCGAGCAAGGAGGCGAGTCCTGAGTGTAGCCAATTTGCTTCATAAGCCAGCGGGGATTTCGGCTACGTCGGGGTGTCCTTGGGGATGCAAGGGGCTTTGGACAAGCAAAGCCCCTTGCCCGGTGTGGTTTGGCGAGAGTTGCGTAGCAACGTGCTTTCGAGCGAGAGCCAGGGATGGCGAACTGGCCGTTGT
>NZ_JBICJO010000003.1:0-2046 GCF_043103185.1 Shewanella sp. YQ_9
AAAAAAACCTTTTATCCCAGTGGCATACAGGCCTGATGAGGGGGTATTCAGTACCACGAGGGTAAACGAATAGTCGGTATTACTACGGACTATTCGCGTGCAGGGGCACACCCCCCTCACGGGGCTGTACCCCCTTCCGCTCCCGTGCGCATAAGGAGCACAAGAAGAAAGTCCTCTAGGTGATGAGATAAACCCACCTAGAGGACTGGATGTCAGCGGGATACAGAGATTCCACTGTACAGTTATCGTTGTACAAGAAAGCGCTGATAAAAACGCTTGTCTACGACCGTCAAGCCTGAGAAGCGCTGAAAGTTACGCTGCCCTCCGGGCTGTCTAGCAGGGGCTTAGATAAAGCGTCACCCGTGGGGGCATCCCCCACACCCCCTTGAGACACGATCGCATCATAGATTTTGAGAGCAGAAACACACGTCTCAAGCTCAGACTGGAGCTGTTCAAAGAGACAGCCAGCAGAAACGCTTTGCCCCTGCTCATGCAGCATAAGACCAGCAAGAGCTATCTGCTCGAGAGAAGCAAGTTTGTTACAAACAAAGTGAGGGTTACAATCAGTGATATGCATAATCAACTCCATACAGTTGGTTGTGTTAGTCCAGGTGCAGAGCTGCAACTCCGTGCCTGGGCGCCCATCGGTTACGGCGGGTCCCTTCCCGCTTAAAGCGGGGCCCTACCCACCTAGACCGCAGGGCTGGGGCTCTGAGAGGATGACCCCTCAGTAGAATCCTGATTACAGGAATCAAAACGATTGTTCTCAGAAGGTGAGGCATAGCGATTGAAAGCAGCCTCAAAATAACGAAGAACGGTAGCCTTAGCACCCGGCCCAAGCTGAGCAGACAGCTCAGCCAGATACTGTAAATCAGGAGAGGCAGCAAGCCTGCGCTCAAAAACATCCAGAGTAAGCGCGTAATCCTTACGCTCAGACTGCCAAGGAACACAACCCTCGTTAACCCAAGGGAGCACAACCCTATCAGAGGGCAAGTCTACGAGCTTAGGTGAGGCATGAGCATAAAATATAGTTTCAGGCATGAGAGCATCGTATAGAGAGCAGTTAAAGTCCTTACGGAATGTTAGCTCAATACGAGTTGTAGGTGGTAATGACTCCCCCCTCTTTTCCAGAGCTTCGGCCTGCTTGTCATAGACCCGCGCGCTAACGCGCGCATTAGAACGATGGCCAACGTACCAAGTACCAGTTAGCTGGCCATCAGAAGTGCGGGAGGAGTAGAGACGAGTAACCCGTAGAGCCTTTCGCCCAAAATTAAAATAATCATCAGGATAACGAGACTCAAGAGAACGAAGCACAGGGGGGCAATCAGTGAACAGGTCAACAGTAGCATCAAGCCTAGAAACATTATGAGGAACCTCACCAAGGACATTGAGATAGTCCCGATAAATCTCATGCCGGCGAAGCCAAGAGAGCGCGCCACCGGAAGCGGAGGCACTATGAAAGGCCTTACTAGCAGTAAGCTGCAAAGTACCATCACCGACACGATAGGTAGCCTTAGAGGGAGCACCAGGCGTGCCCTGACCCTTGTCAGAGGACAAAATAGGGCACATGTGATGAAAAAGAAACAAAACAAGGCGATCTATAAAAGACTCAGACGGGTGACAGGTAACAGTAAGCCAATCACAAAAAACATCACTCCTTGAATAAGTCATCCTGAAGCTCCCCATAGCCCGCATTTAGCTTTTTAACCTGCTCATCAAGTATTGAGGCAAACTCCCCCCGATAACGCTTAGAATCAGCCTCAGAACCATCCTGAGAGGCCTTAACAAGCTTAGCCATAGGCACGAGAGGGGGGAGGATGTCACCAAGCAGAGCGCTTATGAAAGCGGAGCGAGAAACACCCAGCTGAGCCGCCACAAAATCAAGCTGATTAAGAGTAAGAGGCGGGAGACTCACAGTCACCCGACGAACACCAGTTGCCATTTTAGATCCTCATCAATAGGTATGAACTAAAGACAGAATAGGTATGAACTAAAAGAATTGCAATAGGTATGAACTAAAAAAGTAGAAAAAGAATAACTGAACAG